>DASRBG010000001.1:0-54475 GCA_035653735.1 Gemmataceae bacterium
GCGGCCACGGGGGGTCGCACTGGGACAGTCAGCGGCGGCGTCTACAAATCGACTGACGGCGGCGAAACCTGGCAAAAGCTCAATTTGCTCAGCACGGTTGCTGCTCCGGTTCTGTCCCCGGTGACTGCTAGCCCAAATGGCGGCAACATCCCGGCCGGCACCTACTACTATGAGGTCACCGCCGTCCTGCCTGGTGGTGAGACAACCGCCTCTAATGTCCAGGCAACGCCCGCTCTGAGCGGAAATACCAACTCTGTAACTCTCACTTGGTCGGCCGTTGCCGGGGCCACTGCCTACAAGGTTTACCGCTCCACGACCGCTGGCTCGTTCACTTCCCCGGCCCTGATAACAACAACCGCCGACGGGAAAACGACAACCTTCACCGACACGCTGACCACACCAAACATTGGGGCCCCTCCCGCTAAAGCTCAGAGCATCGTCTACGTCTCGGCCAACGCAAGCATTTTCGTCTCGCAGGATGCACTGGCGGCAAACGCGACCTGGACGCCGGCCCCTCTCCCCAACGGATCGGTGGCCGATTCTCTCAACAGCATCGCCATCGATCCCACCGCCCCCACCGGGGGCACCGCCTACGCCGTCGTCAACGCCTTCACCCCCACTGGCCAGAAAGGTCAGCACGTCTACTACACGACCAACTTCGGCGCCAAGTGGAAAGACATCAGCGGCAACCTGCCCAATGTGCCCGTCTGGTCGGTACTGGTCAATCCCACGAACGGGAACGTTTACGTGGGAACAGACGTGGGCGTTTACAGAACGGGCAAGGCCGGGACCGTCTGGACCAAGTTTGGCACGGGCTTGCCCAATGTCCAGGTCACAGAATTGGACTATGTGGCGGGCAAGAACTCCCTGGTGATCGGCACTTTCGGCCGCGGAGCATGGGAGCTTGGTTTAGGTGCGCCAAACGTAACGACCAACCCAACCAACCTGACGGTGACGGCAGGGCAGGATGCGACCTTCACCGCGATGGCCCTCGGCGACCCCAACCCCACCGTGCAATGGCAGGCCAGCTTCAACAACGGACAAACTTGGGAAAACATCCCGGACCAAACCTCCTCCACACTGGTGATTCCCGGCGTCCCCATTGCCGCAAACGGCTCTCAGGTTCGCGCCGTCTTCACCAACAATCTCGGCACCGCCACCACCACTGCCGCCATCCTCACGGTGAACGCGCCCGTGCCGCCGGCGCCGCCCGCGCCCCCGCCTGCGGTGGCTGCGTCTATCCAGTTCACTACCATCTCGGTCACGCCCAACCCGTTCGCCTTGACCGCGACCGAGACCATCAATGTCAACGTCTCGCAGAGCGGCGGCAGTGTAGCCTTTGCCGTCGGCGGCCAAAACGTAACTGCCTCCGTCGATGCCAACGGCAACGCCACGGTCACCCTGACCGTGCCGTTACTGAGCGTGCTTGAGCCGCAGAGCATCACCGCCGCTTTCAACGGAGTCAACGCCACCGCCAACGCATCCATCATAGCGCGTTGGTTCGCGTTAATTGACTCCACCAAGGGTACGATTTGGAACCTCTTTTTGTCGGCCATTGACAAGGTCCAGGCCGACGGCACTCAGGTCGTGACGTTCTCGTTCGGTGGCTCGCCGGTGCTCTTTATCGCCTGGACGCCTACGGGCCAGATAAAGGGATTTGGCCTGGGCGCCGGCTAGCCGTCGGGGGATGCAATCACCTGGACCGCTGGCGGCTGAGCGCAGCCCGCCAAGTCACCAGCGGCCCGAGGATCGCGGGTTCGCTCCGCTGTCCGCTGTTAACAGGATCCGTGAAGATTTGTGTCTCTTTTCACTGTTTTTGAGGAATACGACCATGTCCGCACTTCTGTGGTTTCGTCAACTGCAACGTCGCTGGTTTCCGCGTCGTGTCATTCGGCCAATGCCCGCACGCCCCCGCGTGCGGCCACTTCTGGAAGTATTGGAGGATCGTACGGTGCCGGCGGTGTTCATTGTCGGCGCCGGCGATGTGCACACGCTGATCGCCGACATCAATACGGCCAACAGCAACGGCCAAAGCAACATCATCAAACTGATTCCCAACAGCACCTACACGCTGACGGCGATCAACAACTTCTGGTATGGTCCGGACGGCCTGCCGGCCATCAGCAGCAACCTCACCATCGAGGGCAACGGTTCCACCATCCAACGCGACGACGTCGACGCCAACTTCCGGCTGTTTTACGTGTCAGGCGGGCAGAGCGGTTTGGCGGCGGGGAATCTGACGCTGACCAATCTGACGCTGGCCGGCGGTGTGGCCGATGGAGGCGACAGCGGCGCGGGCGGCGGCGGTCTGGGGGCGGGCGGCGCCATCTTCAATCAGGGGACATTGAATCTCAGCGGCGTGACGCTGACCAACGATGCGGCGGTCGGCGGCAACAGCGGCGTGCCGGGATTGGGCTTCGGCGGCGGCGGCATGGGCCAGAGCGCCACCAGCGGCAGTGGCGGTGGCTTCGGCGGCTCTCTGGGCGGCACGTTCGGCGGCAGCGGCGGCAGCGGCAGCAACACTGGCAGCGGTGGCGGCGGCGGCTTCCGTCCGGGAGACAACGGACAAAATGCCAACATCAATCTAGCGGGAGCGGGGGGCGGACAAGGGGGTTTCGCCGGCCAGGGCGGTGGCGGCGTCGCCGGCGGCGATGGCGGTGGAGGCGGCACCAGCGGGCAAGGCTCTGCCGGCAGCGGCGGCAGCTTCGGCAGCGGCGGCAGCTCCGGCGGTGGCGGCGGCGGCGTTGGAGGCGGCGGCGCCGCCGGCGCCAGCGGCGGCTTGTTCAGCGGCGGCGGCGGCTTCGGCGGCGGCGGCGCCGCCAGCGCCCTTGGCTCCGGCGGCAGCGGCGGCTTCGGCGGCGGCGGCGGCCTCAGCGACGCTGGCCGCGTCGGCCGCGGCGGCTTCGGCGGCGGCGGCGGTGCCTTTGGCGGCTTGTTGGGCGGCGGTGGTGGCGGCGCGGGCCTGGGCGGGGCCATCTTCAACATGTTCGGCACCGCCACTCTCACCAATTGCACCCTCACCGCCAATACTGCCCAAGGCGGCAGCGGCACCGCCCTCTTTGGCACCAGCGGCAACGGCGGCAGCGGCTATGGCGGGGCCATCTTCAATCTCGACGGCACGTTGGCCCTCACCTTCTGCACCGACGCTGGAAACACCATCGCCGGCGGTACAGGAGCCGCCCCCGGCAACGCCGCAGGCGGCGCCGTCTACAACCTGGCCTTCGGCAACACCCTGGGCACTGGCAGCGCACAGTCGGCCACCGCCACCCTCACCGATAGCATCTTGGCCAACACCAGAGGCGGCGTCGATCTGGTCAACAATGCCGTCAACGGAAACAACACCAACACGGCCACGGTGACGCTCAACGGTCCCAATCTGGTGATGTCCTCAACGGGCAACCTCTCGGGCAGCACGCCCCTGACGGCCGATCCGCAGCTGGGCCCGCTACAAGGCAATATCGACTCGCCCCCAACCATGGCCATCAGCCAAAGCAGTCCGGCCTTCCGCTCCGGCACAACGGTCCCGGGCGTGTTTACCGACCAGCGCCAGCTTCCGCGTCCCGCCACCCCCTCACTGGGGGCCTATGAACCGCTACTCACGCCGCGGCAGGGCGGGGCGCCCGCGCCGGCGCCCCGGGCGCCCTCCCTCCAGTTCACCAGCATCCAGATCCAGCCCAACCTGCTCGCCCTCAACCAGACCGAGACCATCGATGTCCATTCCTCGCAAAGCGACGGCACCGTCACCTTTGACGTGGACGGCCAAACCGTCACGGCTCCGGTCGATGCCAACGGCGATGCCACGGTCAGCCTGACGCTGCCGCTCGCGACGGCGATGTCGCCCCAGAACATCAGCGCCGCTGAGGGTGGCGCCAGCGCCAGTGTGATGGCGCTCTGGACATTGTTGGACGCCTTGCTGCCGGAGATCGACATGTTGTTGGCCGACGGCACCCAGGTAGAGCAGTTCTACTTCGACGGGATGCCGCTGCTGTTTATGGTCTGGTCGCCTTCGGGCCAGTTGGAGGGGTTCGGCTTTGGCGCGGCCTGAGCGTCGGAGGAGGGAAACACCTGGGCCACAAGAGGCCCGAGGACGGCGGGTTCGGCCCGCTGTCCGCTGTTAACAGGATCCGTGAAGATTTGTGTCTCTTTTCACTGTTTTTGAGGAATACGACCATGTCCGCACTTCTGTGGTTTCGTCAACTGCAACGTCGTTGGTTACCGCGTCGCGTCATCCGGCCGACGCCCGTGCGTTCCCACGTGCGGCCGCGTCTGGAAGTACTGGAGGATCGGGTTGTGCCCGCGAATATTACGACAGACGTCTATGTGAACCCCACGGTCCAGATCACACCGGGTATGATTGTGACAGAGACGGTAACGGCCACGGTGACGCCTTTCCCAGGCTTCGACCGGATTACTGGACAGATCACTCCTGTACCTGCGGGGGCAGTTAGTCCTACCAACGGCAATGTCTTGTTCTTTCTGAACGGTCAGGTGAAGTCGGCCACCCTGAATGCAAACTCTCAGGCTTCTGCTACTTTCCAGATTCCCATCTTGGCATTCTTGGTCGGCCAGAAATTGGATGTATACTATACTGGCTTCACCGACCAGGCGAACAATGACGTCTGGATGGATAGGACTGTCCGCACCTCACTCTACACGAACTTTGACAACTTGCTCTTGCCAGGCGAACTCACGTTCGCCCAACAAACGCCTCAGCAAGTATATGCTTTTGAAATTAACCAATCCCAGAATCCGATCCCAACAACCTTGCGCCCGGATCTAACGACAAATGGCGAGACGGACACCCTTGGAAACAACCTGCTCGCTTTCAACTACGTCGAGCCGGGAGTCATCCAATCCATAACGGCTCTTGGTATGACGCTACCATCGAGCCTTGCGTTCCAGCTGGGGGCCTACAAGGGTTTGCAATAAAACGCATGTTGGAAACGTTCAGCGCCTCGTTCCTTGTGCCACGGCTGGGTCAGCCGTTTTGCTCTCGGGGCTGACACAACCGTGGCACAATTCTCACCCAATGCTTTCGCGCTGCGCTCTAATCCAGTTTCTGTCCGTCACCCTCATCGCCATCAACCCCATCGCGCGAGGGCGTGAATGATCCGGACACATCCGGTACGGCATATTGCGTGCTGCGGCCAACGTTACGGAAAGCAGGATACTTGCCTTATGTCGAATCAGGACAAGCCTGCCAAGGGGCCGGTACTGTCGCCGAAGCTGCGCACGGGCAGATCCATCCGTTGCAACATCGACACATAGAGATTGCACAGCGGCGTATTCTTGGGACTGGCAATGTGACGCCCGGTCTGGAGGTTCCCTCCTGCGCGGCCGGCGAGCAGGATCGGCAAGTTGTTCGGATCGTGGCGGTTGCCATCCGAAAGGCTGGAACCGAACATCACCATCGCATTGTCCAGCAGCGTGGCCTCGCCTTCGCGGATCGCCTTCAGCTTGCCAAGCAAGTAAGCGAACTGTTCCACGTGCCAGCGGTTGATACGCTGGTACTGCTCGATCTTGCGGGGATCGTTGCTGTGGTGCGACATATCGTGATGGCTCCCGCGGACGCCCTCGACGAACGAGAAATTCTTGTTCGAGACGTCGTTGGCAAACATGAACGTGATGATGCGCGTCGAATCGGACCAGAAGGCCAGCACCATCAGGTCGAGCATCAGCTTGACGTGTTCGCGATGCTCGCGCGGGATGCCGGCCGCCGGCGGCGCGGCGTCCGGTGCCAGCGTCGGTTTCCACTCTCTGGAGTCGGGCTTGGAAGCGAATTCCAAACGGCGTTCGACGGCCCGGATCGCATCGAGATATTCGTCGAGCTTGAACAGGTCGTCGCGCCCCAGCCGGCCACGCAGATTGCGGGCGTCCTCCAGGGTCAGATCGAGCAGGCTGCGATCGTCGTCCCGATGGCGAGGGGCTGCATCCTTGGCACCGAATAACCGCTCGTACACCATGCGCGGATTGATCTCCTTGGCCAACGGCGCACCGGCGGTGCGCCAGGAGATGTACGAGCCATACAGCCGCGTATAGCCGACCACGCTGTCCGTGCCGGAAATCACCGGATCGATGCCCAGCTCCAGCGAGGGCAAGGGCGTTTGGTCGCCGAACTTCTGAGCGACCACTTGATCGACCGAAACACCGCCGACATTGATGTCCTTGCCGATGGTCTTCTGGACGTGCAGGCCGGTCAGAAAGTTGGCCGTCTTGGCGTAGTGGCCGTCGCCGTCGCGGCTCTGGGCCTTGTCCAATCCGGACAGGACGATCACGTCCTGCTTGAGTTTCTCCAGCGGTGTCAACGAGAAGGGCAACTCGAAGTCACTCCCCGTCTTCTTGGGGATCCAGGCGGCCGGCCAGACGCCGTTGGGAAAGTACATGCAGGCCATGCGCTTGGGCGGTCGAACCTTCGACGCCGCCCGAACCGGCAGCAGCGATTCGAAAAACGGCAGGGCGATCATCGCCCCGGCGCCGCGCAGGAAAGTCCGTCGAGATAGCGAACGGGTTTTCGGGTACATCGTCGGCTCACTTCTTCACATAACGGTGCCGGAATGGGTAACTCAATACGATTCGTTCGATGAGGACCGTTGCCTTGTAACCATCGGCTTCCAGCGCCTTGAGAGCATCGTCAATGACACACTGATCGAAACGATAGAGCTGTCGGCCAAGGGCGTAGCCGAGCATCTTCCGAGCCAGATTGCGGAGGAATTCGGTCCGTTGTTTAAGCAGCACGGCGCGCAACTCACGCGGGCCATTGAACTTCTCTCCCGAGGGCAGCTCGCCGACGGCATCGATCGGTTGGCCGGCCTGCTCGGTACGAAAGCGCCCGATCGGGTCAAAGTTCTCCAGGCCGAAACCGATTGGGTCCATGCGCTGATGGCACGACGCGCATTCGGACCGGCTGCGATGCAGCTCTAGCTGCTTGCGAAAGGAAAGTCCCTTGGTGTTGCGATCGTCCTTGGGCAGCTCGCCTGCATTGGGTGGCGGTGGCGGGACACGAGCGCCCAGCAAATCCTCTAGCACCCACTTACCTCGCAGCACCGGGCTTGTCCGCAGAGGGAAGGAAGTGACGGTCAGTACGCCAGCCATGCCAAGCACGCCGCCGCGGTTCTTGTCGGGTAACGGCACCCGTCGCATGGCAGGTCCGCGGACTCCCTCGATGCCGTAGTGCCGGGCCAGCCTTTCGTTGGCGAAAGTGTAATCGGTGTCGAGCAGCTCGAGCAGACTGCGCCCCTCGCGGATCAGGTTGTCGAAGAAGCAGATCGGTTCCTGACGCATGGCGTTGGCCAGCGTCTCGTCGAATTCGGGGAAGCGCTGCGGGTCGGGCCGGACGGTCTCGCCCAGCACCCCCAGGCCCAGCCATTGCGAGGTGAAGCTCTCCGCAAGGCCGCGCGAGCGCGGGTCACGAAGCATGCGCCGCACCTGTTCGCGCAAGAAGCCCTCATCGTGCAGTTTCCTCTCTGCCGCCAGCCGGAGCAATTCTGCGTCGGGCATCGACGCCCAGAGGAAATAGGACAGGCGCGAGGCCAACGGATAGTCGGGTAACTCGTGAACGCCATCCTTATCCGGCTCCGGCTCGATCAGGAAGAGAAAATGCGGCGAGATCAACACCGCTTTCAGCGGCAGTTTCAAGGCCATCTCAAAGGAGTCGCCGCGACGCATGGCTCGGTCGAAGACAGTCAGAAACCGTTCGACTTCGCGATCCTCCACGGGCCGGCGGAAGGCGCGCTCGGCGAAAGCCGCGACAATGCGGCAGGCGGACTCGTGCGGGGGTAAATCCGGCCCCGGCGCTGCGATCAGCAAACGTGCCCGTGCAGACTGGATGGCTTGTTGGGAAAATCTCGCGACGTCCGCCGCGCTCGGGTTGAGGATGGTGTTCAGGATGTACTCGGCGGCGTCAAGGTATTTCTCGACATGGATGGCCGAGGTGAAAAGAGCATCGCCATTGTTATCGAAGCCTTCGCCGCCGGAGCCATCCGAGGGGAAACGGTCGGCGGGTCGGAGATCGAGTCCCATCAGGTCACGGATCGAGTTGTTGTATTCGGCGCGGCTGAGCCGCCGGCTCATCACATGACCTTTGTAGAAATTGATCGTGCGGTCGGAGGCGAGTTGCTTGCAGTCGTCGGATTTCTTGGCGACCGACTGTGCCCAGCGGACAAATTTGCGGCGCTGCTCGATGCTGGGTTGTTTCTTGCCTTCGGGGGGCATCTCGTGGGCGAGCACGCGGGCGGCAACTTCCGCCCAAACCTCCTCACCCATGCCGATGTCAGTCTCTTTCTCGAAGCGAGCAAGGTCGAGATCGCCCCGCTTTTTCTGGGGATTATGGCAGCTGAGGCAGTACGTTTTGAGAAGCGGACGGATTTCCTTCTCAAATTGGCTGTCCGCGCCATGCGCCGCGGCGAAGCCATCCAGCACGAGGGCGCAGACCAACAGGGATTTAAGGTAAGTTGCACGCGGAGGGAGCATCTTTAGCGGTCTCGGCAGGCGGGTACGGACCATCGAACTTTCCGTAAGAACATTGTAGAGAGACGGCACGATCCTCGCAACCGTGCCTCAGCCGCTGGGCAGCGCTGGATTGCCCCTGTGTTGCTTCCTCTCTACTCTATCTCGGAACGAGCGCCCCCTTCTCTTCAGGAAAGGCCCCGCTATGCGTTTGCCCCGCCTCCTCGTCGCATTCGTCCTGCTGGCCGCGACCCCCCTTGCGTCCGCCATCGATGATTACAAGCTTGGCCCCGATTCGATGGAGCATCCCGACGTTCCCAAGGGCAAGATCACCAAGGCTTCCTG
The DNA here is from genome assembly GCA_035653735.1 of Gemmataceae bacterium. Classification (GTDB taxonomy): domain Bacteria; phylum Planctomycetota; class Planctomycetia; order Gemmatales; family Gemmataceae; genus JAJPHU01. Next base: position 8,791 of record DASRBG010000001.1, read on the forward strand.
GAAAAGCGAAATCTTCCCCGGTACCGTCCGCGATTACTGGGTCTACGTCCCCGCACAGTACGACGAGAAAAAGCCTGCCTGCGTCATGGTCTTCCAGGACGGCGGCAGCTACCAGGATCGCAACGGCTCATTTCGCGTGCCAACTGTGTTCGACAATCTGATCCACAAGAAGGAGATGCCGGTCACCATCGGCATCTTTATCAACCCGGGGGTCATCCCCGCGGCCAACGGTAACGAGAGGCCACGCTCCAATCGGAGCTTCGAATACGACACCCTTTCCGATCAATATGCTCGCTTCCTTGAGAAGGAGATGCTCCCCGAGGTGGCCAAGTCCTACAACCTGCGCAAAGACACGGCGGGTCGCGGCATCGGTGGCATCAGCAGTGGCGGCATCTGCGCGTTCACGGTCGCTTGGCAGCGGCCCGATCTGTTCAGCAAAGTGCTCAGCCACGTCGGCAGTTTCACCAATATCCGTGGTGGAGACGTATATCCTGGCCTGATTCGCAGAACCGTGAGAGACCCCAAGCCGATCCGGGTCTTCCTCCAGGATGGCGAGAACGACTTGGACAACATGTTCGGGAATTGGCCGCTGGCCAACCGTCAGATGGCAGCGGCCCTTAAGTTCGCCCACTATGATTACAAGTTTGAGATGGGCGACGGCAAACATAACGGTAAGCACGGCGGGGCCATTCTGCCCGAGTCGTTACGCTGGCTGTGGCGGGACCAGGTCGAACAGACAAACGAAAAGAAGGATAAGTAGTAGAGAACGCTCTCAGCAACGTTTCGCGGTCGTCTGCGCGGCCTAACGATCACGGTGCGAGTAGCTCGGCCCTTCGCTTGAGACTCCTACCTGAAACACCGGCATAATACGCGGGGGCTCTTCAGGCTCGGCAGTTCGGCCACCCACGTCCTCCGGCTCAACGCCGGCCAGTGTTCTTCCCGCGGACACCGTGGGCAGGCGGCCGCGCTTGTGCTTGCCCATGATGGGGCGATCCGCCCGCGTCGGCGGGGTGGTGTTCGCGTAACCAGACACGCAGCGGCACGTCCGCGTCCTCCGGGTCATACGCGCTATTGGCACAGGAAGCGTATCCCAGCAATTGTCGGCGTACAGGGTCCACCCGCTCAACGAGGTGCCCAACGGTCATCTCGTCCTTGGGACGAAGCCAGCGGTAGGCGTAGCCCACCCAGATGACCTTGCGTGTGTGCGGCCCAAAGTTGGGGCTGCGCGAGTGCCACAGGCGGCGATCCAGCAGCAGGGCCGACCCCGACGGCACGCGAAGTGGAACAGCGCCGGGTGGGCTGGCAGTGCCGTCGTCGGGACAGTCCAGTTCGTCTTGCTGGTGGGAGCCAGGCAGCAACAGTGTGTTTCCCCAGTCCGGGCCGGTAACATCGGTCAGATAATAGCCGACCTTGAGGGACAGCCGCGGTCGGGGATGGCACTCGATCTCCTCGTTGACCCGCATGCTGTCCTGGTGCCAGGCCACTGGTCGGGCCGGGGGTTGCTCCGCAAGCGGCGTCACATCGAGGTGGGTGTGGTAGACGTAGATGTTCCAGCCCAGGATGCCCCAGACCTTGGGGAAGGTCCGCGGCCAGTCGATCAAGCCGAGAAAGGCGTCATCCTCCGGGAGGATGTTCGTGAAGGAGAGCAGCCGGTCCCGAGGAAAGGTGACGGTGCGTTCCCGAGCATCGACCCGGTCCACGGCGGCGATCAGTCGAGCGTTCGTGGAGCGATCCAGGGCCTCCGGGACGACGAGGTAGCCTTGCTGCTGGAAATGACGTCGTTCCTCCTCGGTCAGGCAATACTGTAAGCACTCGGAATCCATGATGAAGTCCTAGCTGTTTCGGTTGAGCTGCGCAGCAATTGCCGCAGTCCGTTCCCGACAGAACGGTCCTCGCGATTGAGCGCACGGAGTTCGCTTCTACTGCTGCAAAACTGACGCCCTCCGCTCGCCGAACAGGGCGGAGCCGGCTACTGCTCCATCACCAGCTTGGCTGCCCAAGAACAAAGCGCTTGGACTTGCTTGCTATCCATCCCGGCCTGCTCCATCACCGGAATGATCTCCTTGCGAACGTGGTGGAAGACGGATTCAATGTCCTCCTCTCTCCGCCACTCTGAGCCGCCGTAGTGGACGCACAGCCGCTTGTAGGTTTGCAAGAACCTGTCTTGCCCCTCTTTCAAGAGTTTAACTTCCGCCCGCACCTGTTCCGCCAACTCGCTCGGAATCATGGTTTACCTCCCCATCCGCCCAGGCGTATTGCCAGCGGATGCTTGTGAAAGCGCCGACGTCCGGTGTTTAGACATTGTAGGTCGTCGAGGCCGTGGTGCCTCCTCGCCCTGTCCAGTTGGTGTGGAAAAACTGACCGCGCGGCCGGTCCACTCGCTCGTAGGTGTGGGCGCCGAAATAGTCACGCTGGGCCTGGAGCAAGTTGGCCGGCAGCCGAGCGCTGCGGTAGCCATCGTAATACGCCAGAGCCGCACTCATCGCCGGTAAAGGGATGCCGCTGGTGATGCCGGCGCCGACCGCTCGCCGCCAGCCGGCCTGGGCGCGCTCCACTTCCCCGGCGAAGTAAGGATCGATCAGCAAATTGCTCAGCGCGGGATTGCGATCGAACGCCTCCTTGATTTTGCCGAGGAAGACACTGCGGATGATGCAGCCTCCCCGCCACATCAGCGCCACTGCTCCATTGTTGATCGCCCAGCCGGATTCCCGCGACATGGCGTTCATCAGAGCAAAGCCCTGAGCGTAGGAGATGATCTTGCTGGCGTACAGGGCCATCTCCACGTCCTGAATGAATGTCTCGCCGTCCGCCGTCGCGCGGGGCTGGGGTCCATGCAATACCTTGGCGGCGGCGACACGCTCGTCTTTCTGAGCCGACAGGCAGCGGCTGAAAACCGCCTCCGTAATAAGCGTCAGCGGTACGCCCAAGTCGGTGGCCGACGCGACCATCCACTTGCCCGTACCTTTCTGGCCGGCGGCATCGAGGATGAGATCCACCAGCGGTTGGCCGCTTTCCGGATCGCGGTAGCCGAAGATATCGCGGGTGATTTCGATGAGATAACTATCGAGGCGACCCTTGTTCCAGCGGCCGAAGACTTCGTGGAGGGCGCCGGCATCCAGACCCGCCAAGCGGCTGAGCAAGTGGTAAGCCTCACCGATGAGCTGCATGTCGCCGTATTCGATGCCGTTATGGACCATCTTGACATAATGGCCGGCCCCTTCGGCGCCGACCCAGTCGCAGCAGGGGGAGCCGTCGGGCGCCTTGGCGGCGATGGCCTGAAAGATGGGTTTGACGTGCGGCCAGGCCGCGGCATCACCGCCAGGCATGATGGACGGACCGAGCAGCGCCCCCTCCTCGCCGCCGGAAACGCCTGTGCCGATGTACGACAGTCCCCGCTCCCGCAAAGCCCGTTGCCGCCGGCTGGTATCGGGATAATGAGTGTTGCCGCCATCGATCAGAATGTCCCCCGGCTCGAGCAGAGGGGCGACCTCCGCAATGACCTGATCGACGGCCGGGCCGGCCTTGACCATCATCATCACTTTCCGCGGTCGCGCGAGCGCCTCCACCAACTCCTTAACGGAGCGACAACCAATAATGTGTTTGCCACGCGCGCGGCCTGACAGGAAGTCCTCGACACGCGCCAAGGTACGGTTATACACGGCCACAGTGAAGCCGTGGCTTTCCATGTTCAGCACCAGATTTTCGCCCATGACGGCGAGGCCGATCAGGCCGATGTCCGCGCTGGTTGCAGTCATTGCGCAAGCCCTTGAGAATGGATTGGTCGTTGAGGAGCGGAGAGGTAGAAATGTGAACTCGCGAAGCTCTTTCGACGTTGCTAGTACTCTTCCTACCTATCTTTAATTCGGCCACGACCGGGACGCCGTGGATGACATTTCCTCACCCCTCCGCCGGCACGCTCTTATCATAGGGGTTGCCCTACGGGCCGGGGAGTAGCCTGAACGAAGTCAAAAGCCGGATGGCAAGAGGGGCACGCGAGGCGGTCAACCTCCACCTCGGCGACCGTGTTTGCAAGGTGTAATTGTGACAAGACGGATACAGTTCTTCGACCACAAAGTTCGCGATCATTCCTGGATTTATTGATTTTCGTCCGCAAAAGCCAACGGGCCCGCGTGGTGTCATGAAGACGTATGATCGTGGATGATGCGCCAGCCTGTACGTGTTCGTCGCAGAATCAGCGTAAAGAGGCCGGTCGGTTTGGCATCCTTCATTTGCAGGCGAAATCGTCCCCGCACCAACGCATGCTCGGGGCCAAGTAAGTCGATGGAAAGTTCCTCGAAGGAAAGGCGGCCCATCTCTTTGCCCTCCCCCTGATACTTTTTCTGATAACGTTCCAGCGTGGCCTTCCAACCCGAGGTGCGCGTCGAGCCGGAAAAGAAGGTAAGTTGGTCGGACTCCCAGTAACCTTTCATGAAACCAGGCAGATCCCCCTTGTTCCAGGCCGTCACCTGGTCGTCGAGCAAGGTCTTGATGGCCTTCCTCTTCGCATCGGCATCCTGGGCCTGGTGCTGCACGAGCTTGTCGCGCGCCGGCTCCTCTGCCGATAACGCCGACGGGAGGACGGAGGCAACGAAGAACAGTAAGAACCTGTATGCCACGGGAGTGTCCTTGTGGGAAATGGAAGCGACTACTGGGGCGGACGCTCGCTCTTTCATCATGCGGAAACCGCGGCCGGCGCCCCATGAGTGTCATTGTATCGGCTGCCCATCTCAGCGGCGATCAACGCAATGAAGGACCCCAATCCTCCTATCCTTGTTGTCCTTGTTGTCCTTTAACCTGCACGACCACCTCTTCCGTGCTGCCCGTTTAAAGAAACCGAGAGAACAGGCGTAGCCACTCCGTCTTCCCTGGATGGCCCATCGGCTGCGACAGCGACCGGCTCGCGGACCGCCGTTCGCCCTCCGACAAGCCCGCGAATGACGTAGAAGAACACCGGGGTCAAGAAGATGCCGAACAACGTCACGCCGAAGGCGCCCCACAACATGGCGGTGCCCACACTGCGGCGCATCTCGGCGCCGGCGCCCGACGCGAAGTACGGCGGCACCATGTGGATAAAGCACAACGTCGTCATCACGATCGGCCGCAGACGCACTCGCGCGGCCTCCCGGGCGGCGTCGAAACGGCTGACACCCTCCAGCTGGCGGTCGCGGGCGAACTCGACGATCAGAATAGCGTTCTTGCACGCCAGCCCGATCAGCACCACGAAACCGACCTGGGTAAAGATGTTGTTGTCCAGGCCGCGGAAGGCGACGCCGGTAATGGCGCACAGCACACACATCGGCACGACCAGGATCACCGCCAGGGGCAGCGACCAGCCCTCGTATAGGCCGGCCAACACGAAGAAGACCAGCAGCGACCCCAGCACGAACGCGCTGAACGGATTCTGCCGCAGATCGCGGAACTGTTCGACCTTGCTGGCCTGCTTTTGCAAGTAGCTCAGCTCGGTCCATTCGTAGGTCATGGAGCGCGGCAACTCCTTATCCGATAGCCCCTCCATCGTCCGCAGGACGTCGCCGGTGCTGACCCCCGGCTGCCAGGAACCGGTGATCGTCGCCGCCGGGAACATGTTGTAGCGCGTGATCGTTACCGGCCCGGCAGCTTCGCGCACCGTGGCCACTGCTCCCAGCGGCACCATGTCGCCGTCGCCGTTACGGACCTTCATCTGCTTGAGCGCTTCCGCGTCCACGCGGAAGCGGGCGTCGGCCTGGATGTTGACCTGCCAGGTACGGCCGAAGCGGTTGAAGTCATTGACGTAGTAGCTGCCCAGGTACGCCTGCAGAGCGTCGAAAACGTCGGTGAGCGCCACGCCCATCGTCCGGACCTTGGTCCGGTCGATGTCCACGTAAAGTTGGGGCGTCCCAGCGCGGAAGCCGTTGAACACGCCGACGAGTCCGGCCTGTTGGTTCCCTTGGGCGGCAAGATTGTCCGCTCGGGCCTGCAGCGCTTTCAAATCAACGTCGCCGGTTCCTTCCACCATCAGTTTGAAGCCGCCCGCGTTGCCCAGGCCCCGTACCGCTGGCGCTCCGAAGACGAGCACGCGGGCCTCTGGGACCTCGCGCGCCAGACGTGCGCGGATATGGCTCGCGATGGCCTCGCCGCTTAGCGCGGGGTCACGCCGCTCCTGGAACGGCTTGAGAATTACGAACATGTTGGCGTAGTTCGAGCTGTTGGCGTTCAGCACGAACGATGTTCCCGGAACGGCTACCGTGTGGGCAACGCCGGGCGTCTGGAGGGCAATTCGTTCGACCGCGCCCGTGACCTCAACGGTGCGCTCCAGCGAGGCCGAATCGGGCAATTGGATGTTGGTTACCAGGTAGCCCTTGTCCTGGATGGGGACGAACCCGCTGGGGACGTGGGCGAAGCCGAAGCCTGTCAGACCGATCAAACCGACGTAGACGACAAGCACGATGACGCTAAGCCGGAGACACCAACCGACGGTCTTGCCATAGGCTTGCGTCGCCAGATCGAAAAGCCGGTTAAAGTAGTGGAAGAAATGGCCCAGTGCCCAGTTCACGGGGCGGATCAAGAACCAGCCCAGCGTTCCTCCAACCACAGCGCCGGGAAGGAAGACGGCGAAGTTCACGCCCCACGTCAGCAAGGTAACTTTCAGTCCGCCGGGTACCGCCTCGCTGCCCTCCGCCGGCAGACCAAGCCAGGCGCCCAACGTCGGGGTCAAGAGCCACAAGCTCGCAAATCCGCCGAGCAGGCCGAAACTCCACCACGGCAGCGCTTCTTTGCCCTGGTCGCTGTGCTGACCGGGCTTGCGGCTGCCAAAGATCCAGACTGCCCGCGCCGGCGTCATGGTCATGGCGTTAATGGCCGAGATAATCATCGACACGGAGATGGTCAGGGCGAACTGGCGGAAGAACTGTCCCGTGATGCCGCTCAAAAGGGCGCTGGGCAAAAGCACCGAACTGAGCACCAGGGTGATGGCAAAGATCGGCCCGGTAATCTCGTTCATGGCCTTGATGGTGGCCTCGCGCACGGGCAGCCCCTTCTCCAGCCAGCGCTCGATGTTCTCCAAAACGACGATGGCGTCATCCACCACGATGCCGATGGCCAGCACGAGCCCGAACAGCGTCAGGTTGTTCAGGGTAAAGCCCATCAGACCCATGACGGCAAAAGTGCCGACCAGGGACACCGTCACGTCGATCACGGGCAGCAGCAAGGCTTTCCAGTCTTGCAAGAACAGCAGGATGACGAGAGAAACCAGGACGATGGACTCGCGCAGCGTGTGGAACACCTCATTGACGGATTCGCGGATGAATGGTGTGGTGTCATAGCCGATGAGATAACGCATCCCTTTGGGGAAGCGGGTTTCCAGTTCGCGCATCTTGGCCTTGATGCCGTCGGCGGTATCCAGGGCGTTGGCTCCTGGCAGCAGAAAGACGATGACAGACGGTGACGGCCGGCCGTCTACCCGCCCGACCGTGTCTTGGCTTCGGGCCCCCAACTCACTCCGGCTGACATCCTTGAGGTAAGTGACTTCCCCGTCCGAGCCGGTCTTCAGAATAATGTCAGCAAACTGGTCGGCTTCCATCAGCCGGCCGAGGGTGCTTAGGGTGTACTGGAAGTCCTGGCCGCTGGGGACCGGCGGCTGGCCGATTCGTCCGGACGCGACCTGCACGTTCTGTTCGCGCAAGACGCGGATCACGTCGCCAACCGTCATATTCCGCGACTGCAACTTGTCCGGGTCCAGCCAAACGCGCATGCTGTAGTCCTGCTGGCCGAGGATGGCCACATCGCCGACGCCTTCGACGCGGGCGATGGCGTCCTTGACCTGGATCGTGGCGTAGTTACTCAGGTAGAGCGCATCGTAATACGGTTGGCCGGTCTCTGGGTTGTCCTCGGAATACAGACTGATCCCCAGCAAGACATCCGGCGACCGTTTCTTGGTGGCCACGCCGATGGTCCGAACCACGTCGGGGAGCGTCGGCTCGGCGATGGCGACGCGGTTTTGTACCAGCACCTGGGCCATGTTCACGTCGGTGCCCAGCGCGAAGGTCACGTCGAGGGTGTACGAGCCGTCGTTGTTGCTCTGTGACGACATGTACAGCATCCCTTCCACCCCGACGACCTGCTGCTCGATCGGGGCGGCCACTGTGTCGGCCACCACCTGGGCGTTGGCCCCGGGGTAGTTGGCCGTGACCCGCACGGTCGGTGGCTGGATCTCCGGGTACTCAGCGATGGGCAAGAAGCCCGCGGTGATGGCGCCGAGCAGGACGATGACGATCGAGATCACCCACGCCAGGACCGGACGGTCGATGAAGAAACGGGCCAGCATAATGATTCCCCTCCAAGAAGTCAGAGGTCAGAGGTCAGAAGTCAGAGATCAGGGACGTTGACTTTGACTCGCTGGTCTCGACGTGACGCTGACCTCTGACTTCTGACCTCTGATTTCTGACTTTTGACTTCTAACCTCGGACCTCTGAGGCATATCCACGAGCCTCGGCTCCACGGTGACGCCCAGCCGCACCTGTTGCAGGCCGTTGACGATCACCCGCTCGCCCGGCTTCAGGCCGTCGGTGATCTCGCGCAGGCCGTCGTGGAGCGCCCCCACCCGAACGGGACGGGAGACGACCTCGTTCTTGTCGTTGACAACGTAGAGCACCTTCTGGCCCTGGTCGGTGTCGAGGGCGCGATCGCTGACCAGCAGTGCCCGATGGCGCCGGCCGACCGGCACACGGACACGGGCGAAAAAGCCTGGGAGAAGGTGCTCCTGCTGGTTGGGGAACACGCCCCGCACCCGGATGGTGCCGGTCTTCGGGTTGACCTGGTTGTCCACAAAGTTGATGGTCCCCTGGTGGGGGTGGCCCTCCTCGTTGGCCAACCCCAAGGACACTGGGAACCCGCCGTCGCGGGGCGAGTCCGACTTGCCCTCGCGGACCAACTGCCGAACTCGTAGCGCGGTGTACTCATCCACATCGAAGTAGGCGTACATCGGGTCCACCGATACGAGGGTCGTAAGCAGGGTGCCGCCGTTCTGGTCCCCCGACTGGATCAAGTTGCCCACCGTGACGACGTAGCGGCTGACGCGTCCGCTGACCGGGGCAATAACTTTCGTGTACTCCAGGTCTAGCTGGCGCTGCCGGACCAGGGCCTTGTCGGCCGCGATGTTCGCTCGATCGACGCCCCGGGCCGCCGAGGTCTTGTCCAGTTCCGTGCGGGATGTTGCCCCGGAACCAATAAGCTGACGGTTCCGCTGGTATTCCGCCTCGTCGTAGCTCAACTGCGCCTCATCCTGTCGGACCTTGGCCTTCGCCTGGTTCAAGAGCGCCTCATACGGCCGCGGATCGAGTTCAAAGAGGACATCGCCCTTCTTGACCAAAGCCCCTTCCGTGAAGTTGACCTTGTCCAGGTAGCCCCACACGTGTGCTCGCACCTCGACAGAATCGACGGCGGCCGTCCGCGCGGTGAAGTCGGCGTAGTCGGTGACGTAGCGCTCGACCGGATAACTGACGCTGACTGGGGTGGGCGGCGGCACCGGCGCTCCCGAGGGCGCCCCGGCACAGCCGGCGAGGACGACACAAAGCCCAAGAACAAAAATGCGCATCGATTAACTCCTCAGAAGCAGATGAATCCGCTGTTGCCACTTCTTGACCGCTTGAGTCATCGCTCGCCACAGGTCCAATTCCAGGTCGAGCCACCGCTCGCCCCCCTCGTACCGCAGCGCGATGGGGTAGGCGACCTCAGTCAGGTCGGCGACGAAATCGTCGAGGCGAGGGTGTTGGTTTTGAGTTTCTGATCCCATGATTGTCCCTTTCCTCCCAACGGGATTTGATGCAGGTGTTTTCAATCTCCGCGACGACTGCTTTCATCTGACAGTCGCAGGCAAACAGATCGGCTCCCTGGCGATACATGTCGGCCAGCAACTCCTCGCCCGCCGCATCCACATAGGTCACGGCCCGCAGATCGATGTGGACCGCCCGCTTCCCATCAGAAGCAGTCCTCCGCCAGCAATCGCGCAGTTCCGTCACCCACGGACCCACAAGCCTTCCTTCGAGTTGGAAGGTAAGTGAGTCTGCGGTGGAATGTGTGGTGATCCGAAGCATGGCTGACTCCTTCTCGGTCAGGTGGGGTAAAAGCACGCGCAATGCCGAAGACGAAGTGCTTTCACTTCGCTCTCGTAACGAGCGATGCTTCAAGGAGTTAGGAATCCAGGGAAGGAATGGATTATCAACGAGTGGTGTCAGGTGCCGAGGAAGGAAGTGCCGGCGGGTCGGCAGGTGCCGACTGTTCGGCACTAGCGCGGCCGCGCGATGCCGAGCTTTTTCATCTTCGATTGCAAGGTCGTTCGTTTCATGCCAAGCCGGGCGGCGGCGCCATTCGGACCGCCCAATACCCAGTCGGTTTCGCGCAGGGTTCGCAAGATGTGCTCGCGCTCGGCTTGGGCCAGAGAAACGCGGCTATCCCCATTGCCATCGGACGCGGCGATAGTTTGCGCAGCCGAGGCCTTCAAATCGCCAACGGGAACCTGCAACGCTCTTCCCGGACTGAGAATCACGGCCCTCTCAATGACGTTCTCCAACTCGCGAACATTGCCCGGCCAAGCATAGCGGATCAGCGTGTCCATCGCCTCGGCGGGAATGGTTTCGATTTGCCTGCCCATCCGCCGTGCGAATTTCTGCGTGAAATGGCGGACCAGCCGTGGAATGTCCTCGGGGCGCTCGCGCAACGGCGGCAGTGAAATCGGGAACACGTTCAAGCGGTAATAGAGGTCGCTACGGAATTGGTTGTCTCGGACCATACGCGGCAAATCGCGATTGGTGGCCGCCACCAGCCGCACGCGGACACGGATCGTCTTGGTACTGCCGAGACGCTCGAATTCCTGTTCCTGCAGGACACGTAGCAGCTTGGGTTGCAGTTCGAGGGGAATGTCACCTACCTCATCCAGGAACAACGTCCCTTGGTGCGCTAGTTCAAAGCGGCCAACCTTTTGTGCGATAGCGCCGGTGAAGGCGCCTTTTTCGTGGCCGAACAGCTCACTTTCGAGCAGGCCGGAAGGGATGGCAGCGCAGTTTAGTTTGACGAAGGTGCGCTGGCGGCTGGGACTTAACTGATGCACGGCGCGGGCAATCAGCTCCTTGCCTGTTCCGGTTTCGCCATGAATGAGCACAGTGGATTCCGTGGGAGCGACCGTCTCCACCTCTTTCAAGACGCGCCGCAAGGCGACGCTTTCTCCGACAATTTCCTCAAAGTTGTTATCTGTCCGAATCTCTTCTTCCAGGTAGACCCTCTCCTTTTCCAGCTTCTCCTTGAGTTCCTCAATGCGGTCAAAGGCCAGGGCATTTTCAAAGGCGACCGCTACCTGCTTGGCGAGGCGCTGCAAAAAATCGAGGTCCGCGTTGTCATAGGCTGCTTGCTCCTTGGACCCGAAGACCAATATGCCCAGGCGATGCCGCACAGTTGTCAGAGGCAGAATGCAAATGCTGTTGCCGCCAAGCGACTGGACGAACTCCAGATACCGAGGCCAACGTCCAATCTGGACCGGATTTGACAGGATGAGCGGTTGCTGAGTCTGTAAGACCAGACCCGCTGGAGTGTCTTCGAGAGCAAACGCGACTGGACCTTCATCCTGCAACGGTCCGACATGATCGCAAACGTGCCGGTGCATCAGGTTGTTTTCAGCGTCGTGTCGGACCAGAGCGACATGATCGCAACGGACAACCTCGCGCAGCCGGCCGGCGAGATCGTGTAACAAGGACCGCAAATCGCGGTGAGCCACGATCGTTTCGGCAACCGCCAAAAGCGTTTCGTACTGCTGACATGTGGCCAGCGTCGTTTTTTTCGCCGCAACATCGTTCATGGCGAATACCCGGTCCTGCGTTTTCTCGCTAAATTCGCGGATGCCCCCTGCCCGGTCACCTCGGCGGGCGAAGGCGTCATTCGGCCCAGCCGGCGAGGGCCCGGTCGAGGTTAAAGGCGGCGCTGATCAGTGCCAGGTGAGTAAAGGCCTGCGGGAAGTTGCCCAGAGCCTCTCCGCTGGCCCCGGTCTGCTCGGCGTACAGCCCGACGTGGTTGCCGTAACCCAGCATCTGCTCGAACAGCAACCGGGCCTCGGCCAGGCGGTTCGGGTCGGTTCGCCCGGCCCTAGTCAACGCCTCGACCAGCCAGAAGCTGCACATATTGAACGTCCCTTCCACGCCCGGAAGCCCATCCGGGGCCGACTGTGGATCGTAGCGGTAAACCAGCCCGTCCGCAGCCAGGCCGCCTCGGGTGGCCGGCGACCGAATCGCGTCCACCGTGGCCAGCATGCGCGGGTCGTTGGGGGCCATGAAGAAGGTCAGTGGCATCAGCAGGGCCGAGGCATCCAGGGCATCGGAGCCGTACGACTGCACGAATGCCCCCCGCGTCTCGCTCCATCCCTTCGCCATTACCTCCTCGTAAATCGCGTCGCGGGCCTTCAGCCAGCCGGCCCGGTCCGCCGGGAAGGAGCGCTTGTCCGCCAGCCGCAGGCCGCGGTCCAGCGCCACCCAGCACATGAACTTCGAGTAGACGAAGTGCCGCCGACCGCCGCGCACCTCCCAGACGCCCTCGTCCTCCCGGCCCCAGTTGCCGGCCACCCAATCGACCAGCTTCCGGAGATGCCTCCAGGAGTCGTAGCCGAGCGGGGCGACATACTTGTTGCTCAGGTAGGCCCCGTCCATCAACTCCCCGTAGATGTCCAGTTGCAGTTGCTCGTGGGCTGCATTGCCGATCCGGACCGGCCTCGACCCCGCGTAGCCTTCCAGGTGCGTCAGCTCCTGTTCGGTCAGATCGGACCGGCCGTCCACGGCGTACATGAGCTGAAGTGGTCCGTCGCAATGTGAGTCGCGCTCCTTCCAGCGGGCGGTCAGCCAGTCCCGGAAGCGGGTCGCCTCCTCGGTGAATCCGACTCGCAGGAAGGCGTACACCGTGAACGCGGCGTCGCGAATCCAGGTGTAGCGGTAGTCCCAGTTGCGCACGCCGCCGATTCCCTCCGGCAGGCTGGTAGTCGGGGCGGCGACGATCGCCCCGGTAGGCTGGTAGGTGAGCAGCTTGAGCGCCAGGGCTGAGCGCAGGACTACCTCGCGCCACCGACCGCGATAGGTGCAACGGGCCACCCACCGCTGCCAGTAAGCGACCGTCTCGCGGAACCAGTCCTCGGCCTCCTCGGTCCCGGGGCATCGACCAGGATGAGCGTCCGACGGAATGATACGCAGGACGAACGTTGCGTTCTGCCCCTCGCCAAGAGGGAATGCAGCCGACACGCCGTCGCCGTCGGCCCGGAGGGGGACCGACGCGGCCAACCCAAGGGACAGCCCGGGCGAATCGAAGCGGGCGCCGCGCTCGCTCACCGTGGTAGCGTGCCGTGCGCGGGCGTAGTCGAACGCTGGGCGACACTCCACCTCCAGCGGCAGCTGGCCGCGGACCACCCGCACTCGGCGAACGAGTTGAGCGTCCGACTCAGGCCTGACTCCGACCGGCATGTAGTCCTCAACCTCGGCGATGCCGTCGGGATGCAGGAAGCGGGTGATCAGCACGTTGGTGTCTGGCCAGTAGTATTGCTTGTGGCGTAGCGCCCCGGCCGCGGCAGGGGCGATCCGGAACCGCCCCCCCTTGTCGGCGTCGAGGATCGCCCCGAACACGCTGGGCGAGTCGAAGCGCGGCAGGCAGAGCCAATCGACTGAACCGTCCAGGCTGACCAGGGCGGCGCTGTGCATGTTCCCGATGATGCCGTAGTTCTCGATCGGTTGGTAGCGCATCGGCTTCGGCTCCCGTTGTCCTATGAAGGGAAGCCCGGCTGGGCGGCCGAGCTGTCCGCGCCAAGCCTCGCCCTCGGTTCGTAACTCCGCAGTCGATTATACCCACGCGCAATGCAACCGACTGCTGACGGGGGCTTATGCCGCGCCGCTCGCCTGGGACTTCCCTAATCACACGCTCTTTGGCTTGGAGAAAAGTTGACGATCCATGCGGAATCGCCTATGGTAATAGAACCTGTCGATGGCGAGGACAGATAGCTCAGTCGGTAGAGCACAGCCCTGAAAAGGCTGGGGTCGTCGGTTCAAGTCCGACTCTGTCCACTACAAACCCCAACGAGCCGGAAGTGTAAGCGATCAAATGTTCAATCGCTTACACTTCCGGCTCGCTTGCTTTCCTACTATCGACGATCGTTTTTGTCCGCTAATTGCTTGATCCAGTCGTGCATGAGCTGCACGGCTTCGCGATCGACAATCTCGGTGGCCAGGGGCGGCATGTGGCCGGCGTCGCGGTGGCGGATGCGATGCAGCAGCACCGAGCGCTCGGGATGGCCGAGCGAGATCAATCGCGCTTCGGGCAGACCATAGCTGTCGTGTACCGGCTTGACATCGATTAGGCGCATCTGGTCGGGATTCGTCGTGAATTCCAGCTCCATCTTGGCGTTGCCGCCGCCTTCCTTCACGTGGCACTGAGCGCAGTTGGCGTGCAGATACGACCTCGCTCGCGCCTCAAGATTCTGCTTGCGATCGGAGGGATCGACCAGGCGGCGATACTTCTCCGGCGGAACCGTCAGCAACGACGAGATGGCCGGTCCCCGCTGCAAGCGCGTCGCCGTTAGCTTGTCGAGGGAGCCGTAGATTTGCCCATCCGTCATGCCCTTGGCTTTCGCTTCGCGCATCAGGGCGTCCTTCGTTTCCTCCATCCAGTTGACGCGGAGGACGCCGAGATGCTCCAGGACGCGCAGCTGGTTGTCGCGGACGCCGCCGTAATCGTGTTCCTTGTTCATCTGCAATTCGGTCAGGCCCAAGACGAAGTTGGCGGCGCGGCTGTGGCAAACCATGCACTCGGTGCGGCTGGGATAGTGCCATTTTTGTTTACGGATGCCGCGGGGATTGTCCGCCGTCGATGGGACGCGGATGGTGAACTCGCGGTCATGTCCCTTGCCGTCCACCAACACGCCGTCGGTCTGTTCGTCATTCCACTGATACGAGTAGCCGAACCATTCGCCTTGTTGATTGGTGAGGAAGCGCGTCTCGATCCAGTGGCGCGAGGCGGGATTGCCCTCCTCCATCTCCAGGGCGAACGATTTCACCAGCACCGATTTATCGGGGAAATTCCAGCCGCGATTGGTGGTGAAATCGATGCGCGAATCGGCGCCCGGCAGAGCGATCCAGCGTTCCTTGTAAGCTCCGTCGGACCAGAGCGGGGCGTTGACGGAGTAGGGAATCAGGGCCGGGTCCATGATATGCCCCTTGGCGGAGCGGAAAAGACCGCTTTCGCTCAGCTTGCGAGGGAACGCCGAGGGCGGCAGATCTTTGGGCGTCGCTTCGAACGTGTAGAAGCCGCCCTTGTCCTGGCCGCGATGGTCGGCGATGAGGATTTCGCCGTGCGCATCCACGCCGAAGCCTGTGATTTGCAAGCGCGTATTGGCCAACTCCTTGTGCCAGGTGACGCGCCGGCCGTCGTGACGGACGCCCCAGATTTTGCCCGTCGAGTAATCACCGTAAATGTAGACGCCCTGCAATTCGGGGAATTTCGATCCATAATAGACGATTCCGCCTGTGAGCGAACGCGCCTCGGAATGCGAATGCTCGACGGTCGGCTTGGTGAACGGGGTCGGTCCCGCCTTGCGGCTGGGATAAAACGGATGACTGCCCTCCATGACGCTCCACCCATAATTGGCACCTTTCTCGATCCAGTATGCCTGTTCCCAGAGATCTTGCCCATTGTTGCCGACCCAAATGTGGCCGGTCTTCTGGTCCACGGTGATGCGCCAGGGATTGCGCAGGCCGTACGCCCATGTCTCCGGACAGGCGTTCTTTTGGCCGACGAACGGGTTGTCCTTCGGCACCGAGTACGGTTTGCCGGGTTCGGGGTGGTCCACGTCGATGCGCAACACTTTCGCCGTCAATTTGCTCAGATCTTGGCCGACAATGTTGGTGTCCGAGTCGGAGGTGCCGTCGCCGGAGGTAACGTAGAGCATGCCGTCCGTGCCGAAGGCTAGCGCGCCGCCGTTGTGGCCGTCGGACGGCCATTCGAGGATGACCGTTTCCGATTGGGGATCGAACGTGTAGGGAGGCTGGCGCTCCATCGTGTAGCGCAGGACGCGCGTCTTCTTCGCGCCCGGAGGGGCGGACGATGGCCCGTTCATGCCGATATAGATGTATCCATTTTCCTTGAATTTTGGATGAAAAGCGATGTCGTAGGCGACGCCGTCGTAAGGGAGCAGTTTTTCGGTTCGATCGGTGTTGGGATCGTCTTGGGTGCGCAGGATGGTTGTGGGAGCGTAGGGCGCCGGCTGGGTGATGATCAGTAGGCGGTCGCTGCCGGGTTGATGCGCGACGGCGACGGGGAAATCGAGCTTGAGGTTCGGATAGACGCGGCGGACGCGATAGGGTGGCGGCGGGTCCGGCGCGCCGACGACGCGCGAGGTCGTCAGCGGAATGCGGCGCTCGATGCCGTGGGGCTTGGCCGCACTCTTTTGAGGAGAGCCGACGAAACGCAGCGCGGCGTAGTCCTCATAGTGGTGGAAATCGGGACGCGGCTGCGATTTCAGGGGTGCGCACGTGGATAGCTCCACCCCGTCCTCGAAATCCACGGAGTAATCGTAGCGGCACAGGGCGAATTTCCAGCGCTCGCCGATGTTGGGCCGGCCGCCGGTGCGGAGAAAGTCGCGCCAGGGAATGCGTCCCTCGACGGACCAACCCTGATCCTTGTCCTGCCAGTGGTTCAACGTGCCGCGCAGCCTCACCTTGGCGTCGATGTGAAATTCCCCATCGCTCTTGAAGCGTGCGTAGCCGCCGGCCCCGCGGCGCGGCAAGAACATGTCCATGATCGTCCCCGCCGCATTGATCTGGAACTCGTAGTAGCCCGGCTTGTCGGCGGCAGGTTTGAAAAATAGCTCGAAGACATCGTTGTTCCACGTCTGCCCGTCGTGTTCCTTGACGTCGGCGTAGAGATCGGAATCCTCCATGTCGGCGAAGAAGTAGAGATATTCGCGGTCCCATAAGAGGCGTGCTTTTGTCGTGGTCCGGGCGGGGCGGGCCTTGGAGCCAAGCCAGGGCAGATAGAAGTTATCGATGAGCTGCGCCCGCTTCCAGGCGTCCTCATCGGCCTTGCCGTCGATCGTAAGGGGCGTCTCGGTCCAGCGGCACTCCCATTCGGCGGGCGGCGGTTGGAAGGGTTTCCCCGACTCCGCCGGCGTTTGGCCTTGCTCGCCCAGCAACAACAAGACGAGCGCGCCCAAGAAGGGGATGATTAGCAGCAGTCCGCGCCGTAGGGGAACGGGAGGAAGTCGGGAAAAACTGGCCATGCGAGTCACCTCAATCCACGGTCAGAAGCCGAGCCGTGCAGTCGTTCTTCCTTACTTTTCCGAATGGGCAGCGGTTCGGCAAGCGTGATTTTGGTCAAATTCTCATTTTTTCGACGCAACGAGGAGGAAGGCACTCGCTTGATACTTTCTCGTTCCCACGCTCCGCGTGGGAACGCACGTCCGGCCGCTCTGCGGCCCGACTCTTGCTGCGGGTTGGGAACTGGACGCAACGCGGAGCGTCGCACACGTACGTTCCCACGCGGAGCGTGGGAACGAGAGCCAATCTGGGGATGACTAAGGGATGCAAGCGCTTGACGCTCCCGATTTCGGCCCGTTATACTTGGGGAGATTTGAACGACAGTTATCGCTAACTGAACTTTCCGAGGAGCATCCATGCGTCGCACCCGATGTTCCGGCCGAGCGTTCACCCTGATTGAACTGCTTGTGGTGATAGCCATTATCGCCGTTCTGCTGGGCTTGCTGCTCCCCGCCGTCCAGAAGGTTCGCGAAGCCGCCAGTCTGATGACTTGCAAAAACAACCTCAAGCAAATCGGTCTGGCGATGCACAATTACCACGACAGCCAGAGCGGTTTCCCGGTCGGCTACTACGACCCCACGCCTTGGCCGCCGGGATACCAAACACCGGAGGGCCTGGACCACGGACCGGGCTGGGGTTGGGGCGCTTTCCTCTTGCCCTATCTGGAACAGGGCAACCTGTATAACCAGATCAACTTCAAAGTCGATGTCGGCGACCCATCGATGGCGGCGGTGGTAAGCACGCCCTTGAAAATCTTCATCTGTCCATCCGATCCGAATTATGTGAGCACGTTTACAATCACTTCCAATTCCGCCGCCACCAATGTGGGCCCCTCGCCAACCGGCCTCAACAGTTGGGTGCTGGCCACGGGAAACTATGTGGCCTGTAACGGCAACGACGGCGTTGATGATTTCACCACCCCGCCGCACACCGGCGCCTTCCTCCGCGCGAGCAAAGGATTTCGCGTCGGCGATATTACCGATGGCCTGAGCAATACGCTCTTCGTCTGCGACCGACCTTCCTTCCTGTCGTATAGCTCGTGGGTCGGATGTCCCACCGGTGCAGCCAACCCCTTCAAACTGGCACCGGGAAACTATGGCGCCGAGACGACGCTCGTCATGTGCCACGCCGGAGAGACCGGCCCCAACACTCCCGGTGTCTTCGATGCCGATTCTACCTGGAGTCCACATGGCATCGGCGTGCCCTACCTCTTCGGCGACGGCTCGGTTCACTTTATTAGCAATTCCATCGCCATTCCGACCTGGATGGCCCTCGCCACCCGCTCGGGCGGTGAACCCGTCGGCGGCGCCGATTTTTGAGTAACTGTTGTGCCTCAGGGATTTCGTGATGCGTTTGCCCCTGCTTGCCCTCGTCCTCTTGTTGCTCACGAACGCCGGCTGTTCGAGCAAGATAAAGCCGGGCGCAACCTTCACTCTCTCGATCCTTGCCAAGGACAAAGCCGGCAAGCTGACGCCAGAAGGGGCGCGCGTGGAGATCGTAGGCGCCAGCGTCGAGTCCAAGCAGGAAATTGAACAGGACGGCCAGACGTCTTCGTTGGTGGTCCGCAAGACCCAGTATGGCAAGGCGACCTTTGAGGTGACGTTTCCCGACAAGACCACGCAAATGTTCCAGGTAAAGGCGGGCGAAATCAAAGACATCTTTCCACGGGGGCAGAAATTCGGCGTCCGTATCGCGTTGCACGAGTCCCATTGACGTGATGTATCCGAGCCTGAAGCGTAAGCGAAGGCGACTCTTCGCTGACCCCCTGTTGTGGCGTGGTCTCCCGACCATCCTCCCCTGTTGTGGCATGGTCTCCTGACCATGCCACCGGCTAGGACCGAAGGTCTCCCAGGGCGAGGAGACCTTCGGTCGCCCGGAGTGGCATGGTCCGGAGACCATGCCACAACAGGGGGCGAGGAGACCTTCGGTCGCCTGTTGTGGCATGGTCCGGAGACCATGCCACAACAGGGGCCTCCCCTGTTGTGGCATGGTCTCCGGACCATGCCACCGGCTAGGACCGAAGGTCTCCCAGGGCGAGGAGACCTTCGGTCGCCCGGAGTGGCATGGTCCGGAGACCATGCCACAACAGGGGGCGAGGAGACCTTCGGTCGCCTGTTGTGGCATGGTCGGGAGACCATGCCACAACAGGGGGTCGGGAGACCATGCCACAACAGGGGGCGTCTCTTCGCTTTCGCTTCAGGCTCGAATACAAATCGGTAAGTATTGAAATCGTGTTCTTAACAGGGATGGAGCGCCCCATTCGTGCGCTTTGTGCGTAGCGCTCTTGCAACGAGGCGCGTTCTGTCCGAAAATACTATTCGCCGGCTCGTCCTGTCTTGCTCGATGTGCGCGAACCGCGCTCCCTCTCCGTGCGTATCAGCGGCATAGGACGGCAAGCGGCGCGCCCGAACCAGCAATCCCCCAACCATGCGAGTGCCGTGGATAATCCCTATATCCTGAAAGTCGAAAACTTCATCCTCACCTTCACGAGCATCCTCTACGAGGCGATGCCGTTCATCATTCTCGGCGCCGTCATCGCCGGCATCCTGGAGGAAATGCTGCCGCAGCGTCTGATCACGCGCTTTCTGCCGCGCAGCCGGACTTTGGCCATCGTCATCGGCGCGCTGCTCGGTCTCATTTTTCCCATGTGCGAGTGCGGCATCATCCCAGTGATGCGCCGGCTCATCCGCAAGGGGCTGCCGCTCAGCTGTTGCGTCGCCTATCTGCTGGCCGGACCCATTATCAATGTCGTCGTCATGCTCAGCACCTTCGTCGCCTTCTCCGGCATGGAGAACGCCGTCGAGCCGGGCGGCGGGCTGGCCTACCAAATGGGCGGCTGGTGGATGATGGGTTTGCGTGTCGGGCTGGGCTTTCTCGTCTCGATCGGCACCGCGCACATTGTCGAGTGGCAATATCGCAAATATGGCAGCAAGCTGCTTATGCCCCTGGCCATTCCTCCCAAGATGACAACCGAGGAAGACGCGGACGAAGCGGAGGTAAAACGCTCGGCCTGGGAGCGGCTCAGCAACATCACCGATACCGCCCTGCACGATTTCATCGACATCACGGTTTTCCTCATTTTGGGAGCGCTCCTGGCCGCATTGACGCGGCAGATGGTCACGCAGGAGATGATCTCCGACCTGTCGCGCAATCACGCTATCCTCTCGATCGGTCTGATGATGCTCTTGGCCATACTGCTGTGCCTGTGCAGCGAAGCCGATGCCTTCGTGGCCGCAAGCTTCATCTCCCTGCGGCCTTCCGCCAAGCTCGCCTTTCTCGTCCTTGGCCCCATGCTCGATCTCAAATTGTACATGATGTACACGCGCGTCTTCAAACCGCGCTTGATTTACACGATTTTCTTGAGCGTCATCGTTCAGGTGTTCGCTTATTCCTACGTTACGCATCTGCTGTGGGAGCGATACGCTCCGCAATATATGACGGCGCCCGCTCCCAAAGGAACCTCGGAGGCTTCGGCGAAAGCGCAAGCCTCGCCGCTGGCCCCGTAAGAACCTCTAATCAAATGAACCGCCAAGGCGCCAAGAACGCCAAGATAAGAAAGAGAGAAAACAAAGAACGAAACAAGAACCACTGAATAATTGCCTCATGATTCTTTTGCTCTGTTTCTCTCTTGTTTTTCCTTGGCGTCCTTGGCGCCTTGGCGGTTCATTTTGATTGTGCTTCTAAATCGAGGAGGTTGGTCTCATGGCTCACGATCATTCGCATGGCGATCGCAACACCTATTACTTGAATCAGCTCTTCACCATTGCCGTGTGCGGCGCGCTCGGCGGCGTGGCCGTCATGCTGTGGTGGAGCGGCAAGATCGCGCTCATGCTGCACCCGAAATTCTTCCTGTGGGTGCTCTTGGGCGGCCTCACGCTCCTCTTACTAGTGATCCTCCGCGCCGCGGCCGTGTGGCGCTCCGTCGATGAGGCGGTCACGGTGCCGGAGCATACTCACGACCATGACCATGATCACGATCATTGCGGCCACGACCACGGCCATTGCCATCACGATCATGACCACGACCACGGCATCCAGTCCGAGGCACAAACGACGGGCGTCGCTACCGGCGCTTCGCTGCCCCTGACCATGCCGACCCACGATCACGTGCATGACCACCACCATGATCACGATCACGATCATGACCACGGCCACGATCACGGACATGATCACGGCTGGGCCCCCTGGCGATACGTGGTCCTGTTGCTGCCGGTAGTGTTGTACTTTTTGAACCTGCCTAACCAGGGATTTTCGGCGGATTCCGGTGGTATGGAATTGATTGGACTGAGCTTGAATGCACCCACGTCGATTAAATCAACGGGGCAGGTGAGCGTCGGCTTCGTGGAGTTGCAGCAAGCATCACTGACGCCGGAGACCCGCGACTACTATGAGGGCAAGACCGTCACGCTGACCGGCCAGTACGCCGGCGACGACCCGAAACGCTTCACGCTGGTTCGCTTTAAAATCGCCTGCTGCGCCGCCGATGCGGTGAAACTCAATGCCGTTATCATGATCGATCCCAATTCGTCAGAGTCGATCGATCCGGATCGGTATCGCAACAAGTGGGTGGAGGTGAGGGGACGCATTCATTTCTTCCCGAAACCCGGCAGCAATGAATTCATCACGGCCCTGATTCTCTATCCATCAACCGACGAGCCGCTTCACGATCTGATCAAGCCCATCGCGGCGCCGGCGTCGCCGTGGGTGAATTGATGGATGAACTCACCACAGAGTCACAGAGAACACAGAGAAAGACACAGAAAAAATAAAGAAAATCGAGCAATTTGCAGGGTAGCCGTTCACGGGTCGAGAGTGACAGCCGTACAGAGCAGGAACGAGCGGTGAATGTGTTGACCGGCTACTTCGGTCGATGTGTCTCTGCGCCGAACGCTTAGACATGCCTCACCGCGGTGTGTCCGGCCGGAGCAGGTTACGCAGATTGGCTTGCGCTCTGCGGGCGATGTGACCGGAGAGGGTTAGTGGCGTTGCGATACGCACAGAGGTGAGGCAGACCGAGGCGCTCAAGGTCGTCCGTCACTTCTTTACGCGCTTGAGTATGGCGTTGGTGACCTTGCTGCCCTCCTTCGACTCGAACTTCTCGGGGCGCTTGTCGAACCCGAAGCAGTGCTTCCAGGTGTCCTTGCCCACGTCGTAGATGCCCAGGGCCGTCTTGCCGTATAGGTCACCCTCGGTCGTGATCGTCCAGTCGGCCGCCTTCGGTTTCCTCGACGGGTCGAGCCTCACCGTCCCCTCCAGGAACGTCTTCCCCTCGTACTTCACTTCCCACTTGCCGTCAGCGGTGACGGTGACCGTGACCGCCTTCAGATTCTCCTTGTCCGTCTCCTTGCCGTTTTCTTCTTGGGAAGTGTACTGCCACGTCCCCACCAGCGCCTTCAGGTCCTTCTTCGCCTGGTCGTCCTCCGCGAAGGCCACGGCGGAGGCGGCCACCGCGACCAGTGCCAGCAATGCTGTTTTCATCCCCGTATCTCCATGCAAGCCTTTGTCAGCCGCCACACGTCGGCGGCGTTCAGCGACATTGTAACGAGGCGGCCACGTGCGCGGCTCAAGCCTCCAAAGCTACCCACACGACTTCACCAAGAGCCTTTGCGCCGACCGTCTTGCGCGCTCCGGTCTTCTCGACATGCGCCAGCAAGCCGAGAGCCACAGCGCTCTCAGGACCGACACGCCGATGCGCTTTCGAGGGATGCATCTGACACGCTGGCAGCCACATTGCCCAAATGAAGCTCGGCCTTGTTCGCCCCTGAGCGACTGCCACCCTCGGCCCGTGAACGGGTACATTTGCAGGTACTCTGATTGCTGATTCCTTTCCTTCTCTTTTCTGTGTTTTTCTCTGTGCTCTCTGTGACTCTGTGGTTAGCTTCTCTTCGCTAAACAATGCGGCGGATCGCCTCGGCGGCGCGTTCGGCCCCGGCGGCGGATACGTCGAGGTGTGTGCAGGCCCGCAGGGTTTGCGGCCCCGATATGTGAACCAGGACGCCGCGCTCCTTCAATGCCGCTGCTACTTCCTTCGCCGTGCCGGCCTCGCGATCGACTCGGAACCACACCAAATTCGTCTCCACCTCCGACGGCACCAAGCGCAATCCTGGCGTATCCGCGACGGCTCGCGCGATCACCTGCGCGTTGCGGTGGTCGTCGGCCAAGCGCTCGATGTGATGATCGAGCGCGTGCAGCGCCGCGGCCGCCAGGATGCCGGCTTGACGCATGCCGCCGCCGAACAATTTGCGGATGCGCCGTGCTCGCGTTATCAACTCGCGCGGTCCCGCCAGGGCCGAGCCAACCGGCGCTCCCAATCCTTTGCTGAAACACACCGAAACCGTGTCGAAGAGCGCGCTCCACTTCTTCGCCGGGATGCCGGTGGCGACGACGGCATTCCACAGCCGCGCTCCGTCCAGGTGCAGAATCAACCCATGCTTGCGCGTCCAATCGTGGATGGCCTGGATTTTCTCGAAGGGATAGACCCGGCCGCCGCCGCGGTTGTGCGTGTTCTCCAGGCACACGAGCCGTGTCCGCACCTGATGCTCGTCGTCGGGCCGAATCTTGTCCTCCAGCTGCGCCACATCGAGGATGCCGTAATCGCCGTCGAGCGTGCGGCAGGTGACGCCGCTGAGAATGGCCGGCCCGCCCGCCTCATAGTTATAAATGTGACAATTGACATCGCAAATTAATTCGTCACCGGGCTGCGTATGCGCTTTGACGGCGATCTGGTTAGACATGGTGCCCGACGGTACGAACAGGGCGGCTTCCTTGCCGAGCAGTAAAGCGACGCGCTCTTCCAGACGATTCACGGTGGGATCGTCGCGGAAGACATCATCGCCGACGGGGGCAGCGTGCATGGCCGCGCGCATGGCCGGCGTCGGTCGGGTCACGGTGTCGCTACGCAGATCGATCAATGATTCCGGCATGATGTTCCCTTTCGCCAACCGCATCTGTGGAAAAAAATCCCTAAATCCTCATAATTATTTCGTTGACAAGCTCATCCGGTGCCGCCTAAACTCAGCAGTGTTCCTCCCCCATTCTATGTTAGGCGAGGGCAAGAACCATGATTCGCCGCCGTACCGGTTTTACCCTGATTGAGCTGTTGGTGGTGATTGCCATCATCGCCATCTTGATCGGCCTGCTGTTGCCGGCCGTTCAGAAAGTGCGCGAGGCGGCCAGTCGCGCTGAATGCAGCAACAACCTCAAACAATGGGGCATCGCCACGCACATGTGCAACGACACCTTCAATTCGTTGCCTCCCACCGAAGGCACCTTCCCGGGGCCGCCCGCCGATCCACAAAACGGAGCGCGCTACGGCAACGGTTTCTTTCACATGCTCCCCTTCATCGAGCAGCAGAACCTCTACAATAGCAGCCTAGGCACCCTCGTCACCTCGAAGGGGACGTTCACGAACGTCTATTGCCCCGACCTCAACGGCGTCTACTCCATGCCGATCAAGGTGTTCATGTGTCGCTCCGATCCCAGTTCGAGCAACGGGACGGTGGCGGACCCCGGCGGTGGCGGCTTCATGTGGGGCGTTTCCAATTATGCCATGAATTCCATCATTTTCTCGCAAGGGGGAGCAGGGGACAACGGCTTTTACCAGACCACGCCGCCGACGCCGGACGGCAACAACTACGAGCCTTACGGGGCGTCGCGCATACCGGCCTCCATCCCCGACGGCCTGTCGAATACGATCCTGGCGACCGAAAAGTACGGTCTCTGCACCAACGGCACCAGCCAAATCTTCTCGGCTTACATGGGCCTCTCCGCCAACTACGGCGGCAGTTTCTGGGCCTACTGCGCACTGTCCTGGCCGCAGCTGCCGGCGCCGATGCAAGTTCCCCTGGCAGTCTATCCGGGCTTTGAGATTGGTTTCTATGCAGCCTTCAACCCCAACGCCATTGGGCCAGGCTCGCTCTTTCAGGTGCAACCCACTCCGTACACGGGGCCCAACAGCCGCTGCGATCCAACCCTGGCCAACTCGCCCCACACCGGCGGCATTAACGTCGGGCTGTGCGACGGCAGCGTTCGCTTCCTGGCTCAGGGAATTAGTCCCAATACCTGGTGGTGGGCTTGCACGCCGATGGGCGGCGAAGTGCTGGGACCGGACTGGTAAAACGTTGGTCTCCCTCTCCCAAGGAGTTGGCGCATGATTCGACTCACTGGCGCGTTGGTCCTGTTGGCCCTTGTGCCGCTGCTGGCGGGCTGCGGCCGCGGCTGGGGAAAAATCTCCGGCACGGTGCGCTACAAGGGCAATCCGCTGCCTATGGGGACCATCACCTTCTACGATGAGATCAACGGGGCCGAATTCAGCCTCATTGAAGATGGCAAATATGAGGTGAGCAAAGTCGCCGCGGGCAAGGCCAAGATTACCGTCGCCGCCCCCATGCCGATCTTCCTTCCGGGAGATAAAAAAGGCCCCCAACGGCTCGCGAAAATGCCGAAGGACTTTCCCAGCCGCTACGCCGATGCCGAAAAATCGGGCCTGGTCCGCGACGTGAAAAGCGGAAGTCAAACGATCGATTTCGACCTCGATTAAATGGGCGAGCGAGTGAGATTAAAGCCTTCAATCCGGTTAGCGGCGATTCCGCGAAGCGTCGCTAACCTTTCGGACTGCTGGTATGTTCGACGAACCAGCGGCCCTTGTCTTTTTTAAAATACAAACGCCGCGACTCGTCCTTGAGCTGCACCGTGACGCGGTCCCCGTCCTCTTGCCAGCTTCCATCCTTGAGAAAACGCTGGAGCTTCTTGATCGTCAGCGGATCGAGCCGCGTGCGCGTGTCCTCGACTTGTTCCCCAAATCGGCCACCGTAGAGGCGCTTGATGCGATCGTCCACGAAGGCCGGATCGGCAAGGTGGGCAACCACGTAATCGACGCGCTTGGACTCGACCGCCTTGAGCAGCGATTCCAGCGTCTGTTTCGCCGTGGCCTGGGGATAGGTTTTGAGATCCGGCGCGATGCCGTAGCGCGTGCCGTCCGCCGCCAAAATCACCAGGACGCCGAGAAAAGGACCGAGATTCATGGAAGCCGTCCTCCCGCGACCGCAAGAAACGCCACCCTCGCTTGATACCAGGCGACGCGCGGCAAGGCAATGGTTCAAAATCCGCCGGGCCGACGCTAGAATGATGCTATGGCTGGAAACACCTTTGGACACCTGTTTCGCGTGACGACCGGCGGCGTCAGCCACGGTCCCGGTTACGCCGTTATCATCGATGGCTGTCCTCCCGGATTGCCGTTGAGCGTGGATGATCTGTTACCAGACCTGCGCCGCCGGCGACCGGGACAGTCGAAGATCGTGACACAACGCCAGGAAGAAGATGTGCCGGAAATCTGGTCCGGCGTCTTCGAGGGCGTGACCGACGGCACACCCATCACGATCCTGTTCCGCAACACCGATCAGCGCAGCCAGGATTACGGCGATATTAAGGATAAATATCGTCCAGGACACGCCGATTTCACGTTCGACACCAAGTACGGTTTGCGCGATTATCGCGGCGGCGGGCGATCCAGCGCCCGCGAGACCATTTGCCGGGTCGCGGCCGGGGCGGTGGCCAAAAAGCTCCTCGCCCGCCGGGGCATCCGAGTTCTCGGCTACGTCAAGCAAGTCGGCGATGTGATCGCTCAGGTGCCGCAACCCTCGGCGGTGACGCTGGAGCAAGTCGAAGCAACGCCGGTGCGCTGTCCCGATGCCGAAGCCGCCGCGCGCATGATCGCGCTCATCGAGGAAGTACGCAAGGACCAGGATTCCATCGGCGGCATCAGCGAGCTGATCGCTATCGGCGTGCCGCCGGGGTTGGGCGAACCCGTCTTCGATAAGCTCAAGGCCGATCTCGCCAAGGCGTTTCTTTCGCTGCCGGCGGTGATGGCCTTCGAGTACGGCGCCGGCTTCGCCGTGGCCACGGCGCGCGGCAGCGCCAACAACGATTACTTCGTTCAAAAAGATGAACACATCGGCACGTTAACGAATCGGCATGGCGGCATGCTGGGCGGCATCAGCAGCGGCGAGCCGATCGTCTGCCGCGTGGCCGTCAAGCCGACGAGCAGCCTGCCGCGCCCGCAACCTACCGTCACCCGCAAGGGCGAACCCACGGAGATCGCTACCCGCGGCCGGCACGATCCGTGCCTACTGCCCCGATTCGTGCCGATGGGCGAGGCGATGATGGCGCTGGTGCTCGTCGATCACTGGCTGCGCTGGCGGGCACAGTGCGGCGATACCGTTATTGCTTGAGGAAAGAATTAACCGCCAAGGCGCCAAGGACGCCAAGATTGGAAAGAGAGAAGAAAGAGTAAAAAGAAAAAATACGGTGAATCGGCGGATTGACAAAGGAGTTCTGTCATGCCGCAACGAATCTACGTCGAAACAACATTCGTCAGTTATCTGACGGCCCGCCCTAGCCGCGACTTGATTGTCGCGGCCCACCAACAGCTCTCCCATGATTGGTGGGACCATTGCCGAAATGATTATGAGTTATGTATTTCGCAATTGGTTCTCCAGGAAGCCGGCGACGGCGACCCTCAAGCCGCTCAAGAGCGACTCAAGGTCTTGGCTACAATGAGTTTGTTGGAAATCACCGAGGAAGCCGTGGAACTGGCCGAAGAACTCGTTCGTGCTGGAGCCTTGCCGGAGAAAGCGGAGAACGATGCCTTGCACATTGCGATAGCGGCGGCCCATCGCATCCCTTACCTTTTGACGTGGAACTGCCGGCACATGGCCAATGCCACGATCCGGAGGCAAATTGAAGCCATCTGTGCTGGAAAGGGGTATAAGGCCCCCGTTATCTGCACTCCGGAAGAATTAATGGAGGTGAAGCCATGACCTGGTCCGACCCGATTGTCGACGAAGTCCGGCGTGTGCGCCATGCCTATGCCGCCCGCTTCAATCACGATCTGCGCGCCATTTACCGCGATTTGAAGGAAAAAGAAAAGCGGGACGGACGCAATGTGGTTCCCTGCCCCACAGAGAACGAACCCATCAAATCGCCAGAATCCATCGGCCCGACCCCGACATTTTCGGAGAAAGTCTCGACGTAACGCCGTAGCCAGCCCACATTGGAGAGGCCCGCATGCTCCGCGAGGAACAGATCGATCTTCGCCGCCGCCGTGCCGCCGAGGGGCAGTTTCGCATTCAGAACCTGGGCCGCAATCGCGTATTTAGCGATTACCAGATCACCAATCCGGCGACCGGCGGGCAGTATCGCGTCAGCATTCGCGGTTTCGATGTCGGCGATAACACCTGCGAATGTCCGGATTTCCGCACCAACACGCTCGGCACCTGCAAGCACATCGAGGCGGTGTTGGCGTCGCTGCGCGAAGAGACGCCGCCGCAATTGCGCCGCCGGAAGGCCGCTGTCACGCATCCGGAGATTTATCTGCATTACGGAGAGCAGTTGCGGATTGGATTGCATCTGCCGCCTCGTCATTCCGATCCACTGCGTGCGTTGGCCGAGGCGTTCTTCGATCCGCGCGGCCTGTGGAAAGGCGGCGATGCCTATCAGAAGCTCATCGAACTCGTCGAAAGCGTGCCGGAGCAGGTGACGATTTTCTCCGATGCGATGGAGTTCATGGAGCGCGAGATCGAGCGCCATGAGATGGCCCAGCGCGAACGTGATCTGCTGGCGCAGCTCGAAGCCGGTGAGATGCCGGAGGAGCTGCGTGATCTGTTGCGCGTGCCGCTCTATCCCTACCAGATGCGCGGCGCTCTGTTTCTGGCTTGCCGAGGCCGGGCCATTCTCGGCGACGACATGGGCTTGGGCAAGACCGTGCAGACCTTGGCGGCCGTCGAGCTGCTGGTGCGCCAGCGCGGCATCGAGCGTGTTCTGGTGGTAGCGCCGGCGTCTGTGAAATATCAGTGGGAGACCGAGATTCGTAAGTACACCG
Organism: Gemmataceae bacterium; assembly: GCA_035653735.1. Classification (GTDB taxonomy): domain Bacteria; phylum Planctomycetota; class Planctomycetia; order Gemmatales; family Gemmataceae; genus JAJPHU01. The sequence goes on from DASRBG010000001.1 coordinate 37,975, forward strand.
GGCGGGCCGTGCAGATCATCGACGGCGGCGCGCCCGAGCGGCGCTGCCTGTATCGCCAGCCGACATTTTATCGACTCATCAACTATGAAATTGCCGTCCGCGACCTCGACGAGCTGAACGCCTGGCAGCCGGACCTGATCGTGCTCGATGAGGCGCAGCGCATCAAGAACTGGGTGGCGAAAACGACGCGCGCCGTCAAGCGCCTGCGCAGCCGGTATGCCTTTGTGCTGACCGGCACGCCGCTGGAAAACAAGCTCGAAGAGTTGTACAGCATCGTGCAGTTTGTCGATGATCGCCGGCTCGGACCCGCCTTTCAGTTTTTGCACGATCACCGCTTGCTCGACGAGGACGGCAAGCTCTTGGGCTATCGCAATCTCGATAAAATCCGCGAGAAACTAGCGCCGATTCTGCTGCGGCGGACGCGCGAGGAAGTGCTATCGCAGCTGCCGGCCCGCACCGATACGACCGTCTACGTCGAGATGGCTGACGCTCAGCGCGGCCCCTACGCCGAGCATAGCCACACGCTGGCGCGGCTGTTGCAAAAGAAATACCTCACCGAGATCGATCGCCGCCGTATTCTCGCCAGCATTACCAACCTGCGCATGCTGTGCGATAGCACGTTTTTGCTCGATCAGCAAACAAAAGTATCGCCGAAGCTGGACGAGTTGGAGGAGCTGCTGCGGGAATTGCTCTTTTCGGGACCGCATAAGATCGTCATTTTCAGCCAATGGGAAACGATGTTGCGGCTGGCGGCGGAGGTGGTCGAAAATCTGGGAGCCGGCTTCGCCGTGCTGCACGGCGGCATCCCCGGCAAGGAACGGCGCGGTCTCCTGGAGCGCTTCCGCGACGATGGAGATTGCCGGGTGTTTCTCAGCACCGACGCGGGCGGCACCGGCCTGAACTTGCAGGCGGCGGACACGGTCATCAACCTGGAAGTGCCGTGGAACCCGGCCGTGTTGGAACAGCGAATCGCCCGAGTGCATCGCATGGGCCAGCATCGCCCGGTCCAGGTGTTCAACCTGGTGATGCGCGACAGCATTGAGGAGCGGGTGCTGCGGACCTTGGCCGTCAAGCGTTCGCTCTTCACGGAGATTTTCACGGGCACCAACGAGGAAGTGATCTTCGCCTCGCTCGGTCAACACGCATTTTTGGAGACGGTACGCGAGTTGGTGGGCGAAGCGAAACCGGCGGAAACGCCTGCTCCCTTGCCGGTAGTCAGCGAAACCGCGAACGATCCGCGTCAGGCCGTGGTGAAGGCCGGCGTGCAGTTTCTTGAAGCGCTGGCGGCACTGCTTGGCGAGCGGGGTTGCGTAAGCGCCCCGAGTGCCGGCTCCTCACCGGAGCAGGCCAATGGCAACGGCGCGTCCCCGCTGGCGTCGTTTCTGGCGACCGATGCGCAAGGTCGGCCGGTGCTACAAGTGCCGGCGCCCTCGCCGGAGATGCTAGAGCGCGGTGCGGCGGCAATTCGGGCAATTGTGCAAAAGTTCAACTCGGCATAGGCCATTTAATAGGGATGAACCGACGACGCAATCAAGGCAAGCTGGGCAAATCCTCGGGGTCGGATTCATGTGCGGTCCTTTCCTTGACCGATAGGGTAGACTGAGTTTAGACCCTCCCATCCACGAGGGTGCATGAGATAGCTCCAATCCCGTCTGGGATTGACCGAACCAAACAAGGGATGCTATCGACAGCCATGTCGCGCTTTGCCGGGCTGCTCTGCTCGCTCCGGTAAGATTATGCGACAGAACAAGGAATCGGAAGGAGTTGTCGTTATGGTAGCTCTGTGCAAGCCGCAAACGTCGAGTTGTGTTCGCGCCCTTCTCGTGGCGGGCTTGCTGACGATCCTATCCGCGAGCAGCGGTTGCGAGACGGCCGCCGGCACGGGCGCCGCGGCGGGTGGTCTTCTCGGTGCGGGTGTTGGCGCTCTTGCCGGCCGTTGTCCGGGAGCGGCGCTGGCCGGCGCCGCCATCGGCGCCGGCGCAGGCACGCTCACCGGGGCGGGCGTGGACATCTACCGCGATAAGAAGGCTCAGAAGGCCGCGCAGCAGGCCTCGGCCGAAGCCGCCGCCCGCGCACCAAGTCTGCAAGACATTGTCAACATGACGCAGAATGCCGTGCCTCCCCAGCAGATCGTGGAACAGATTCGTACCAGCGGCGCGGTCTACCGGCTCACGTCGGATGATATCATCTTCCTGAACCGTCAGGGAGTAAACCAACAAGTCATTATTGCGTTACAAGATACCGCGTTGCATCCCGCCCCCGTCCGCGCCGTGTACACGGCCGCCCCGGTCGTGGTGGAGCAACCCGTGTATGTGGCTCCGCCTCCCGTTGTCGGCGTCGGGTTCGGTTGGAGATACCGCTAAAGTGCGGATGCGATAGTTGAGGATTTCGGCTATCGCATCTGCCTCGCCCAGTTCGCTGCACTTCTCCCCAATGCGGGAGGGGATTCGTTCTTCTCTCGATCCAATGACGCCTCATGATCGCCAATACCTTCGCGGTGGCGTCAACACCGAGGTGAGCCTATGGCAATCCCGATGCTGTCGGACAAGGGACGAATATATCTGGATTAGTGCAATTCAAGAGCCGCTTTCAGGCAGTCATTTAGCTTCTGCTTGAGTATGTCAGACAAATGCCCAAGTTTCATTTGGATGCAATCTTGTTCCAGCGTGTACAAGTTGTTGCAGGAGACCAGCGAGGGCCCATGAAGCCCGGAAGAGGCTCCTTCCGGTGTGGTCGGATCAATAAACAGATGGCTGGGATCGCCCCGGCGTTTCAGGTTGCCGGTAATCATGGCTACCACTGTCTTGCGGATCTTCTGATTGTCCCTATCGTTCTGAACGACAACGGCAGGGCGTTTCTTCTTGTGGGGGATGTCGGTGAAAGGGAAATCAACTCGAACCACGTCGCCGCGTCGCGCCATACGAGGCTCCCAAGCTACTGGTAGCTCTCCAAGAACGGATCATCCACATCATCCTCGCGCATGTTGTGTTCGATCAGCAGGGCAACCGATCGCATATCCGGTTCCTCGTCTTCTTCCAAGACGGATCGGAGCCGTTCGTACACATCAGCACGAAGAACGACGCACTCGGTGCCCAGTTCGGGCATTGCCACGCGCACCGGGTTTCCGTGCAAGACACTTTGCCGTTGTTCTTCGGTTAGTTCGATCATGACTGCCTCCTTCGCTCGCATCCTACTCGCGGATTCGATGATACGCAATGCGTGAAGGCAGATTGGGAAAAGTTCCGCCAGTTCGCTCATTGACGAACTATACCTATCGGCATATGATTTCTTTACCTCCTCGGGAGGGATGCAGCGCAAGCGAGTCGCTTCGCAAGACCCCGAGAGCAGGCAATAAAAAAAGTCGGGATTGTCCCTACTCCCGCAAATTCGGAGCGCCTACCATGCGCACTCTTTCTGCCTCCATGTCTCCTAAGTCCATCCGATTCTCGATCGACAAAGAACATTTCCGGCGGATTGAAGTCGAGCCCGGGGTGACGATCTATCACCTCTACCCCACCCTAAATGCGTGGGTCGGACGCGAAGCTCCCGACGACGTGAATCCGCGGAGCCATGAAGACCAGGCATTGAGCGGTCCCCTTCCCAAGGAAATCGAGCAGACCATTAGGGACAACGCGGAAGATTTTTATCTTGCCAACCGCGGCGAGACTATTCTTGCGGAGTCTGTATCCTTCCAGCCCGAAAAACAAGTGGTCGAGATCATCCTGACCGATTATTCGGGCGACGCCGCACGGCACGGCGTGGCTGATGGCGGTACGACGGACGGGGTCATCGCCAGGGTCCAGAAAGAGGTCGCAGATGGATACGGAATTGAATATCGCAAGCTTAGCGCTGATCAGATTCCCACTTATCTGGGGAAGGCCCGAGTTCATTTGGAAGTGATTGTAGGACTGGAGGACCGAGAGCGGATCGGGCGGCTGGTCCAAGGCAGGAACAAGAGTAAGATGGTCAAGTCATGGACTATCGAGGATTTCAAGGGTAGCTTCGATTGGATCAAGGAGATTCTCGAAGCCGCCAACAGCCAATTCAAAGGTAAGATTGGCTATGAAGAAAATGCCGCAGCTCCTGTGAATATCCTGGAAGTTCTTGCCATCTTAACCTTGTTCCACCCGATGTATGACAGCAAGGGGAAGGCTCCGACCGTCGCGTATTCCAGCAAGGGGCGCATTGACAAGCGGTTCACTGACGAAAATGCTGCACCTGGCTATCGCATGCTGGCCCCGATTCTCAGGGAAATTCTGGAACTGCACGATTATGTGTATGCTAACTTCCAAGACAAATACAAGGAGGCGTTCCCTGGTGGCAAGCTTGGGCGACGGGGCAAGACCGAGGATCGATTGTTCCCGAAAGCTACAAAGCCGCTCCCTCTCACGGGGATCATGCCGGAGCGCCAAGTTCCATCAGGTGTCCTATATCCCCTTCTAGCTTCGCTGCGGGCGCTGGTGCGCTTCCCCAAAGTGGGCGAGAAGAGCGAAGCCGCCTGGAGAATTGCCCCGCGTGATTTTTTCGATAAATACGGAGAGGAACTGATGGAAAATCTCTTCTCCCAGCTGGAAGTCTTTCAGAGTGATCCGCAGAAGATGGGTAAGGCTAAGACGGCTTACACTGCGCTACACAATCAAGCATTATTGCTGGTCGCCGATGCCGAACGAGGTGTCAACGGGGATTGATATCTATAAGGCTCGGTCGATGATTCGCTCTGAAAAAGTTTTACGTTTTTGTGCAGCAATCAGTTTAGGGATGGGGCCGAACTACCGCAGGAAAGCTCGGCCCCTGCCTTTTCCGATTCCTGTGTCGTGTGGCAATCAGGCAAAGTCAGCTTCTTAGCCATATAGCCAACGATACAAGTTTCAACGTATCAGCAATTTGCGTCGATTCATGGGAAGCTGTCTTCCTTGCCAACCACGCCGCGGCCTGTCGGCAAACTGGCAAAGTCGATCTCGGCTGGGACGAGCACCTACAGCGTTCCTTCCAACTACCCGCATCATCCCCCGGCGCTTGTTGTGGAGCAGATCGGCTACTTTTTCGACTTCGATGCCCAAACTGCGGTAACTAACCTCGCGGCGAGGCTGAGCCTGGGAACGAGGAATATCGCCCGCCCGCAGCGCCAGCAAGGACAATTCTTGCTGGCGCTGCGGGCGGGCAATGTCTGTATCGCTAGCTCTTGTTCTCAGGTGCCTTAGCCGAGACCAGCGCCAATACCAGCAGCATCAGCACAATCAGTCCGTAAGCCCCAGCCCAATGATACGGCGTTTGATACGTGATCGCCTCGTGGAACGTCTCGGGGATTTGGCCCAGCACGCGCGAGGGCAAATCGATTTGCTCGTTCCGTAGCGGCGAATGGATGACGCCGAAGAGGGCGAACACTCCCGCCAGCAGAAAATACCCCGCCGCGCGCAGCAACCGGCCGTCGATCAGCATCGCCAGGGCTGCGGCCCAGATCAGGCTTGTGATGATGAAGCCGCCGGCCAGGCAGCGCAGCGTTTGCACCATGAGCCGTGCGGCTGGGTCGGGATCGCGCAGGCCCAACGCCATATTCAACGCGATAAGGATCAGATACGCCAGTGCCGGCAGCATGGCCAAGGCGAGGGCGGGGTAATGGCGCGGCGGGGTGGCGTGGAACGATTGGGCCGTGATTTCCAGGCCGACGAACACCAGGATGGGGAACATGGCGGCGCGCGGCAGCCAGGTGAAGAGGAGATTGAAACCGCCGAAGTAACCGACACCGCCGACGAATAACGCGGTCGCCAAGGTGTACGCCGCCCGGCCGCCCATCTTTTTGTAGGCGGGGTGGCCGATGTAGGGCGTCGTTTGGAGGACGCCGCCGAGCAGTCCGGCGGCAAGCGAGGCGATGGCCTCGGTCCAGAGGATGGAACTCGTATCGAACTCGTCGCCGGCGGCGGCCGCGCTTTCGGTGCAGTCGATGCCGCCGACGATCGTGGCCAGGGCGAACGGCAGGACCACCGGCAGCTTGCCCAGCGCGTAGACGAACACGCGCTCCCACCAGACGAACGAGTTGCCGCTGTAAAAGGACACGAGCGCGGCTGGCTGCCACGATACGGCGGCATCGCCGTGTTCCGGCGGCGGCACCAACGACAGGCCGAGCGGTTCCGTCAGGCGGCACAGCTGGTAGACAAGTACACCCAAGAGCACGGCGGCTAGGGCGCCGGGGAATCGGCCGGGCAACGGTCGATGCGCCACCAGGGTCCACAGGATCAACGTCAGGGCTGTCATGCCGACCAGCGGAACCGCCGCGATGCCCTCCTGCGCCAGCGGCAAAAACGCAATCAACGCCAGGGCGATCGCCGCCAAGGAACCGAGCAGTCCCGCCCGCGGCACCAGACGCCGCAGGACATTGCCCATCGGAGCGCAGATGATCTTGAATACGCCCGTCAGCACCAAGACGACCAACCCGACATGCCAGGCGAAGTTCATCGCCAGCTCGTGATCGTTATCAGATTCCTGGAAATAGCCGTGATTTAGCGCCGGCAGCAGCACCAAGAATGCGGTGCCGAAAGTGCTCGGCGTGTCCAGGCCGAGGGGCATCGCGGTTACGTCGTCGCGGCCGAGGCGGCGCGCCAGCCGGAAGGCCAATATGGTGAAGACGGCATCGCCCAACAGCACTCCCAGAGCCGTGCCGGGCAGCATGCGCGTCAGCACGAAAGCGGGCGTGAAGAAGATTTGTCCGTCCTTCGCCTGCCGCTCCACGGGCAGGGAACTGCCGATCAAGCTGAACAACAACACCATCACGGCCACATTATCGAGCATCAGGCCGAAGAAGGCATTGATGTCTCCGCTGCGCGCCCAGTGGTATCGCTTCATGTCAGGCTGCTCCGTTCCGTTGCGACCCGCAAGAAAGCGGACCGGCGAGACGCCGGTCCCACCGCGCTCCCCTCCGGGTCGCTGCTAAACACGAGTATCGATGGAGAGGAGTAGGAGAAATCCGCGGACTTTAGCGGTGAGCCAGGCTTGTTCTATTGGTTTTCATCCCTCTTCCCACTCGGCCTCCGTTGATTCCGAATACGAGCTTGAGCTAAAATACATAAGATGGGCTGTCTAGCGAAAGGAAAAGGAATAGAATTTGCATCATTCGATTAGTTTAGGTGATTTGGGAAATCCGAAGAACAGAGGCGGTTAGGCGGGGAACGGCTATCCCAGTCCCTAACCACGTAACCACCCAACCACCTCAGAGAGAGGCCATGCGTCGAGTAGTCGTGACCGGAGTGGGAGTGGTGGCCCCGAATGGGTTTGGCAGGGAAGCATTTTGGTCGGCCTGCGTCAACGGCAAGAGCGGCGTCGGACCCATCCGTAGTTTCGATGCCTCGTCTTTGCCGGTTGGTATCGCGGGTGAAGTTCCGGAGTTTGACATCACGCCGTTTCTGCCCAGCGTCCATCGCAAAAGCCTCAAGATTATGGGCCGCGGTGCGCGTTTCGGCGTGGCGGCGGCGGGCCTGGCTGTGTGCGATAGCGGTCTCGACCTGTCGCGCGAAAATCCGGAGCGTGTCGGCGTCGTCATGGGCGGCGGTTTGGTGCCGATTGATCTGCCCGAAGTCGCGCCGTTGGTGTCGGGAGCGATCAACGGCGATGGCCGGCTGCATCTTGAGCGCCTCGGAAATGCAGGCAAGGACACGCTTTTTCCCTTGTGGCTCTTGAAGTATTTGCCGAACATGACGGCAGCGCATATCTCGCTGGTCCACGGCGCTCAAGGCCCCAACAGCACGATCGTGACGGCTTGCGCAGCCGGCACGCAGGCGGTCGGCGAGGCGTTTCGCTTGATCGCGCGGGAAGATGCCGACATTGTGCTGGCCGGCGGGGCCGATAGCCGGCTCGATCCGCTCTTGTTGCTGGCGTACTCGGCCCTGGGAGCGCTCAGTCCGGCGCAGCGTTCTCCGGAAGAAGTATCGCGGCCGTTTGACGGCCAGCGCGATGGTTTTGTGCTTGGCGAGGGTGGCGGTGTGCTGGTGCTGGAGGAGTTGGAACACGCCAGGCGGCGCGGGGCGGTCATTTACGCGGAGGTGCTCGGCCTGGGCACCAGCTTCGACGCCTACGCCGTCACCAAACCGGATCCGGAAGCGCGCGGGGCGGCCCGCGCCATCCGGTGGGCTTTGCGCGAAGCGCGCGTGGATGCCGAGGACATCGACTACATCAACGCGCACGGCACCAGCACGCGCCTCAACGATCTGATGGAAACGGTTGCCGTCAAGCGCGTCTTCGGAGCGGGGGCGCGGCGCTTGCCGTTATCCTCGATCAAATCGATGGTGGGCCATCTCATCGGCGCGGCCGGCGCGGTGGAAGCGGCGGCGCTGGCGCTGACCTTGCACGATGGCGTGCTGCCGCCGACAATCAATCAAACTCACCCCGATCCCAGCTGCGATCTCGATTACGTTCCCAATCATGCCCGCGAAATGCCGGTCAAAACCGCGCTATCCACCAGCTTCGGCTTCGGCGGACAAAACGCCGCTCTCGTCATGCGCCGCTTCGCCGGGTGAGTCTGGCGAACGGCCGGCGTCAGCCGGCTGGTGGTAGCTTCACCAGCCGGCTGACGCCGGCCGTTCGCCTCAAAGCTGTCACCAGCCGGCTGACGCCGGCCGTTCGCCTTAACCCTGTTCGCGCTCGAGTGCTTCGGCATTGCTCGGCAAGCCGTGTTCGGCGCGGATGCGATCGACCTCGTGCATGACCTGATCGATGACCCCGGCGTTGATCGATACATTGCGATACTCGATGACGAACGCCCATAGGTTGACGAGCAGAGAGGCCGCGGCCAGGCTAGCGTGGACGGTCCAGGGCCATTCTTGACGCTGCGCCGCGGCGCCGGCCGCCGCCGTCGCGATCGGCACAAGCATGGCCAGGAGCGCCAGTGGAAACGTGCGCCGTTTCAAATCGCGCGTCAAGCGCGGCAAGGGCGCGTCCGGTAGACGATAAGCGAGAGCCACTTCCTTGACCCAGCGCCCCGTGCCCAGGAAATAGATGAAAATCAGGCAGTGCACTGCGAGTGTCAGTAACACGGCAAAGAGGCCGAGCAGAAAATGGACCATATAGGTCGGATCGTCCGCGCTGGTCACGCTGCCGCGCCAGCGCGAGAGCCAACCAACGGCGAAGGCCAAGAGCAACACAAAAAAGTTGAACGCCGCAAGGCGCGCCAGGATTCTTGACATGAAGTTATCTTATGCGGTTTTTGTCTTTGGTCGCTAACAGATAGCCGATAGCGGATAGCCGCTAGCGAATAGCCGTGCGAATTGTAGCGATCCGCTCCCGGCTCGATCCGCCGCCGAACGGAGAGGATTTTAGCCGTCCTCTTGAGCGGGGCGCTATAATAGAGAGCACGAGGCCGAGCCGCTTCCCAGAAGGCAACGGAAGGCGGCGGCGGTGACGTGCGAGGCGGGCATGGCGGCTCTTGCAACCATTGTTTTTTCCTCCGTACTGTCCGACGAGCGAACGGTGCAGCTGCTGTGGACGAGCCTTTGTCTCGTCGCGGCGCTGCTCGTGGCCGCTGTCGTTATCGCCTGCGTTAATCGTTGGCGGCGGCAGCGCGACGCCCAGGAAGATTTATCGCCCAACGCGCAGCTGGCGCAGTTTCGTTCCTTGTACGAAAAAGGGACGATTAGTCAGGAAGAGTTCGAGCGGCTTCGGGCTTTGTTGGCCGCTCGCATGCGTGAATCGTTGGGAGTGCCCACGCCGGAGAAGGCGGTTGACTCGCGAATCCAGAGCGAACCGAATCGCGCGAATCCGCCAGCCTCGGAATTGCCTCCCGCGCCGCCGGAAACCGGCATCCAAAAGCCGGATGGACCCGATACGGGCATCCATCCCGCATAAGCCGCGGCGAAAGTCCTTGCGGATTTTTCCGCCGCCCCGTAAAATCCGGATCGAGAATACATCAGAACCCAAGACGAGGCAGCCACTTCAACGGACCACAGCGCCAACACGACAAACGACTTCATTCTCTCCTCACGCGACTTCCTCCTTCCTAGGGAGCAAATTTACGTGGGGGGCGCTGGCCCTGAGTGGATACCCCGGTTGCTGTCAACAACCATTCCCAACCTCTTGATAGGTGGGGCCGACGAAAAGGAGACTGCATGGCGACCAAAGACTCGGGCACAGGTGGGAGCAGCAAGCGCCCCACGGGGAACACCGGGCGGAATCGCAACGCCTATTGTTCCTTCTGCCGGAAAAGTTATCGCGACGTCGGCCCTCTGGTCGAAGGGCCGGGCGACGTATACATCTGCGGCGAGTGCATCGAGCTGTGCCAGTCCATTATCGATCAAGAGAAACGCCGGCGCGGCGGCTCGAAGGCGCTGTTCACCCACATTCCCACGCCGCGCAATATCAAGGAAAAGCTCGATCAGTACGTCATCGGCCAGCAGCGGGCCAAGAAAGTGCTGTCCGTGGCCGTCCACAATCATTACAAGCGCCTCAGCCTCGGCGACCAGGGCCACGGCGATGTCGAAGTGGACAAGAGCAATATCCTGCTCATCGGCCCGACCGGCAGCGGCAAAACGCTGCTGGCCCGCACGTTGGCCAAGATCCTTGATGTGCCTTTCGCCATCGGCGACGCCACCACGCTGACCGAGGCCGGCTATGTCGGCGAGGACGTGGAAAACTTGCTCTTGAAATTGCTCCATTCCGCCGACTTCGACATCGAAGCGGCCCAGCGCGGCATCGTCTACATCGATGAAGTGGACAAGATCGCCAAGACGCATCAGAACGTCAGTATCACGCGCGATGTGTCCGGCGAGGGCGTGCAGCAGGCGCTGTTGAAGATGCTCGAAGGCACGATCAGCAACGTGCCGCCGCAGGGAGGCCGCAAGCACCCCGAGCAACAGTACATCCAGGTGGATACGTCCAACATTCTGTTCATCTGCGGCGGCACCTTCGTTGGACTCGACAATGTCATCGCTCGCCGTACCGGCCGCAAAACCATCGGCTTCGGTGCGAATCCCGAGGCCCGCGAGCAAAATCTCGGCGAACTGCTGTCGAAAGTGACCAGCGACGACTTGATCGAGTTCGGCATGATTCCCGAATTCATCGGCCGTCTTCCGGTGTTGGCCCCGCTCGATCCGCTCGACGAGGATTCTCTCATTCGCATTCTGACCGAGCCGCGGAACGCTTTGGTGCGGCAGTATCAAAAGCTCTTCGAAATGGAAGGCGCGGAGTTGGAGTTTGATTCCAGCGCCTTGAAAGAAATCGCCCGCCGTGCCAAGGAGCGCGATACGGGAGCGCGTGGTCTGCGCAGCATTGTCGAGGAGATCATGCTCGACATCCAGTTCGAGCTGCCCGACATCGAGTCGAAGACGAAGTACGTTGTGACCGATGCCGTGGTCCGCGGCGAAGTACCGCTGTTCGAGAAGATGCCGCCTGCCGATAAGAAAATTGCCTAAAGTCAGCGGGAGAAATCTTACCAGCCCGCAGCGCCAGCAAGGGCATCCCTTGCTGGCGCTGCGGGCTGGTGGTGTTTTGTAAGCGAGGTTTCATTCTGGTTCCCAAACTTCGTTTGGGAACCAGAATCCAAAAACAGAAACCGCAGAGTTTGGGAACTAGAAAAATTTCCCTGGGGCAGTTGACAAGGGGTGGGGGTTAGGGATATATCATGAAGTTATAGAACGAGCATTTCAGTGAGGTCTGGCCCATTGGCCGTCCCTTCTTCTCTTCTCGCGGCCGGTGGGTCGAGAAACCCTGCGGATGGCGTTCGGTGAATGCCGGCCGTCTATCAAAACTAACGGGACCGCAGGGTGGGCAACAACCGAGGATGCTTGCTCGAGGGGATTTCGGCACATACGGATTTGGGTGAATCGATCGCCCTCCCCAAAAAACTCACTCGTGACCCCCGATCCTGTCTCCCGCAAGCGGACTCCTGGCCTGGGTGAACAGGAGGTGCGACAGTCGAAACGCCAACATGGTTTTCGCGGAACCCGTTGCCGGTCTGGATTTCGGCTGATACGGTGCTGAGAGCCACACGGCGGCCCCATAGGGACTGCCCAACCTCAGCGAGGCCCGATAAGCTACCTACCGATCCGGCCCGGCCACGGGTTTCCCTTTTCCGCGCCGGAAAAGATCTGAGCGGAACAACTCATGCAACCTCAAGCCCCGCATCCCGCTTCCGTCCGCATCCGCAAAACACTGGGCATCGATCTCGGCACCACCAACAGCGTTATCGCGCTGCTCGATCCCACCGACAGTACAATCCTCACCGGTCAGGATGAGCATGGTCGCCGCACCTTTCCTTCGCTAGTCGCCTGGCATACCGAACATAATCGTATCGTCGCCGGCCATGCTGTCGGCGAGCGGGGTCGCGTCAGCGCCCCGAGTATGTCTTCTCGGGGCGCTGACGCGACCCCGCTCAACTCCGTCAAGCGTTTCATGGGTTTGCCGCGTGAGTTCTCACTGGGTCCGAAAAAACTCACGCCGCCGGAAGTGTCCGGGTGCATCCTCCGTATGCTCCGCGACATGATGGCCCGCACCCTCAACGATCCCCGGCAACTCCTCGACTCGGCCATCATCACCATGCCGGCCTATTTCAATCACAACCAGATTGAGGCGACGCGGCAGGCGGGCGAATTGTCCGGCTTCGAGGTGGTCGAACTGCTCCACGAGCCGACTGCCGCCGCCATTTACTATGCGTGGCTTGGCCATCACGGCGACGCGACTTATCTCGTCTACGACCTGGGCGGCGGCACCTTCGACGTCTCGATCATCCGCCGCCGGCTCGACGATTACGAAGTCCTCTCGGTTAGCGGCGATCCCTTCCTCGGCGGCGACGACTTCGACCGCCTTCTGGCCACGTATCTGGTGGAGAATGGAACATGGCAGTTGGGGCGAGCGGAGGGCGTGACCCCCCCCCTGCTCTCCTCGGTTCCTCTGGAGACGCTGCAACGGCTATTCGATCCGGCGACGCCGGAGGGCGCGGCCAACTTCGCGCGGCTGGTGCGCGCGGCCGAGAGCATCAAGATCGAGCTAACGGACAGCGAGCGCGTCGAACGCTATCTACCCGACCTCATTCGCACACAAGACGGCGAGGCGCTGACCCTGGAAGCGAGCGTGGAGCGCGGCGTGTTTCATCGTCTGATCCGGGACAAGGTGGACCGGACGATCGATTGCTGCCGCGATGCCCTGGCCCGCGCCCGTGAACGAGCCGGGCTGAGCCTCTCGGATATCGATTATGTCATCCTTGTCGGCGGCTCCAGCCGCGTGCCGTCGGTGCGCGACACGGTGCGCGCCGCGTTCTGCAATGCCGACTTGGCCGAGCACGTCCGTAATCTCGATCCATTGCTGCACGAGCCGGACTTGTGCGTCGCCTATGGAGCCGCGCTCCGCGCGGCGACGCACGGCACGCGATACCTGTTTTCAGGAGACAGGAAACAGGAATCAGGAGTGAGGAGTCAGGAGACAGGGGGCAGGAGTCAGGGAACAGAAGACAGAGTGCCATTGCTCGAACTTCACTTGACTAGCCCGGTCAACACGCGGGACATCCTTTATCAGGCGATCGGCATTGTCCGATTGCGGAACCCTGACTCCTGTCCCCTGACTCCTGACTCCTCACTCCTGATTCCTGACTCCTGGTCTGTGCGCATTCGCTCGCTGGCCACCGGGCTGATCGAGGAAGCGTTTCTCGACGAGCGCGGCACCTTCGCTCAGGACGTGGAACTTCAGCCGGAGACGGACAACGCGCTGGAGTTCGCCGTCTGCGATGGATTGGGCCAGGAGATGGCGCGCGTCGTCGTCGTGGTGCGCCATCAGAGCGGCGCACCGCAGCTAGGGCAGGCGGTGCTGCCGACGCAGCTCATCACCAAGCCGCTGCAAATCGAAGTGCTGTCGCGCGGCGGCCAGCGCGTCAAACAAGTCGTCGCGCCGGTCGGCGCCACGCTGCCCGGCGTTTTTCACTGCACCTGCCGCACTCACGATCAGGCCGGACGCATCGTCGTGCCGATCTTCGAGGAGAACCGCATCATCAAACAGATGGTGATTGATGATCTCGATCCGTCGCTGCCGATCGGCTCGCCGGTCGAGGTCGAGTTCGCCATCGATGTGAAGCACAATATTGAAGTGCGCGTGCGTGTTCGTATGCAAGCCCGCAGCTCAAGCAAGGAAGATGTTTACGAGCGCTGCGAGACGGCGACGCTATCGGCGCCACCGCCGCCGCGCCGTCCGACCCGCGCCGAGATTGACGAAGTGCGGAACCAGATCGAGGAACTGCTGCCGCATTTCAGCGGCAGCTTCCGCACGCGTCAGCGCGCCCGGGCGATGCAGATCCGTCAGGATCTTTTCGAGGCATTGCGCTACGACGACGAGCCGAAAGCGATCCAACGCATGGCCGAGCTGCGCGAGCTGTTGCAACAATTGGAGACAAGCCGCGGTCAAATGCTCGATCCGCCCTGGCCGCGCTTCGCCCAGCTGGTGCAGCACTGTCTGAGCCTGGCCTCCGAGGTCGCCGAAAAGACTGGCCGCGATCCTGAAGAACTGAGCGAGCACATCCGCGCTCAGGAGCGCTACGCCGAGCAAGCTCACGAGGAGCATAATCAATCGCTGTATCGTGAATGCAACGACAACCTGGAAAAATACGCCGGCTACCTGACCCAGCTTCTCGGCGATATGCTGCCGCGCCCGCCGCGTCCGAGCCGCCCACCGGAAGAAGAAGCCCGCGCCGAAATCAACCGCTTCCGCGCCTATCTCTCCACCATCTGGAAGCAAGTCCGCGAAAAGCAACGCGCCGACCTGGAAACGCGACTCACCGAAATCGCATCCCAAGCCCACGGCCTCAACCAGCGTGTCAAAAGCGATCCGCTCTCCGTGCTGCGCGATACGAACCGCTTGGGCGCCGAGATCGAAAAAGTGGCCGATCTGCTCCACAACAGGCGACGGCAGACGCCGGGGAATGATGAGGGGTTGTTGGAGGGGGCGATGTAGCGTCCCATTCGCCTCCATACTTGCCGGCGTGCGCCGGAAAAACACAATGAATGCCAGTGCCGTTGCGTGTACTTCGGAGGCCAGCATCGCATCATGCAATTCTTCAGTTTTCACCTGATGCCCTGGGACCGCTTGCCGGAGGATTTTGAGAGCCGTTACGAATCCGCCTGGACGTGGCTGCCCAATTCGCTTTTTGATCCCGCCCATGGACACGAACTTTACAATCGCTATCTCGATGAGTTGATCCTGGCCGAGGAGCTGGGTTTCGACGGCGTCTGCATCAACGAGCATCACCAGAACGCCTACGGGCTGATGCCGTCGCCGAACCTGATGGGCGCCATCCTGGCCCGGCAAACGAAGCGTATCAAGATCGCTGTTGTCGGCAATGCGCTGCCCTTGTATAATCCGCCGACGCGCGTGGCCGAGGAATACGCCATGATCGACGTGATCAGCGGTGGACGATTGATCGCCGGCATGGTCGTCGGCGGCGGCCCGGAATATTACAGTTTCACCATCAATCCCACCTTCGCCCGCAGCATGTTCGCCGAGGCGCTCGATCTGGTGCTGCGGGCCTGGCGCGAACCGGGACCGTTCGCGCATCACGGAAAGCACTGGCGATTGAAATATGTCAATCCCTGGCCGCGGCCGATCCAGCAGCCGCATCCGCCCATCTGGATTCCCGGCGCCGGCAGCAAGGAAACCATCGATTTCGTCGCCGAGCGCCGTTACGCCTACATGGGCATTCCGTATTTCCACATCGAATTCTTTCAACGCAACTTCGACAGTTTCCGCGAAGCGTGCCAGAAGAACGGATACACCGGCTCGCCCAGCCAGCTCGGTTGGCTGCTGCCCATCTACGTCGCCGAGACCGACGAACAAGCGTGGCGCGAGTTCGAGCCGCATCTGACCTATTTCCGCCGCAAACTGCTCAAGGGGCTGACCATTTTCCCGCCCGGCTACACCAGCGTGCGCTCGACGGCCCGCATCCACGCAGCGCTCGACAAGTTCCTTGGCAATGTGGAAACGCGGCAGCAGATTGAGTCCGGCGTCTACGCGATCGTCGGCAGTCCGGCCACGGTGCGCGATCGTCTGGTGGAAAACATCCGCCGGCTGGGAGTGGGCAATCTGCTCGGCCTGTTCCAGCTCGGCACGCTGCCGGCGGAGCTGACGCGCAAAAACATGCGGATGTTCGCCGAAGAAGTGATGCCGCGGCTCAAGGAGGTACAACCATGACCGTCGCCAATCGAACGACCTTCGT
Organism: Gemmataceae bacterium; assembly: GCA_035653735.1. GTDB lineage: Bacteria > Planctomycetota > Planctomycetia > Gemmatales > Gemmataceae > JAJPHU01. Next base: position 54,149 of record DASRBG010000001.1, read on the forward strand.
GGACGTGCGCGGCAAGAAGACGCAACTGATGACGGGAGGGCAAGGTCCGCCGCTCGTGTATCTACACAGTGCGGCCGGCGAAACCGAGTGGACGCGCTGGCACGACGCGCTGGCCCAGCAATTCACCGTCTACGCCCCGGCCCATCCGGGCTTCGCGCTTTCGGAAGGACTGGAGGAAATCGACGACATCCACGACATGGCCTGGCACTGCGTCGATTTGCTGGCCGCTGTGGGTCTGGACCGCGTGCCGGTGGTTGGGTTCTCGCTGGGCGCCTGGTTGGCCGTCGAGCTGACGATCTTGCGGCCGGCGCTCGTGGATCGATTGGT
>DASRBG010000002.1:0-24612 GCA_035653735.1 Gemmataceae bacterium
AAATGTCCACCGGCATTAACGCGGTGGCCACGCTCACTTTCAAGCATGCCGAATGGGGCGAGAAGACGATGTACTTCGAGTCGCTGGACCAGCTCAGCAGCGCCGCGCAGCTGCTTCAGGAATTCCTGGGCCAGGACTTCCGTCACGAACTCGCGCGCCTCAGCACAAACGTCTGATGATTGCGCAGGCACACGCCGAACACAAGCAAATCACTTGGGCTGCAATGAACCATCCGTGATTCATTCGGCGCAGGTAGCCGACCAGACATGCGCCCCCAGGCCGAGCAGGGCCAGACTCGATGGCTCGGGGACGTAGGATTCGGTTGTGACCGTCCGCAGACGCAGGATTTTCGACCGACACTTTTTCTTCGGAATCATGGTTCGTCGGCTTGCGGATGTCGTCTCTCTAAGATAGAGAGCATGACTGCCGATCCATCGCAGGCCCTGGAGCCGTTCCGGTCTTATCTGGAGGTGCTGGCGCGCGTCCACCTCGATCCGCGGCTGCGCGGCAAGCTCGATCCGGCCGACGTCGTTCAGCAGACTTTCGTCCGCGCCTATGCCGCCTGGCCCGCGATGCAGAATCCGGATCGGCCGGTGCTTCTCGCCTGGCTGCGGCGCATCCTCGCCCGCACCCTGGCCGACGTGGTCAAGCACTACGACCGGGACAAGCGAGCCGTGGACATGGAACGATCGCTGGAGGCGGACCTCGATCGCTCCGCGTCGGGAATGGCTGGCTGGCTGGCGGCCGATCAGACCTCGCCGAGCCAGGCGGCCGAGCGCAACGAGGAGCTGCTCCGCCTGGCCGACGCGCTGACGGCCCTGCCCGAGCCGCAGCGCGAAGTCGTCGTCTTGAAGCATTTGCGGGGCTGGACCCTGCAACGCATCGCCGAACATCTCGGCCGAACCGTCCCGGCGGTCGCGTCGTTGCTCCGCCGAGGGTTGGAAGAGCTGCGGCGCCGATTGGCCCCCGAGGAATGACCCATGCCCAACTCCAACGACCCGACGGCCTCCGCGGGCGATCCGCTCGACGCCATCATCGCCGACTACCTCCAGCAGGTCGAGGCCGGCAACGTGCCCGATCGCGAGAGCCTGCTCGCCGCCCATCCCGAATTGGCCGAACGCCTGCGCGACTTCTTCGCCGACTATGACCGACTCGACCGCCAGGCCGCGGAGCTGCGCCTGTCCGCCGATCCCAACCGCACCACCGACGAACCCGGCCCGGCCGGCGAGCCGCTGCGCGTCCGCTACTTCGGCGATTACGAGCTGCTCGAAGTGATCGCTCGCGGCGGCATGGGCGTCGTCTACAAGGCCCGGCAAGTGAGCCTCAATCGCCTGGTCGCCCTCAAGATGATCCTGCGTGGCGAGCTGGCCACCGAACGCGACGTCATCCGATTCCGCGCCGAGGCCGAGGCCGCCGCCAATCTGGACCACCCGCACATCGTCGCCATCTACGAAGTCGGCGAGCACGACGGCCAGCAATACTACGCCATGCGCTACGTCGAGGGCACATCGCTCGCTCGCCATCCCCGGAGCGATGCCCGCAGCGAGGCGCGGCTCTTGGCCGCCGTCACGGGGGCGGTGCATCACGCTCATCGCCGCGGCGTGCTGCACCGCGACCTCAAGCCGTCGAACATCCTGGTGGACACGGCTGGCACGCCGCTGGTGGCTGATTTCGGCTTGGCCAAGCGTGTCGATGCGGATCGCTCGCTGACGGAGAGCGGAGCGATCGTCGGCACGCCGCGTTACATGGCCCCGGAGCAGGCGGCGGGGCGGAAGGATCTGACGGTGGCGGCGGACGTGTACAGCCTCGGCGTGGTGCTGTACGAGCGGCTGACAGGACAGACGCCGTTCACTGGAGAGACGGTGCTGGAGTTGCTGCGTCAGGTGCGGGAGGTGGAGCCGCCGCGTCCATCGTCGATCTGTCCGGGGCTGGATCGCGATCTGGAGACGATTTGTCTGAAATGCTTGGAGAAAGATCCGTCGAAGCGCTATGCCTCCGCGGAGGCGTTGCTAGACGATCTGGAGCGCTGGCTGCGCGGCGAACCGATCGTGGCGCGTCCGGTGGGTCAGGCAGAGCGCTTCTGGCGTTGGTGTCGGCGCAATCCGGTGGTGGCGGGATTGAGCGCGGGGCTGATCGCGGCACTGCTCGCGGTCACGGCGATCTCCGTTGCGCTGGCCATGAAAGCGCAGCAGCTCACGGAGGTGGAGCGCGAAGGGCGTCAACGGGCGGAGCGAGCCGAGGACGAGCTGGAACAAGCCCTAGCCCGAAGCATCCTTCGGCCGCTACTGCCGGGTATGGAAGTTGAGTTTGCCTCTACTGGCGTGAATGAAGATGGGACGGAGGATAGGATCCTAGGGAATGAAGACCTGCTAAGGGAGCCAGAATTCGAGGCGTTGTGGGAACTGGCTCAGAGGCCAGGCGAAAGAATCTGGTGGCAGTTTATACTTGAGGCAACTAACGCTCCGCTAAGTTGCAGACAGCTAAGTTATCGAGCCGAATCCGCCTGGATAGCCGCCGTCGGGTTGGACGTCGAGAAACGCGCGCGTTCGGAACAGAGGCTCATTGAGCGCTTGGAAGCTCCGGACGTGAGCGACAGGCAGAGGATTGATTTGGCGACCGCTGCATTGATCCTCGGGGATCTTCCTCTGGGTTCGAACCAGCGAATGGTGGAGATACTAATTGAGGGGTTGGCTGGAAAGGACAAATCAATCGATCACGGCTTAGCCGCGCGTCGCCTTGTTGAAACTACGGAATGGATGGAACCCGATGAGGCGATCGGGATTTTGAACTCGGCCCTGGACAATACGACGGACGCAAATGTCCGCAAAGAATTGGCCCAAGGGATCATATCCCTTGTAAGGCGGATGGAACCTGCGAAGGCAGCTCGCATCTTGTGCTTGAGCCTGGAGAATACGACCGACGGGGATGCCCTCTCGACCCTGGCGAAAGGGCTAGTGCGCGTCGCCGACCGCATGCAACCTCCTGACCGATCGCGGGCCTTGGGACGAGCCGCGGCGATCATGATCCAAGTACTTGAAAAGAAGACGTATAGAGGAAATCCTGTCTCAAATCCCCGTGAAGCCTTGGCTGACGGGCTGGCAGCAGTGGCTGGAGGTATGGAGCCTTCGCAGGCAACGCTCATCTTGAGCCGAGTGCTAGAGAAGGAATCGCATGCTTATGTCCGCGAAAAAATGGCTGAGGGCCTGGCAGACATGCTCGGTAGGATGGAACAGTCTGAGGCGGTACAGGTCTCACGGAATGCCGCAAGCACATTGCTCCGAGCGATGGAGAAGGAGCCGGATGCAGAAGCCCTCAACAAGCTCGCCTGGGGGTTGGCGGCTCTTGCCGGGCGGATGGAAACCGCTGAAGCTGCAAGGGTGTCGGCACAAGCGGGTGGTATCTTGATACGAGAGCTGGATAAGGAGACGAAGGACCATGATCGCAAGGAGACTGCTCAAGGACTCGCAGCCGTCATCGGGCGGATGAAATCAGCTGACGGGACTCGTGTGGCGGGACAAGTTGCTGGAAGTCTAATCTTGGCGATGGAGAAGGCGACAGAAGCCTTTGGTCGCAACGAGTTGGCCCAAGGAGTAGCGGTTGTGACTGGACGGATGGAAGCTCCCGAGGCAATGCGACTTTTGACTTCTGCCTTGATCAAGGAGGCGGACGCGGATGTCCGCAAGACTCTGACTCAGGCTCGGACGGAAGCGGTGGGGCGGATGGAACCTACCGAAGCAATGGTGATTCTAGGACTGGCTTTGGATAAGGAGATGGACTCGAATGCTCGGATTCAGCTGGTTACAAAGATAGCGGCTGTTGCCGGGCGGATGCAATCGCCTGAACGGGCCAGAGTCTTGTGTCGATCTGCCGCAATATTAATCGATGCCACGGAGAAGACGACCGACGAAAGTGATCCCTACGCGCTGGCCCGAGCGTTTCGAGCCGTGGTCGAGCGAATGGAAACGGCTGAAGCCGTCCGCATCTTAACCCTGGTTCTGGAAAAGGAGACCGTCGGGAAGGCTTGCTACACCCTCGCCTGGGATCTGGCCGAACACGTTGAAAGACTGCGTCGAACAGAAGCAATCAGAGTGAGCCGCCCCGTGATCCTGAGGCTCGTTCAATCCATAGAGACCGAGAAGGATAGGTTACGACAACAGGAGTTAGCAATTGCCGTCGCGAGACTTATGTCCGCTTGTGATTATGAGGATTCCAGCCACACCTTAGCGAAAGTGTCATTAGCGGTTTTCTCTGGACCGGAGGCGGTACATCAGTGGGACCGTCTGGATGTCTTGCTTACCAACGACAGCCGGACACAGGTAAGACGCCGAGCCGTAGCGGCGGCGACAACTGTTGGATTGGCGAGTGCCACGCCGCTTGCCTCCCTACCGGCTCTCCCGGTGGCTAGCGACCCCTACCCTTGCCGGCTGTCCACGCAAGATCTCGTCGAATTGCTCAAGATGCCAACCTGTTTCGGCGAAGCGCGGAAGGTCGTCCTCAAGCACCTCGGCAATCGCTACGGCCGCACCTTCGCCAACCACTGGGAATTCGTCCGCTTCGCCCAGGAGCAGCGCCTCGACCTCGATCTCCTCAGCCCACCCAAACGGCCCAAGCGACCGTAAAGAATCTCCGTGCTTTCTGATATCGTTCCGGTCCCAGATCGATGCTACGGCTCCGTTGGCAACAAGCCGCCCTCCATCAGCCACACGACGGTATGCTCGACGAGTATCACATCTTGCGCTGCTACTTCCTTCAGCTCCAGGATCGATTTGAGATAGCGGAAGAAGGTTTTCGCTTCCTCCACTTGGGGTGTGTACACGATAAAGAGTTGATGGCGGTCAATCACGGGACGCTGGCCCCCGGGCGGCAGCCACGAGCCGTACCACGGCGGGCTGCCCTCGATGGTCGAAGCCGAGTACCCTTCAAAGCGCGCGTGGAACAGATCAGTCAGCAGATCCCGCTGCTGCTCGCTAAACACCAGGTTCCCTTCCGACAGCAACGGTAAGTACAGAGTGAAACGGTAAGCGAAACCGTGCAGTTTCGGCCGCAGATCCCCAGGCGGATGCGTTTTCAGAACCGCCAACAATTCCTTAAGCTGCTCCGTCCCGCTTTGCTTTTTTCTTGCCACGGCCCCGCTCCTTCGCGCCGTTCTTCGTCACCACCCCCGCCGCCACCAAAGCGCGATATTGGGCCTCAGTTACCAACAAGGTACGCTCCTTCTCTCCACCGACCCCGTGAAAAGTGCCGCCAACTTCTGTCAGCACGGCCAACGCCTTGCTGTACTGCTCGGGGCTATCGATTTCAACCGCAGGCATGGCTCAGGTCTCCTTTCTCAATCGCAATTCTAATGGCCCACTCGATTGCTCGCTAGTTTACCTTCGACAGGTAGTGCCACCGCTCCTCGAATGCGATATGCTGGAAGATAAGCTCACCCATGCTGAGGAAACAACCATGTTCTACATCGACCCCCATATTCACATGATTTCGCGGGTCACGGACGATTATCACCGCATGGCGCAGTGCGGCTGCGTGGCCGTGTCGGAGCCGGCGTTTTGGGCCGGGTTCGATCGCGGCTCGGCCGAGGGGTTCCGTGATTACTTCCGGCATCTCACTGAGGTGGAGCCGAAACGCGCGGCCCAGTTCGGCATTCGCCACTACAGCTGGCTGTGCATCAACGCCAAGGAGGCCGAAAATGTCGCGTTGTCGCGCGAGGTCATCGCGCTTATTCCGGAATATTTGCAGCGGCCCAATGTGCTGGGTATCGGCGAGATTGGGCTAAACAAGAACACGCGCAACGAAGCGACCATCTTCCAGGAACACGTCGATCTGGCGATGAAGACGAACGAGCTGATCCTTATTCACACTCCCCATCTGGAGGATAAATACAAGGGCACGCGAATGATTCTGGACATGCTCAAGGGCGACCGGCGCGTCGATCCCGCGCGAGTGTGCGTCGATCACGTCGAAGAGCATACGGTGCGGCTGGCGCTGGACGGCGGCTTCTGGTGCGGCATGACGCTGTATCCGACCACGAAATGCACGCCCGAACGAGCCGTGGACATTATCGAAATGGTTGGTACCGAACGCATCATGGTCAATTCGGCCGGTGACTGGGGCAAGTCAGACCCGCTGGCCGTGCCGGAGTTCATCCTGGCCATGCGACGCCGCGGTCACTCCGAAGATGCAATCCGCAAGGTGGTTTATGACAACCCGTTGTCATTTTTCCGCCAATGCGTTCGTTGGCACGAACCGACACCGGCGCCGGAAAGCAACGGTGCGCACGTCAAGGAGCGTGTCGCTGTGGCGCGGTGATGCACCTTCCTCTTCGGAGAGCCCCACATGGTTGGTGGTGGCTCTCGTTCCCACGCTCCTGCGTGGGAACGCCAGTTGGCGACGCTCCGCGTCGCATCTTTGTAGGGCACGAAGCCTGCGCGCCTAAGCCATCGGCGCGCTGGCAGCGTGCTCTACGAAATCGGGCCGCAGAGTGGCCGGGCGTGCATTCCCACTCAGGAGCGTGGGAACGAGAAAAAGGTCTGTTACTTACTCCGCTGCCTCCACCACCGGCACCTGGTAGCACACGGCTTCCTTATCATTGCGCAGCAGCAGATACGGTCCCGATAGTACCGGATTGTTCCACGTCTTATCGTGGAGCGCCGGCATACGCGCCACTTCCTTGAATTCATTGGGATTAGCTTCGACCAGGGCTACGTCGCCGTCCTCCGCCTGCACGACGATCAGATCGCCGGCGAGCATGACCTGGCCGAAATTGTAGGCCTTGCCCTTCCACTTTCGCTCGCCAGTCTCCAGATCGATGCAGGCCAGGTCGCGGCAATCCAGTCCGAAAACGCAGTTGTGAGCGAGGACGACGTTGGAGAACTGCGTAGCCATCTTGTTGCGACCAACCCAGACTGGCTCGGCCGACCATTGTCCGTCCGAGCCGTGCGCGATGTGCAACAGAACGCAGCCGACCTTGTAGCCGGCCGATACAAAGACGCGATCGCCAGGTAACGGCACCGGTTGCGACGCCTTGGCCATATCGCCCGGCCACGAATACGTCCACAGCACCTTGCCCTCCTTGGGATCGTGTCCGGTGACGCTGTGGGCGTTGACGCTAAGGATTTGTTTCGTACCGTCGAAGTTGGCCAGAGCCGGCGAGCTATAGCTGGCCGCGTCGTCGCCGGCTTTCCATAACGGCTGGCCCGTTTCCTTGTCATAGGCCAGCAAGCTATCTTTCGATTCCTTGCCGCCGGTGACAATCACTTTGTCATCGCAAACCAGAGGCGAACACGATTTGCCCCAGATCAAATTGGACAGCTCGTTCTCGCCGAGGGTGTCGCGCGTCCATAGGTTTTTGCCAGTCGCGCCGTTGATGCAGTCGAGGATGCCGGTGCCGCCCAGCGTGTAAACACGGCCGTCCACGATGGTCGGCGTCGCCCGCGGACCATCGCCGCCCTGGGGATCTTTCAACCGCACATCATGTTCGTGCTTCCAACGGACCTTGCCGGTTTTCAGCTCGTAGCAGACGACCAACTCCTTGTCCTCACGTTGTTCCTGCGTGATGGCGTAGTCGCCGGCGATGGCGAACGCCGACCAGCCGAGGCCGATGTTCTTTCGCCACAGCTCTTTCGGCGGTTGGGAATTCCAATCGCGGGCCAGGTGGACGCCGTGCGCCACGCCGTCGCGTCCACGTCCTAGAAATTGAGGGTAATCTGTCTCTTTAAAGGAGGATATTTCGATCTGCTTGCCATCTTCGATCCGCAAATCCGCCAATGGCGCCTCTGCAGATAGACTCCATTTCCAACGCAATCGCGGAATGCCGGAACCGCCGATCGAGCCGTCCATGCGCAGCACTTGGCTGAGACCGAATATTAAGCCAGCCACGGTGACAGCGCCGGCGATCAAATACAACAGCCGCTGATACCAACGCAGACCGCTGAGAAACAGCAGCCAGAACACCAGCAATAGCGGCGTCGCCAGGATGATGCCAAAGCCGATATAGAATTGCTGCATCGGTTCCAGGGCATCGGCCCGCACAAGTGCCGTGAAACTACCAATGCCCACAACGAGCGTCGCAATCGGCATCCATGCGCGTTTCAGCCGGCGCGGTTCATCATTCTGCATCACGGATTATCCTCCATTGTGTGCTGCGCCGTAGAGGCGCAAATATCTTGTCCCTCAATTCTACGCAGACGGCTGAGAAAGAGAGATGCGGAAGCCTGAGGGCATGAGAATCGACGCCATCACAGCATATTAAACGGATCCACATCGAGCGTGAATTCCACGCCTGCCGGCAGCCGCTGGGCCGGCAGCACGGTGCGCAGCACTTGATGCAGCGTGCCGGAGCTGGCCGATTGCAACTGGAAGTGGAAGCGATAATAGCCCTTGAGCCGGAACACCGGCGCCTCGGCTGGTCCCAGCACGCGCACTTCCGGCGGCGATGTCTCGGCCATCGTGTGCAGTGCGCGCTGGAAAGCGTCGGCCAGCTGATCGGCGAAGTCGGCTGCCGCTTTTTGATCGCGGCTGCGGACGATGATGCGGGCCAAGCGCTGATAGGGCGGATAATTGTGCTGGCGGCGATGCGCCATCTCCGCGGCCACGAAGCCGGCGTAATCGTGTGTCGCCGCCAGGGCGATGCACGGATGCTCCGGCGTGAATGTCTGCACGAGCACGCGCCCGCCTTGGGGACCGCGGCCCGCGCGGCCCGCCACTTGCGATAACAGTTGAAACGTCCGCTCGGCTGAACGAAAGTCCGGTACGTGCAGGCCCACGTCAGCGTTGACCACCCCTACCAGCGTCACATTTGGAAAATCCAGCCCCTTGGCGATCATCTGCGTGCCGAGCAGGATGTGAATCAGTCCCTTGCGGAAGGCAGCCAGAACGCGGGCATGGCTGCCGGGCTTGCGCATCGTATCGCTGTCCATGCGGCGGACGACATAGCGCGGGAAGCGTTCCTCGATCTCGACTTGCAATTTCTCCGTGCCGAGTCCCTGATAGCGCACCGCGGCTTTTCCGCACAAGGGGCAGTTGCGCTGCGGCTCCTGCTCGAAGCCGCAGTAATGGCAGAGCATGATGTCGCGCTCTTTGTGATACGTCAGCGCCAGGTCGCAGAAACGGCACGATTCGACATGGCCGCACGTGGGGCAATGCACATGCGTCGAGAAGCCGCGGCGATTCAGGAGCAGCATCACTTGCCCGCCATCCTTGAGGGCCATCTTCATGGCGTATTCAAGTCCATCGCTGATGGCCGAGGGCCGGCCGCGTTTGGGCGGTTGATGGCGAAGATCGATCAAGCCGACCTGGGGCAGCGGCCGGTCCAGCACGCGCTGCGGCAAGCTCAACAGCGTGTATTGGCCGCGCTGCGCATTGTGCCAGCTCTCCAAGGACGGCGTCGCCGAGCCGAGAATGATGGGGATGCTCTCCAGCCGCGCCCGCATGACGGCGACATCTCGGCCATGGTAGCGCGGCGTGGATTCTTGCTTGAAGGTGTTTTCATGCTCTTCATCGATAACGATGAGTCCGAGCCGCTTGGCCGGGGCGAAGACGGCGCTGCGGGCGCCGACGATGACGTGCGCTTGACCTGTCGCCACGCGCCGCCATTGCCCGCCGCGCTCGGCGTTGCCGAGGTGGCTGTGCAGCACCGCCACCTCACCGCAGCGGCCGCGAAATCGCTGGATCGTCTGCGGCGTTAGGCTAATCTCCGGCACCATCACCAGCGCTTCCTTACCCTGGGCAATCACTTCCTCAATGGCACGCAGATAAATCTCGGTCTTGCCGCTGCCGGTGACGCCGTGAAGCAGAAAAGCATGGAAACCTCCCTGTTTCAATGCCGGCTCCAGCTGGTTCCACACGCCGATTTGATCTTCATTCAGGGTGATTGGTCCCGCCGGCGCCGTTTCTTCGTGCGTGCTATCGACGAAGCGATCGACGCGCCGCGCCACGCGCCGTGCCAACCCCTTGAGGATGAGCGCCTCGATTGGGCCCGGCCCGCACTTGGCTTGCCGCATCAACTGTCGTTGCTCAACCGCCTTCCCCGCTTTCCGCAGCAATTCCAGCACCGTCGCCTGTTTCGGCGGGATGGGTGGGGGCTGTGTTTCCGCGGATTCACCGCTAGGCAATTCCTTCAGCCCGGCTTCGGGCACCGCCTCGATGAATGTGAGTTTGCGTGTGCCGGCCTTCTCGCGCGCTCCGGCCGGCACCACGGCGTTGAGCACTTGCCCCCAGCCGCACAGATAATAATCCGCCATCCACCGCGTCAGCCGCAGCAGATTGTCGGTCAAAAGCGCTTCGTCATCGAGGACGCCGGTTAATTCCTTGACCGCCCGTTCCGGCGGCGTCTCGCTGAGGCGCACGCAATAGCCAACCGTCGCCTTATCGCCCCGGCCAAACGGCGCGCGGACGCGCTTGCCGACAGCGATACGCTCGCGCAGCTCTGGGCCGACCGCGTAGGTGAACGCATGATCGAGCGGTCGATCGAACACGACATCCGCGAACAGAGTGGCGGTCTGTTCCGACGTTTCCCCTTCGGGGGGAAAGAGATCGCGCTGTATTTGCTGCGTCATAGGCGACTCCCGGATGTGTGGCCCCTTCTGATTACTGTTCACATATTCAGTTTATCTCAACTGCGGCAGCGCCGCGAGGTCCGTTGGCCGTCGCGCCAGGGGATGGCAACTTTAGTATCGACATTGGTGCAGCCCAGACCCAAGCGGAGAATTTCCGTGCGATCATCGGCGGCCGGCGTAAAATACGCTCCGCAACGCCGAGGTTGCCCTGGTCCTGGGCATCAAGCCGACGGCGGCGGTCAATCGTTATGTGCGGGTACTGAAGAGACTCAAAGAAGTGTTTCAGGATATACCGGGAGGCATCGAGGGGATCTGGGGATGAGCGACAACGACCATCCCCACTCGCCTACATTTCACAGCGAAACTTTTGCTTACCCTGCCACCTTGCCGTTTGTTCTATGGATTTTTCTTTGTCGAGGATTTCTGCAAAGAACGCTGAATTTCCTGCGACAGAGACTTCTGTTCCTCGTTTACCTGATCGAACTCCTTTTGCAAGCGCGCATTTTCTTTCTTCAGCTCCTGCACTGGCGCGTCGTTCTCTGACTCGGTCTTTTTGAGGGGCTGACCACGCAGGACATCTTGTTCTTCGTGCAGCCGGTGAAGTCGTTCCCGAGCCTCTTCGAGTTCCTGTTGCAGCTGTCGGTTCTTCCGCCGCCATTCGGCGGCCGCAGAAGAAGCCCGAATCGTGTCGAAATCCATGACTTCACCACCATTGCTGGTGATGACGGTTCGCAAAAAGTATTCGTTGTACTTCTTCGTCAGCGTCTCGACGTGGCCGTCCACGAAGACAGTTTGAAAAACATCGCGGAACAGGCCGCCCAGTTCCGGCAGCGGTGCTGCATTGTTCGCGTAGGGCAGTTCTTCGGGCTTGGTCCAGGGTACGGCTTGGCCCGCCTCGATAATGAGGATCGTATTCGCAAGTCCATCGGGGAAACTGGCCGGCAATCTCGACGAACGCCCCTGCACGAAAGCAGCCTGAAGTCCAATGATAACCGGCTCCTCTCCTGCGCCCGCGCCCTTTGGCTTCGGCGTGAAGAACACCCGGTAAAAGGTCGAGTACGGCTCGCGCGTCTTCACGCCGGGTGCAGCATACACCGCCGGCATCTTGCTCAGCAGCTTCTTGTTGTGCGGGCTATCCCACGGTTCAGATAGATTGAACTTCTCGTACAATTCACGTTCGCCGAGGTAGGGGAGCAGCAAGACGCGCCAGCTTAACACCTCTTTGCCCTCCTTGTTAATAAGGGCGGGCGGTGGGAAGAAAGCATGGTTCGCGTCGGCATAGTCGTGCATGGCAAGCGCCAGCTTCCGTAGATTGAGCCGGCTCTGCGCCATGTCGCGCGCGAATTTCGCCGCATCCTCACGCGGTTTGGCTTTGTCGTCCGGACGAACGGCTGCCGTACGGGACGTGGATTCGCTCAGCGGTTCTGCTCGCTGGGGCGCTGCCGCCCAGAAGGTCGTCCCCACGCCACCCAGTCCGGCAAGGACCAGGGCGACCATAACGGATTTCCTGCGTGTTCCAGCCATTGCTTGCAATCCTCCTTCCGCCAGCGCGGAGATGCGCGGCGGCATCACAGCCGCCGCCGATGAACTCGCCGCGAAGTGTTTCACGTTTGGAATGGTTGCATGAATCAATCGTGTCAGCGCCGTGGTCGACAGCGGTGCCGAAAGGACCGTGCTCAGTGCCCCCAGCGTGAGAGCGACACCGCGGCGCAGCAGTCGACGGCGCAGCAATTCTCGACCGCGTGCCAATCGGCTGGCCACAGTACCGCGCGGCCAACCCAGCTGCTTGGCCGCTTCATCGAGCGTTTTCGCTTCGAAATAACAGGCGACGATGGCCGCGCGAAATTTCGCCGGCAGTCGATGCACTTCCTCGGCGATGATCTGCCGTTGCTCGCGCTCCGTCGCATCATCCGATAATATCGGCAAATGTCGATTTTCCTCATCCTGCTCGACGTTCCGCCGTTTCCGCATCTCCGTCCGTGCCTTGAGAGCGATGTGGTAAGCGACCCGATAGAGCCAGGCACCGAGCGCTTCGCGACGGCTGATCGAGCCGGCCTTGCGCACCAGGACAAGGAACGTCGCCTGGAAGGCGTCTTCGGCGGCGTCCGCATCGCCCAGCACATGCCGACAAACGTGCAGCACCATCGCCGCATGACGCCACAGTAACAGTTCAAACGCCGCCTCGTCCCGCTGCTCCACGAAGCGACGTAGCAAATCCCCATCGCCGACCGTAGTTCCGGTAGGGGTGCCCAGCGTCTGGCGGAGATATTGCAAGAGAGAATGATGTCGCGTGCCTGCCATCGCATCCTCGCTACTCGATACGATTCTCTACGTAATAGGATCGCAGAGCAGGCCAGGCGCATCCATTATTTTGCCGGAAAAAATGTAGGTCAGCTTGAAAAGCCTGACCTACGAGCTCCTCGTTCCCATTCTCTGTACGTTTGTCACCAACGACTCGTGAACGGATACATCGTCTTGAAATAAGCAACGCTGGCCTTGCTGTCTTCTGTGGGGAAAAAGGCCGAAAGCGCCTCTGAAATCTGACATGGAAAGGGGCGGTGAGCGTCCTCGGAGGATGAAGGCACATCAACGCACGAATCGCCGACTACCTGGCCCCCTTCGTGCTCCCGATTTCCTTCACCGGCGATTCGGAAAACGTGATCAACCGCGCCGCGCGATTGCGTGTAAAATAGTTCCACGCCCACTGGAACAGCACCAGAACGCGGTTTTGAAACTCAATCAAGAAGAGAATGTGGACGAACAGCCAGGCCAACCAGGCCAGCCAGCCGGAGAACGAAATCCAGCCGAGATCGGCCACGGCGGCGGCGCGGCCGATGGTTGCCATGCTGCCGTGGTCTCGGAAGTGGAACGGAACCGGCGGGGCGCCGCGCAGCCGGCGCTGGATCAGGTCGGCGACGTAGCGGCCCTGCTGCATGGCCACGGGCGCCAGTCCCGGCAACGGCTTTCCGCCCTGATACGGATAATTGACCATATCGCCGAGGACAAACACTTCGGGATGGTTCGGCAGCGAGAGATCCGGCTGCACGATGATGCGTCCCGCGCGGTCCAGCTCGGCTCCGGTTGCCTGCGCCAATGCCTTGGCCAAGGGCGATGCTTCGACGCCCGCTGCCCACAGCACCGTATGAGCGCGAATCGTCTCGGTCTGATCGCCGGAGCGGATCGTCACGCGATCGGCTTGCACGTCCGTTACCACGGTCCCGGTGCGAACGGTGACGCCCAGGCGATTCAGCGATTTCACCGCCTTGGCCGACAATTTCGGCGGATAAGCGGTCAAAATGCGATCGACTCCTTCCAGGAGAATGATCCGCGACTTGGCTGGATCGATCGAGCGGAAGTTGCCGCGCAACGTAGAGTGCGCCACCTCGGCGATGGCGCCAGCCAGCTCCACGCCGGTCGGACCGCCCCCCACGATGATGAACGTCATCAGCGCGCGACAGTCCTCTGGGTCCGTGCAGCGCTCGGCCAGCTCGAACGCCGAGAGAACGCGCCGGCGAATCGCCGTGGCGTCCTCGATGGTTTTGAGGCTGGGAGCGAATTGTTCCCATTCGGGATGGCCAAAGTAGTGGGGCTGTGACCCGGCGGCGACGATCAGCGAATCGTAGGGTTCCGTACCGTCCTTGAGGATCACCAAGCGGCGCTCAAGATCGAATCGGACAACCTCGCCGAGCAGCACGCGCGTGTTTTTCTGTCGTTTGAGGACGTCGCGGAGTGGGGCGGCGATGTTGGCCGGCGAGAGGCCGCCGGTCGCCACTTGATAGAGAAGCGGCTGAAACAGGTGGAAATTGCGGCGATCGATCAGCGTCACTTGCACGTCGGCCTTGCCCAGCGCCTGCGCCGCGTATAGCCCGCCGAAACCGCCGCCAACAATCACCACACGATGTCGTGAATCCATGACAGTCCCTCACGAGGGTGTTGCTATACAATCCTATGCGATACCTCCCGATCCGAACACAGAATCGGTGTCGTCGCTCCGAGGCCGCTTGCGGTACAATGCGAACATGGACAGTCTGACTTTCCTTCAAGGAGCGGCCAAGGCCAAGCCGCGGCCCATTTACGTCCTCCACGGCGATGAACATTTCCTCAAGCGCCGGGTGCTGGCGGCGCTGCGGTCGCTGGTGCTCGGCCCCGATGACGACGGTTTCGGCTTGACCACGCGCGACGGCGATAAGGCGAACTGGGCCGAGATCCACGATGAACTGGAGACGCTGCCGTTTCTCAGCTCGCGCCGGCTCGTTATCCTCGATCGCGCCGATCCGTTCGTGACACGCGAACGGCCGCGGTTGGAGAAGTATTTCGCGGAGCCATCGAAAACCGGGGTGCTGGTGCTCGACGTGCAATCCTGGCCGGCGAACACGAAGCTGGCCAAACTGCTCCCGGAGGCGGCGACGATCGTTTGCAAGGCCCCCGATGCGCGAAAGCTGCCGGAGTGGTGCGTCGAGTGGTGCGCCGCCCAGCACGGCAAACCGCTGGCCGTGCCCGCCGCCCGAATGCTGGTGGATTTGGTCGGCGCCGACATGGGACTGCTCGATCAAGAGATGGCCAAGCTGGCGATCTACGCCGGCAGCAACAGCCGTATTGACGCGGCGGACGTGGACCAACTTGTGGGCCAGAGCAGGGCCGAGAATACGTGGAAGATTTTCGATCTCATCGGCGCCGGCCAGGCCGGGGCGGCTTTGACGTTGTTGGATCGCCTTTTCGATCAAGGCGAGGAACCGCTGCGTTTGCTGGGCGCGTTCAGCATGCAGCTGCGGCGATTGGCTCAGGTAGCGCGCTTGCACAGTCAGGGCCAGTCCTTGTCCGACGCTCTGGAGCAAGCCGGCGTGCCGCCGTTTGGGCGCAGAAGCGCCGAGCAGCAGGTTCGTCATCTCGGCCGCCGCCGGCTCGATCAAATCTACGATTGGCTGCTGGAAACCGACCTCGGTCTCAAAGGCTCCAGCCAACTGCCGCCGCGCACCCTGCTTGAGAAGCTGGTTGTGCAGCTTGCACGTGGAAGGTGACAGGGTGACAGGGTGACAAGGTGACAAGGTGAAGAGCGATGGAAATACAGTCAACGTCGAGTCGAACAGGCAATCAGCAACCGGGAGAGGCTAGTGCTTCTGTCACCTTGTCACCTTGTCACCCTGTCACCTTGTCACCTTGTCATCGGCCTCGAATGCTGATTACTCTCGGTGATGTCGCTGGGATTGGGCCAGAGATCGTCGCGCGGGCCTGGCCGGATCTCTTGTCGTTGTGCCGTCCGGCGATCGTCGGCGATCCGCTGTGGGTGCGGCGCGGGCTGGAGCTAATCGGCTCGCGGGGGCGCGTTCAGGTTATCGCGCGGCCTATCGAGGCAGCGCCGGCCGTCGATGTGTTGCCGTGCTTGCCCGGCAGCGATCAGGACTTGCACGCGGTTCAACCGGGCCGTGTCTCGGCGGCGGCGGGGCGGGCGGCTTACGATTTCCTTTGCCGCGCCATTGACTGGACAATGGCCGGCGAAGCCGACGGCATCGTCACAACGCCGTTACACAAAGAGGGGCTGCACGCGGCCGGCTTGCCTTACCCCGGCCATACGGAGATCCTGGCCGATCGCACCGGCGTCAAGGAATTCGCCATGGTCCTCGCGGTGGGCAATTTGGCCGTCGCTCACGTCACGCTGCACATGGCCCTGCGCGACGTGTTCCGCCATTTGACAACCGACGCCGTGCTCGAAAAGACGCGGCTGC
Organism: Gemmataceae bacterium; assembly: GCA_035653735.1. GTDB lineage: Bacteria > Planctomycetota > Planctomycetia > Gemmatales > Gemmataceae > JAJPHU01. The sequence continues at coordinate 16,280 of DASRBG010000002.1, forward strand.
TGGATAGGTTGCTGGCACGAATGCTGGGCCGGCGTCCGCGGCTGGGTGTGGCCGCGCTGAATCCGCATGCTAGCGATGGCGGATTGTTTGGCGATGAGGAAGCCACGATCATTGCTCCCGCAGTGCAAGCTGCTCGTCGCGAGGGCTTCGATGCCAGCGGTCCCTGGCCGTGCGATACGCTGTTTGTGCGGGCGCGGCGCGGCGACTTCGACGGCATCGTGGCGATGTATCACGATCAGGGGCACATTGCCTTGAAATTGCTCGGCGAAGGGAGGGCCGTGAATATCAGCGCCGGTTTGCCGATCGTTCGCACCAGCGTGGCCCACGGCACCGCCTACGACATTGCCGGCCGCGGTATCGCCGACGCTGCCAGTCTCATCGAGGCCACGCACGTTGCTGCACTCTTGGCATGCCATGGCGAACGGCCGGCGTAAGCCGGCTGGTTGGTGTCGCATACCGGCCGGCTTACACCGGCCGTTCGCCGCGGCCGGTGTGTTCGGCCATGACGGCCAGCTCGGTTAGCTTGGCGGCCGTCACGCCGATGCGCTCGAAGCAATCGGCGACGATGCTGTTGGAAGCGGTGAGCAAACTGATGAGCAAATCCATCGGCGTGATTTTGCAGCGCTGATGATCCACGGCGCGGCTATAGGCGTCGCGCAGCAGACGGATGACATTATCGGAAAGGAACTCGCGATTGAGAACGAGGACGGCTTCTTCTTCGCCTTGTTCCTGGTGGAAAAGCTCCTGAAATTGACTGAGCAGCTTGGAAAGATCAGCTTGCAGGCGTTCGCCCCAGTTGCGGACGCTGGCGTCGGGCACGGCGAGCAGGCCCATGAAAACGTGCGGACTGCGGACGCTGTCCCAACGCGTATCGCGGGCCAGACGCAAGGATTCCCGCAAGGCGCGCAACGCATCGTCGCTAAAACAATCCAGACGCAGTCGGCCGCCGGGAAGAAAAATGTCGTCCACGGATCCTTCAGGCGTCGCCATGGCACAAGGCCCTTCCAGGATAGACAGGAGCAGCGTATTGTTTGATTATGACGCACCTGTCCGTCCAACGCAAGAAGCCATTTTCACAACGGAACCCCTTGCCGTTGCTATCATCCCTCCAATCGCTACTTCAGCTTTAATTTCTGATGGCAGGTACGGCAACGGACCTGGTGCAAGCGGACTTGCTTTTGGCACTTGGGACAACGGCGAAAGCGCGACTTGCGGCGAGCTTTCGTGCGCGGTCGAGTTTGCATGATGACTTATCCTTTCGCAACGGACAGATCAAAAAGAGGCGACGCGGAACCGCCTCCGTGCTCTTTACGTATTCTACATGTATAGAGGCGCCAGCCAACCAAGGCAATGCGAGGCGGATGCGGGATTAGATTCGGGTATTTGGCAGTGTCCCGCACCGGTTCTCGTTCCCACGCTCCTGCGTGGGAACGCACGTCCGGCCGCTCTGCGGCCCGAATCTCTCGGCTGACTGGGCACAGGACGCGACGCAGAGCGTCGCACACGTGCGTTCCCACGCAGGAGCGTGGGAACGAGAAGGCGGCGTGGAAATTCCCCCGCGACCTGGAGTAGGCGTATCGCTATAATCATTGATCGATCGTGTGAATTGCTTTACCCTTAAGTGTTCGCGGGCGAATCCGGCATGAGAGCCGTCGTGCAACGAGTCCGTCGCGCCGCCGTTGTCATCGACGGCGAAACCGTCGCCGATATCGAGCATGGCTTGCTCGTTTTGTTGGGCGTGACCGCGACGGACACGCCGGCCGATGTGCAGTGGTTGGCCGAGAAGACGGCTAATTTGCGAATTTTCAACGATGCGGCCGGGAAGATGAACCTCAGCGTGGCCGATGTCGGGGGTTCGCTGCTGGTGGTGAGTCAGTTCACGCTGTATGGCGATTGTCGCAAGGGAAGACGGCCGAGCTTTATCGCTGCCGCGCCGCCGGACATCGCCGTGCCGCTGTATGAGGCGTTCGTCAACGCGCTCCGCTCTCTTGGGCTGCCGGTCGGCACCGGCCGCTTCGGAGCCATGATGCAAGTGGAATTGGTCAACGATGGGCCGGTGACGTTGATCCTCGATACGAAGGAAGCTTGATCATTCCGGCGAGCGGGGTCGCGTAAGCGCCCCGAGAGGAAGCACTCGGGGCGCTTACGCGACCCCGCTCGCCGGAATGATCAAACGATGGGGGAATCCATGTTGAAACAGCTGTTCGCCACGAAATCGCTGGAAATCCTGCAAGCCGAGGTGAAGGGCGAGAACCGCCTCCGCCGGGTGCTTGGTCCCACGGCGCTGACGGCGGCAGGCGTCGGCGCCATTATCGGTTCGGGTATCTTCGTCATGACCGGGCGCGTCGCGGCGCAGGATGCGGGGCCGGCCATCGTGCTCTCCTTCGTCGTCGCCGGCATCGGCTGCCTATTCGCTGCTCTCTGCTATGCGGAGTTCGCCTCGATGGCCCCCGTGGCCGGCAGCGCTTACACGTATGCCTATGCCACGCTCGGCGAGCTGTTCGCATGGATCATCGGTTGGGATCTCATCCTCGAATACGCCATGGCGTGTGCCTGCGTCGCCTCGTCGTGGTCGAAATACCTGAACGAATTTCTGCTCTTCTTCGGTGTTCAAGTACCAGCGTTTCTATCCTCCGATCCATTCACGACAGAGGGGGCCTGGTTCAACCTACCGGCCCTTTTTATTACCCTGGTGGTGACGGTCATCCTCGTCATCGGCATCCGCGAGAGCGCCACGGCCAACGCCATCCTTGTCGCGGTCAAGCTCGGCGTCGTGCTGTTCGTTATCGCCGCGGGCATTGGCTTCGTTACCTGGCACAATTGGACTGAGGTGCCTGTGCAAGATCGGCTGTTGCCGGAGGAAACGCTGATTCCCTCGGTGGTCAAGAAGATGGTCGAAAGCGAGGGACTCAAAGGCGAAGAGGCCAAGACGCGCAGCAAAGAGTTGACGGAGCAATCCTTCGCCGTTTACAAGATCGAGCACCGCAAAAAAGTGGCCGATCAACTCCTCCAGGAGGGCAAGCACACGGCGGACAAGGCGGCGGAGATGGTGCGCCAGGCCGAGGAGGAGTTTGGACCCAAGCTGCCCCGCGACGCGGCGGAGAAAGAACGAGTGGCCCAAGTGCTCGCCGAGGCCAAGAAGGAGGCGCCCGCCAAGGCCACGGAGAAATGGGGCATTCTCGGTCTGATCGGACTCAACCAGAAACTGGAATCGATCGATGACGCCGTGCGCTCTCCCTTCATGCCCTACGGTTTGGCCGGCATCATTTTCGGCGCCTCAATCGTTTTCTTCGCCTACATCGGTTTCGATGCCATCTCAACGCAATCCGAGGAAGCCAAGCTGCCGCACCGCGACGTCCCCATCGCTATCCTCGCTTCGTTGATTTTGTGTACGTTCCTGTATATCGGGGTGTCGTCCGTGATGACCGGCATGGTGCCCTACCCGGAGATCAGTTCGGAAGCAGGAGTGGCCGCCGCTTTCCGGCAGAAGGCGGCAGGGCAAGCGAACCTCGGTTTCTTGCGCTGGGCCGCCCTGTTGATTGCCATTGGCGCTCTGGCCGGCATGACCAGCGTGCTGATGATTTCCTTCCTCAGCCAGGCCCGCATCTTCCTGGCCATGGCGCGCGACCGTCTGCTGCCGCCCGGCATCTTCGCGGCCATCCATCCGCGTTTCCGTACGCCGCACCGCGCGACGATGCTAACCGGCATCATCATCTCCCTCGTGGCCGCGTTCACGCCCATCACCAAGCTCGAAGAAATGGTCAACATCGGCACGCTGATGGCCTTCGTCATCGTCTGCGCCGCTGTGTTGTTGCTGCGCATCCGCCGGCCAAACGCCGAACGCCCGTTCCGCACGCCGTTCCTTTTCGTGTTCGGTCCGCTGGGCATCGTTGTCAACCTTATCATGATGTTGTTCTTGCCGTTGGATACCTGGATTCGGCTGGTCGTCTGGCTGGTGGTTGGATTGGTGATCTATTTCAGTTACGGCATCTGGCACAGCATCGTCGGCCAGCGGCTCAAGGGGTTGATTCCGGCTTTCGGTTCCGTTCCTGTTGACGGCTTCGCGGATAAACTTCCGCTGCCGCACGATGCGGAAGCGATCCAGCCTTCCCACGACCACATACACGACAAGAAGTGATCTCCGCCTGATTCGTTACGTTCCTGACGAAAGAATCGCTTGCTCTGTCGATAGCGGAGGAAGGGGAGAGCTATTCTGTAGAAAGTGACGTTAGGCCGATCTAGTCGTGCTTCCCGCGGGTGCAACGGTCGATCTTTGCCGTACAAGCACTGCTCCCGGAGGCGCACCATGAGGCCGATACGGATTTTACCGCTAGTAACGATTGGAACGTTGGGCGTCCTCTTCTCGTGCGGGACAGCCTCGGCGGCGGGACTATTCCGCGGGCCATACGATTACTCGATCGGCCCCTATCGCGGCGGCCAGCAATGGAGCTATTTCGAGTCCTACCACTATAACGGCGTCTCCAATGTTGACGCCTATCCATACTGGGCTAACAGCACCTCTCCCGACTATTGGCAGTCGCCCTACACCTGGGGCAGCGGTTCGCGCTATCCGTCGCTTCCTTGGGGTCGTGGCGGCTATTACAATCCCATCAACCCGGCCTACCTGACGCCGCCGCGAGCGCCGGGCTACACCAAGGAATCGGCCCGCGACGTGATCCTGCCGCGGATGGATCAGGAGCCTGGACTCGCCGCGATTATCGACATCAAGATGCCCTTCTTCGGCGAGCTTTGGGTGGACGGCTTCGCGACGGAACAACTCGGCCCCGATCGCCTGTTCCGTTCGCCGCCCCTGGCGAGAGGCAGCGAATACATCTATGAACTCAAGGCGCGGTGGATCGACAACGAAGGAAAGCCGGTCGAGCAAAGGCAGCAGGTCCGCGTTCATTCCGGCGAGCGCGTACTGGTGGTCTTCCCCAAACCCGCTCCTACCCCATGAGGCATCCTCCGCCCCTTGACTCTTTCCCGTTTACGGAATAATGATTTGCCGTGACTCGCCCCATTATCTGCTCGTCCCCAAGGGGAATCACGATGGACACGGCGAAAGCGTTGCGAGAACATTTGCTCTATTTGCTGCGCGGCGGGGGCGCTCATCTCGATTTCGAGAAGGCGATTGCCGATTTGCCGGCGGGGTTACGGGGAGCCAAACCCACCGCGCAGCCGCACACGCCCTGGCGTCTCGTGGAACACATGCGCATCGCCCAATGGGACATCCTGGATTTTTGCCGCAATCCCAAGTACGTCGCGCCAAAGTTTCCCGATGACTACTGGCCCAAGGGCGATGCTCCCGGCGATGATGCCGCCTGGGATCACAGCATCGCCGCTTTCCGCGCCGACCTGCGGGCGATGCAAGATCTCGTTGCCGATCCCGCGACCGACTTGTTCGCCGCGATCCCGCACGGCGAGGGCCAGACCATCCTTCGCGAGGCGCTCCTTGTCGCGGATCACAACGCTTATCATTTGGGCCAGCTCGTCCTCCTGCGGCGGCTGCTGGGAGCCTGGCCCGAGGATGCCTGAGAAAACATCGAGGTGAGCGGGGTTGCGTAAGCGCCCCGAGAGACTTCCTCGGGGCGCTTACGCAACCCCGCTCACCGCTTCCCAAGATTCACGGCTCCTCTCCCCTTTGCAGCAGGTCATTGTCGTAGGCTTCTTCCATCTCGCGGACCTTGCCCACCATCTCCTCGTCCTTCTCGATCGCCGCGGTCACTGCCAATTCCCACTCGGTACTGGCGGTGCGCAACGGCGCAAGGTCGAGCGGCAGGCGCAGGATCTTGGCCAGCCGGCGCGTAACGGCCTCGATGCACACAGGATTAGGGCCTTGCAAATAGCCGGGGATCTCCGCGGCCAGGGTCGCCATCCGTACACCCTCTTCTCCTACGCGCGTCATCAGATAGCTGGCGAAGGAACCAGGACCTTCGTAGGCGCTGCGGCGCAGGGCGTATGGCTCCATTTCCGGCAGCATGTCTGCTTCGGAGCAGGTGACATGCAAGCGCGGCTCGCGCGTATGCGGCACCGAGCCGCCGAACGAACCGACAAACAACATACGCCGCACACCAACAGTGCGAACGGCTTCAAGCATGCAGTCGGCGAAGGTGGGCCAGCGCAGGTTCGGTTCCTTGCCCAAAAACAGGACGAGGTTTGCTGCTTCGTGAGCGAAAAAGGTGGCCGCCGGCAGCTCAATGGTCTTGATAAGGCCGTCCTCGATTTCGATGCGCGGACGGAATAAAGCGGCCAGTTCCATCGGGCCGGGGAAGTTGTAGATGTAGAACGTGTCCGGCTCGATCTCGACGATGGAGCGGGCCTCCAGCAGATCAACGAGGCGCTGCACCGTGCCGGTGGAGACGCTGCCGCCGTCCATCCAGCCATCGAAGGCGAGCACCAGGGTAGCCTCGTGAAACGAGGGACGATCGAGGAAGTGGAGCAAGCCGCGGGTGGAACGTGCCATGAGAAGGCTTCCAGGGACTGGTACCGGCAGCCGTCCCGCGCTTCCGCCGTGGAAGACGTGCCCCGCCGGCCTACGAGGCTAGGACTACCCGCATCGCCTCCGATTGTCCACTGGTACCTCGGCGAGCGGCGCGGCGTCAGTCCGCCGGTAGATGCATCACCGGTGGGCTGACGCCGCGCCGCTCGCCCCGTGATCCGCAGGAAGAATTTTAGACACTGGAGCCGGAAAATTGCCCGGCCTCGATCTCAGCTTCCAACCCAAGACGCTTGCGCGCCTGGCGGAGAGCGGACATCGGTCCCAGGTGCCAGACCGGTTGCAGCTCATATTCCGCCTCTTCGGGCGACAGGAAGTCGCCGTCTCCCAGATTGCTCCCCACCGGTTCAATCAGGAGAAAACCATTGAACGTATCCAGCAGCAGAGACCGCCCCAAGGCCCCGGATTTTTTCAATTCATCCGCTCGCTGCTTGGAGACTCGTCGAATCTGAAATTGCCCTTGCATTGAACTTCGCCTCCCTCCCTTGTTTCGTGCGGGCGATTAAACCGCGAAGAGATACGGCAAAGATCGTGCCAATGAATTAGCTTGCTGTCCAGTATCACCGGGATAAAATTGAGCCGTCGCACTCTCTCACCTAACGGAGGTACTGCCGATGCTTCGCTGGAGATACGGGCTGTTCGCGCTGCCGGCCGTCGCTCTACTATTTCTGCTCGGAACTGGCGACGCCGCTCCGCGCGCCGAGGAACCCAAACCCATTCGTGCTCTGCTAGTCACCGGGGGCTGCTTTCACGATTACGCCAAGCAAAAAGATATTCTCCGCGAAGGAATCGCCGCACGCGCCCACGTCGAGGTTACGATCGCCTACGACCCCGACCGCGGTTGCGGCCACCTCAATCCTGTCTTTGAAAAGACCGACTGGGCCAAGGGTTTCGACGTCGTTGTTCACGATGAATGCTGCTCCGATGTGAAAGATGAATCCCTCATCGCGCGCATCCTGGAGCCGCACCGCCAGGGCTTGCCGGCCGTGGTATTACACTGCGGTATACATTCTTATCGCAGCGCGGGCTGGCCGAAGAATACACCGTGGTTCGAGTTCACCGGTCTGCCCAGCACCGGCCACGGCCCGCAACTGCCCATCGCCATCACTTTTACGGACAAGGACAATCCCATCACGAAGGGATTGACAGATTGGACCACCGGTAAAGAGGAGCTTTACAACAACTCGGCCGGTAAGTTATTGGAAACAGCTCATCCCATCGCGCGCGGCAAACAGATCATCAAAAGCAGGGACGGCAAAGAGCGTACGGAAGATGTGGTCGCCGTCTGGACCAATATGTACAAGGGCAAAACACGCGTCTTTGCCACGACGCTCGGTCACAATAATAACACCGTGGCGGATGATCGTTATCTCGATCTCGTGACGCGCGGTCTCTTGTGGGCGGTCGATAAGCTCGATAATGAGCACTTGAAGGCGGCGAAGAAGTGAGATGTTTACCAGCCCGCAGCGTAAGCGAGGGCTCCGTTGGGGCTCCGTTGGGGCGGGGTCTCCGGACCCCGCCACGGTCCGCGACCGAAGGTCTCCGCTCCTGCACAGCTTTGGAGACCTTCGGTCAAAGCCGGTGGCCCGGTCCGGAGACCGGGCCACAACACTCCGTTGGGGCGGGGTCTCCGGACCCCGCCACGGTCCGCGACCGAAGGTCTCCGCTCCTACACAGCTTTGGAGACCTTCGGTCAAAGCCGGTGGCCCGGTCCGGAGACCGGGCCACAACACTGGAGGGCTCCGTTGGGGCGGGGTCTCCGGACCCCGCCACGGTCCGCGACCGAAGGTCTCCGCTCCTACACAGCTTTGGAGACCTTCGGTCAAAGCCGGTGGCC
>DASRBG010000003.1:0-2751 GCA_035653735.1 Gemmataceae bacterium
CAGATCGAACAGGTGGGCAGTCCCCGCGAGGTGTTCGAGCATCCGTCCACGGCCTTCGTCATGGACTTTCTTGGCCGCGTCAACGTCTTCCAGGGCCGCGTCCAGAATGGCCGGGCCTTCCTGGGCGAGGCGGAGGTGCCGTGCCCGGATTACCCACACGATGAGGAACGCTCGGCCGCGGTGTACGTCCGGCCGCACGAATTGGACATCGAATATGCCGCGGAGTCGCCTGCCAGCTTGGCCGCCACCGTGCTGCACGTTCATCCCGTCGGCGCCGTCGTCCGCGTTCAGTTGCGCGCGGGCAGGGACGAACACGATCTCAGCGTCGAGCTGAGTCCCGAACGCTGCACCGAACTCGATCTCAAAAGCGGCGATCGCGTCTACGTCGCCCCGCGTCGCGCTCGGGTATTTGTGCCCGATTATTCGATTTGAAGGAGGTCTATCATGGCCGATCGAATTGTCGCTGAAGTATCGCGGCCGCCCGCGCAAGAGACGAACCTACGCTGGACATGGCAGCATGTCGAGAACGCCCTGCGCGATTTGCAGTTCGGCTCGATCACGCTGACGGTGCAAGACGGCGTCGTCGTGCAGGTGGAGCGCACGGAGCGCCAACGCTATCAGCGCTCGCCGCACGGCCTAAAACGCCACACGTAGAGCGCGGAGTGAAATTTGTTGCCGACCCGCCAAGCGGGAGGCCCATCTAATTTTCTGCGTTGTTGACCGGTCCGCCGGAGGCAAACGCGACACTCCAGGAGGGTGCTCATGCGTATTGCCTCCGTTGCTCATTCCCCTTGCTTGCAACGATCTTCCCTCGTTCGAGCTAATGGTGCGCTAAACAACACGGCGTTGTGGCACGGTCTCCGGACCGTGCCACCCGCGTCGACCGCAGGTCTCCTGAAGTCCGGGAGACCTGCGGTCGGCCCAAGTGGCACGGTCCGGAGACCGTGCCACAACACGGATGCTGTGGGATACCCCTTCGCGTACGCTTCAGCCTCGGAAACAGACAACGTCGTTTTTCTTTCTCACACGGTTTCCACGCAGGAGATTTCCATGAAACGCAGACGTCAACGTTCCGCCTTTACCCTGGTCGAGCTGCTCGTCGTGATTGCCATCATCGGCGTGCTCATCGCCCTGCTTCTGCCGGCCGTGCAAAAGGCCCGCGATGCCGCCGGTCGCATTCAGTGCCAGAACAATCTCAAGCAGATCGCTTTGGGGCTACACAACTTCCACGATACCTTCAAAGCCTTCCCGCAAAACCACCGACCCCCGGGGGCCACGGTGGGCTCCGTTCGCGAACGCTGGTTCACGCAAATCCTGGAGTTCGTCGAACAGGATGCCCTCGGCAAGGCCTATGACCCGACCACAAATTGGGATAGCGCAACGAACCTGCCCATCACGTCGGTGCAGCTGTCGGTCGCGAAATGCCCGTCAGGCGCCAATCCCACCCGGTTGGACAATAATCCCGCGGCATCCGCTCCAACCGGTTGGGGTACAAACAATCCTCCCATCATTGGCGTGACCGATTACGCCGGGGTGTACGGCGTGCATCCGGCTTTTAGCACCGCCACGGGAATCGTTCCCAATAACCCGTACGGAGTCATAACCAACAGTCTGGGCGCCGATCCCTATCCGGTCGCCATTACGGACATCAAAGACGGTACTTCCAACACCATCCTTGTAGCCGAGTCCGCAGGGCGTCCCTTCCTCTTCAATCAAGGCGGTGTGCAGCAGGGCCTCGATTTGACGCAGCACGGAGTCAACGGCGGCGGTTGGTCTCGCCCGGCCAGCGAGATCTGGCTCATCGGCTTCTCTGATAAGGCCGGTACCATTCCGGGTGGTTCGTTCACGATTAATGCTGCCAACGGCGTGGACGCGGCCGGCACTTACCCGCTGACAGTACCGGCCGGAGCGGCGTTGGGCACGGACGGGTCAGGCCAGATCTTCGGCTTCCACGCCGGCGGTGCGAATATCGCCCTCGCCGACGGCTCGGTTCGCTTGATTACGTCGAGCGTTACGCCTGCCGTCATCTCCGCTCTGGTCACGCGAGCCAACGGTGATGTGGTGCCGAGTTTTTAATGGCTTGTTCCGCATTGCACGAGAGAGGATCCCCGCCGGCGGCGCAGCGCGTTTTTGCGCCGCTGGCGGGTTTCTAGCACGGAAGGGTCGGAAGCTCCCAGGGCCATCCGCATCCCGTGTTGATCGATCACAAAAGCATTTATTGGGAGGATCTCGGTTTGGCAAACGATCTCATGATCGACGCTGAAACTGCGGCTCCGACTCAAATAGTCGCTCTGCTCGCCCTGCGTCGATGGTCCGTCCGTCATGGCATTCCGTCCCCGTCGTCTCCACGCGAACCAGGACAGGTCCGTGAGGACTACTCACTCGGCAAGCAACGGGACATCGTTTTGCACGCGGTACGGCAAGCGGCGCGGCATGCCTGGCTGACCCTGGAAATCGCGGTCGGCGGCGAGGCCTTGTGGAACGCCCTCGGTCGTTCCCACACTGCCGCCGAAGCAAACATTTTCCGCCAGCAGATGGACGCCCTGCTCGACCTGTTGAGCCTTGCCGGCCTTCCCAACGGGGAGAGCAGCGCACGGCGGCGCTGTTTTGAGGAGCTACGCTCGGCTCGCCAGGCGGGACTGGCGGCGGTGGAGGATCTCGACGCGCTAGGCTTGGCGTTTGAATTCGCCTGCCGCAACGGCGCCGCCGCGGAGCAGGAACCGGAAAACGCGGAATGGCACATCCTTCGGG
>DASRBG010000004.1:0-3708 GCA_035653735.1 Gemmataceae bacterium
AATCGTAGACATTCTGCTTGTAGTAATTCGTCACGGTGACCGAATTGACCGGCAGGCTTGCGAGCGTACTGGCCGGCTGCGGCGCCGTCGGCGTCTGGGCCAAAGCAGCTCCGCTCAAAGCGAATGCGATCGTGGCGGCTATAGCGGCTGTCTTCATCCTCGCTCCTTGTCGTTGATGCCTGATCCCGCCGGCTAGGATCGGTCGTTGGCGTCTTGCCATCAAGAAGCAGACCCACCAGCACGACTGGTGTAATTTCGCTATCTGTCCCGGTCGCATCAGCGCTACTGTCAACGACGTCGTCCGCGCAAACGCAGAGCTGCGTTGTGGAACGACCGATCGCCACACTTGCTGAACGTTGAGCGCGCGGTCGCGGGAGCACTCGACAGAGAGAACGATGGAAAATCAACTGAAGAAACCCAGCCGCGATTACCGTCAGCTTCAGCAGATCATCGTCGGCTTGGCGGATGGCGTGATCCTGATCGGAACCGACCAGAAGATCCTCTGGGCAAACGACGCCGCTCTTACCATGCACGGCGTGCGGACCGTCAAGGCGCTTGGCGCGACCGTCAGTCAGTATCGGCAACGCTTTTTGCTGCGCTACCGCAACAACCGAGCGGTCGAGCGCGGCCGCTATCCGATCGAGCGCGTCGTCACGGGAGAGAGCTTCAGTGATGTGATCGTCGAAGTAAGCCCCGCGCGCGATCCAGAGCAGCGATGGATCCACACGATCCGCAGCCTGGTAATCACAGATGACGCCGGAGTGCCGGACTATCTCGTCCTCATCATCAAGGACGAAACTGAACGGTTTCGGGCCGAGGAGCGTTTCGAAAGCGCATTCAATGCCAATCCTGCGCCCGCCCTCATCTGCCGTGTTTCAGATCGTCTTTACGTCCGCGTCAATCCGGGCTTCCTGGAAATGACCGGCTATACCCGCAAGCAAGTGCTGGGTGCGAGCTTCCGCACCATCGATGTGCTGCATGACGCGCAAAAGCGTGAGCTCGCCCTCGAGCGGCTGAAGCAGGGCCAGACCATCCCGCAGATGGAAGGGCGCGTGCCATTGCCACAGGGAGGCTTCAGGCACGTGATCGTAGCGGGGGAACCGATCGAGATCGGCGAGGAAAGCTGCATTCTATTCACATTCGCAGACCTCGATGCGCGCGTGAAGGCGGAAACCGCGCTTCGACAGAGCGAGGAGCGCTTTGCCAAATCGTTCCGCCTCTCACCCGTCGCGATGTCGATTTGCAGCCTCAAAGGCTTCAAGATCATGGACGTCAACGAGGGGTTCAAGGCCTTGACCGGCTATGCTGAAGAGGAGGTGGTTGGACGCAGTCCGGCAGAACTGCGTCTGTGGACGGACAAGGCCGCGCAGCAGCAGATCGAGGCGGCGCTGCAAAAGGGAGAGAGTCTTCGCGGCTGGGATCTTCAGCTTCGCGCAAAGGACGAGACCTTGGTCGAATGTCTCGCGTCGGCCGACACGGTCAGCATCAACGACGAACCGTGCATTCTGCTCGTCGTTCAGGACATCACCGAGCGCAAGTGCACGGAGGATGATTTGATGGCCGCCATTGAAGCGGTCATGGCCGACACCTCGTGGTTCAGCCGGAGCGTGGTCGAAAAGCTTGCGGCCTTGCGCCAGAGCGCGCGCCCACGCGTGCCCACCGCGGAACTCGAGGATCTGACATCGCGCGAGCGCGAGGTGCTGGGGCTGATCTGCCAGGGCATGAGTGACAAAGAGATGAGCCAGGCACTCAAGCTCTCGCCCAATACGGTCCGCAACCACGTCTTCTCTCTTTATCAGAAGATCGGCGTCAATCGACGCAGTGCGGTGATCATATGGGCCCGCGAGCGCGGCCTCTCCGGCAAACACCTGGCGAAGCCGACGTCACGACGAGGGCGATAGTCTAGTACGTACCTACCAGATGAAGCAGTAGCTCTTTGCCTTGGCAGACCGCATGCGTCTTCCTAGATTCAGAGGCTGCGGCAGCCCTGCCGCTGGAAAAGCAGCGAGGAGACCGCAATGGACAAGGATCGGGCAAAGGGCGCCGTCAAACAAGTAAAAGGCTCCATCAAGGAAGCCCTCGGCAAAGTCACGGGCGACAAGAAGACCGAGGCTGAAGGCGCTGTGGAGCGGGTCGCCGGCAAGGCCCAGGCTCAACCGGGCAAGGTGAAAGATCGCACGCGCGGCGGCAAGATCTAGCCCTGCTCTAACGCCGTTGGTCAAAGACCAGGGCCCTGCGCCTTCCGCCGACGCCAGTGCAGCATCCGGCTAGGCGGTGGCGAGTGCACAGCCAATAGGTTCTGGTCGCCAGTCCTTCCTGGCCCAGATGCAATTAGTTCACAAGGAAGATTGGACGTGGCAGCAGCATCAATCCATACCTTGCATCCCGACATACGTGCGGCCGACTATGAAGGCAGACGTCTCGAGGCCCTGCGCCGCTATGATATCCTCGATACTCCCCCCGATGGTGCTTTTGATCGCATCACCGCCATCGCCGCCCGGCTGCTTTCGACGCCGATCTCCATCATCAGCCTGGTTGACCATGACCGCATATGGTTCAAGTCGCACCACGGGCTCGAGATTGCGCAGATCGGCCGTGCACCCGGCCTGTGCGCGTCAGCCATCATGCAGCTGGACCCGTGGGTGTTGACCGACGCAAAGCTCGACGCACGCTCGCTCGCCAATCCGCTCGTGGCTGGCGATTTCGGGCTGCGGTTCTATGTCGGCATTCCCTTGCGAACGCACGACGGCTTCAATCTCGGCACGCTCTGCGTCATTGATCGAATGCCCCGCCCGGTCACCGACGAGCAGATTGCGCACTTACAGGACTTGGCGTCCGTGGTGATGGACCAGATGGAGCTGCGGCTTTCAGGGCGCCGCGCCGTCAATGATCTGTCGCAAGTGCTTGCACAGAAGGACGCGGCGCTGCATCGAGCGGCCCTCCTGGCGAAGGAGATCGAGCACCGGGTCATGAACGGCCTTCAGCTCGTGTCAGGAACCCTCATGCTGCAGAGCCGGTCAACCGCCGATGCAGCAGCCGCTGAAGAGTTGTCAGCCGCGGCAAAGCGCGTGGGATCGATCGCTCAGGTACACCGGCACATTTATCTCAGCAACGATATCGCCCTGGTCGATTGCAAGGAGTACCTCCAGCGGCTGTGCGAGGACCTCTCTGGCATGCTGGGCGGAGCGGGCAAGATTTCCTGCGACGGCGCCGCCATCAAGCTTCCGACGGACAAGATCGTCGCGCTCGGCCTTATCGTCAGCGAGCTGGTCACCAATGCGATCAAGCACGGAAAGAGCCCCATACGCGTAGCGTTCCAGCGGACCCCGGAGGCGCGGTTTGAGCTGTCTGTTTCCGACGCCGGCAGCGGCCCGCCCGATGACCAAGCGATTACGGCAGGGCGAGGTCTCGGCATGAAAATCGTCGAGAGCCAGGTCGCCAAGCTTGGCGGCAGCTTGTATCGCCAAACAGGCGATGGTTCGCTGGCCACGACATTTGTTGTTGAGTTTCCGGACGACAGCGGAAAGACCTGAGCGATATTTGCACCGCTATGTGATGCAGCAACCGATTTGTTCGCGCGTCAGAGCATTGGTCAGATCAGCTCCCTGGGTCAGCTCACCCGCCGCCGCGGAGTCACGCAGCGTTGCCGAATAGAGTTTCGATGAGCGGGCATTCCGGTAGCGTCCCGTCGCCACATTGCGCCACAAC
>DASRBG010000005.1:0-38709 GCA_035653735.1 Gemmataceae bacterium
TATGGCCGTGTAGAGATGTGGCGATGTGGCGATGTGGCGGCATCAGAGGGCACGGGATGGCACGAGGGGGGCAAGGGGGGAGAGGGCGGAGATTGTCGCATCGGCAGGCCCATCCGATCTGTCGGCAGATCGCTGCTTGGACTTGACACTTCTTGCCGCGTTTCTATACTCCGCCGCTCGCACGTGAAATCGGGTCACGGATTGTGCCTAGAGTTGGGTTCGGGACCGCATGGAGGCGCCGTAGTGAGGTATTCCTCGTTCCGCCGGCTGGCAAGCCTGCTTGCGCTGCTGCTCGCGCTCGGCTTTTGCGCCGTGGCCGCGCTTCGCGCTCAGGACCGCGCTGCCTCCGGAGCAACGGCACGACCTTGGTGGGAAGTTTCCAAGCCGGCTCCCGCCCCGGCTTCATCCAACACCGTGCAGCCCGCCACACAGCGGACCGCGACGCCGACCGCGGCGGCCGACACGAAGATTTATCGATTGCAACGCGCTCAAGCCGGCGAATCGAAGCCGCTCATCCTCGATGCAGACGAAATCGCCACATGGACGGAGAAACTGGGACCGACCGAGTATTGCGTGTTCTTTTTCCGCGGATTGGTGTTCGCCCAGATGGGAATTGTGCAAGCGCGGTTCGAGCAGGGTGTCATCTGGATCGATCTCGGCCGAACGAAGGTGACGGGGAAACTGCGTGCGGAGATTTATGCCGAGGGCAAGGTGCGCATTGATGACGGCACCGAGATTCACGACTTCCCGCGCGCGGTCCTCGATTTGACGACGCGCGGCGAGTTCAAGGTACATGCGCACCGTGTTCCCCTCGTGCGACAATCGCGCGCTGAGGATCCGCTGGTCCAGCGTGGGCGGGCCGAAGGGTTGGGACCGCGATTCCTCCAGACAAAGAATGCGGCGACTCCGAGTCCCATTCAGCAGACATCGTTTCAGCGGGAACGCCAGTTGGTTCTGCCGCCGACCGTGATGCCAGGACCAACGAAGCCCACGCCGCCGCCCTCGCTGAATTTGCAGCCGACACCGCCGTTGCCGCGGCCTCCTACCGGCACGCCGTCGCCCCGCGGCGCCGCCACGCCGCCGGCCGCGCAAATACGGGTCTGTTGCTACGCTCCTCCGGACGATTCGTCAAGCAACAGCGCCATCGGCTCCGGACAAAATGGTTCGAATAATATGACCATTCCCCCGCCGGCACAAGCGGGGCCGATGCCCGCCCGTCCTACGTCGCAGCCGGGTGATGGACCGCAGCCGCCTCAACCCGATGGACCTGCAACGACATCGCCGCGAGCGCCGGACGGCTCAGTGCCGCCGTCCGGGCCGACGCGCGTTCCGCCGGGTACGCCGCCGATTCCTCCGCCCTCACGGCCTACGCCGCCTCCCCCCGGAAGACCAGCTCAGGTGGGGACCAATTTCGTCGTTACGCCGCGTCAGGGCGTCGGCGGGGTTCCGGGAAAAACGATCAAGGGCGCCAATGGCGAGACCATCTACATCGTCACCGGCGGTGTCATCCTGCAGGTGCGCAACGCGAGCCAAATCGGCATGGTCGATATGGAGGCCGACCGTATCGTCATCTGGACGCGCGGCGATTCCGCCGATGTATTGGCGGAGAACATTCAACGGCCTAGCGGTCATTCCAGCAACGACCTCGAAGTCTATTTGTCCGGCCACGTCATCATCCGCCAAGCGCCGAATGTGAACCCCAAAGGCGATCAGCGGACCATCTCCGCGGACGAGGTTTACTATGACGTCAATCGCAGCGTGGCCATCGCGCTGAATGGACGGCTCGAACTCAAACAGCCGCTTATGAACGATCCACTCATCGCCACGGCCAAGGAAATCCGCCAGACTTCTGTGAATACCTTCGAGATTGTCAACAGCGAGACGTTTTCCAGCCGGCTGCCGTCCGATCCCGGCCTGAAAATATATCTAAAAGACGGAGTCATCGAAGATCGCACGATTCCGCTGCGCAACATCTTGGGTATGCCCGTGCTCGATCGCAACACGGGACAGCCGGTGATGGTGCGCGAGACTCAATTGACTGGCAGTAACACATTCTTCGAGATCGAAAAGATCCCTTTTTTTTGGTTGCCCTATGTTTCGACCACCGCGCAAGAGCCGCTCGGCCCCGTGCAGAATTTTAGTTGGGGTTGGAACCATATATACGGTGTCCAGCTTGGCGTATCGTTGAACCTCTATCAATTGCTCGGCATGCAGCCCCGGCCGAACACGCGCTGGCTATTGAATCTGGACGAAATGACTTATCGTGGTCCGGGCATCGGCACTTTATACAGTTCATCCGCCAATAATCTCTTTGGAATCCCAGCAATATACACCAACACTCTGCGCGCGTTCGGAATGTACGATCGTGGTTTTGACATCCTGGGCGGGCCGCGACCCATCAACAATTACGATCCCCCGAATTTCCGCGGCTGGTTGCTCGATCGCATCGACGTGGAGGAAATGCCCTATGGTTTCAGCGCCATGTCGCAGATCTCTCCGGTCAGCGATCGCAACTTCATCGAGCAATATTACAAGCGTCCGTGGGATCTCGATCCCAATTTCGATACCTTTCTCTTCGTCAAAGAGCAGCAGAACAACTGGGCCTGGTCGGGGATGGTGATGCCGCGACTACGCCCCTGGGTAACGATGACACAGGATTTACCGCGTTTCGATGGTTGGCTCATCGGCCAAGATTTTTTTAATTTCATCACCTATACCTCGCGCGTTAACGCGGAGTACGCCTCACTGAGAATCTCCTCGGATTCTTCGCCGCGTGTGATCCTGACCGGGTCGCCCGGCTCACCACTGGTACCCAGCTTGCAGTTCTTGCCAGAGGTGAGTGTGACCGATGTGAACGCCGCGACGTTCCGCGGCGACTGGATGCAAGAAGCCGAGATCCCCTTTTTTCTAGGACCGTTGAAATTGTCTCCCTACGGCCGTTGGGAGCTGACCGGCTATTCGAGCGACGTTCTCGGCAATTCAATCGGCCGCTCATGGGAGGCGGCTGGAGCCCGCGCCAGCATCCCCTTCACGCATCTATACCGCGATGTCACCAGCGAGTTATGGAACCTGAATGGGCTGAATCATAAGATTGCTTTTAACGTCAACTACATGACTGCCTACAGTAACGTACCTTATACGTATCTGCCTCAGTTAGATCGGCTCAATACGGATGCCGCCAATCAAGCTCTGCGCGACATCAGGCCGTATCAGATTCTTTTCAATCCAAATGCCGTCAACGATAACCACGGTCTCAGCCTGATTTTCTCCCCGTATTACAACACGCCTCAGACAATGGCCATTCGCCGTTTGCTGATCGATCGCTACATCGACACCTTGGACACGATTCAGGCATTGCAACTCCAACTCAGTCAACGATTGCAGACGAAACGCGGCTTTCCAGGGAATCAACACATTGTGGACTGGATGCTACTTGATCTTTCAGGCTCGTTCTACCCCGCCGCTAATCGCGATAACTTCGGCCACTCCTGGTCGTTCTTGCAGTACAATTATCTATGGAACGTCGGCGACCGTACCTCACTCGCCAGCACCGGCTGGACCGATCCGTTCCCCGGCGGCGTCCGCGTCTGGACGATCGGCAGCTATTTCAATCGCCCTGATCGGACCAACTTCTATCTGGGTTTCCGATACATCGATCCGTTGCAAGTTCGGGCTGTCACCGCCTCCGTGACCTACATTTTCAGCCCCAAATATGCCGCCACGGCCAGCAGCACCTACGACTTTGGCACGGGAGAGGCGTTCGCCAACTCGTTGATGTTCACGCGCATGGGGTCGGACTTGCAAGTCAGCCTCGGCCTCTCCTACAACGCCTTACAAAGCAATTTCAATTTTCTGTTCAACATCGTCCCCAATCTGCTGCCGGCTAACCGTGCCTTTGGCCCGATGGGTGCCCAAGGCGCTGGGGCAGGGCAGGGCGTCCTCGGCACGAATTTCTGATGACGACATGACTGGACTCGACGCCAAGCTCCAGAGACGTTACCAATAGGCAAGCGAATGTGTCCGGCCCGCCCGGCCACGAGGGAAAGGAGGCCATCATGATGAGCATACAATCATCGCCCCGGCCATCCGCAATCGAAGAAGCACCGGTGCATGCCCATCCCCGGCGCTGGTGGCGCGATCGACTCCGGCCAGCCTGCCGCGGGATCAAGCTCGGGGTTCGCGGCCATTCGCGTTTCTTCGTCCATTTCTTCTGCGCCGCACTCGTGCTGACAGCCGCCATCGTGCTGCGCTGTGACCTCGTCCAGTGGTGCTTGCTGCTCGGCTGCATCGGCATGGTGCTGATTACCGATCTACTCAACAACGCCATCGAAGCGTTGTTTATTGGACTCGACAAGTCGAGCATGCCCCGCGCGGCATCGTGCCTGGACATCGCCGCCGGCGCTGTGCTCTTGGCGAGCATCACCGCCAGTCTCATCGGCGGACTCATCTTCCTTTCGCGCCTGCTCGAAATGTGCGATCCTCCTCTTCCCAAGTAGACAGCGACTCGCCGCAGAATACAAATCGTTTAGACATCGTTAGGGCGAGCGGGGCGTGTCAACGCCCCGGTTGCTCTCACCAGGGCATTGACACGCCCCGCTCGCCAGCTACGGATATGGAGGAGGGATCATGGACACTGACGCATCGGTCCTGAACTGGTTGAACAGCCATCACGCCGACCTGGTACGCGACCTGGCCGCATTGGTCGCCATCCCGAGCATTAGCACGGACGGCGAGCATCAGAAGGAAGTAGAGCAGACGGCGGAATTGACCTGCGAGCAAATGCGCAGCGCCGGCCTGCAAAACGTCGCCATCCTGCGTACCGACGGCTCGAATCCCTATGCCTACGGCGAATGGCTCGGCGCGGCCGGCAAGCCGACGGTCTTCTTGTACGCCCATCACGACGTGCAGCCGACCAATTACCTGGAGCAATGGCAATCTCCGCCGTGGACGTTGACGCCGCGCGACGGCCGGCTCTATGGGCGCGGCGCAGCCGACGACAAGGGGGCCATCACGGCTCAACTCGCCGCCATCGCCGCCTGGCTAAAAACCAAGGGCGAATTGCCGGTCAACGTCAAGATGGTTGTCGAAGGCGAGGAAGAAATCGGTTCGCAGAACCTCCTCGGCTTCTTCCGCGAGCATCAGAAACGTCTGCATTCCGATGTCATCGTCGTCTGCGACACCGAGAACCTCGACACCGGCCTGCCGAGCATCACTTACGCTTTGCGCGGTATCGTCGCCGTGCAGGTTGAAGTTGAGAGCGCTCGGTTGCCGGTCCACAGCGGCATGGCCGGCGGTGCGTTGGCTGACGCTGCACTGGCCCTTAACATCGTTCTGTCGCGGCTGTACTGGGGCAACGGTCCGCTGCCGATTCCGCATTTTTATGACAAGGTTCGGCCGTTGACGCCGCGCGAGCGCGAAGCCATTGTCCATCTGCCCTTCGAGGAGGCAAAAGTCCGCGAAGATCTCGGCATTTTGCCCGAAGTTCGTTTCGCTCTTGAAGGCAATACTTCCGTTTATGAGCAGACCTGGCGCAAGCCGGCCGTCACCGTGATCGCTCAGGAAGCCAGTTCCATCAAAGGGGCATCGAATCAGGTGTTGCCGTCTGCCAAGGCCATCGTCAGTTGCCGAATCGTGCCGGACCAGGATCCGCAGGAAGTTTACGAGCAGTTGAAAGCGGTGTTGACGGCTGATCCGCCTTGGGGCGTGCGGGTCACGGTCAAGCAGCTCGGCCAGGCGGTCAAATGGTGGATGACCGATCCGACCGGCCCGGCATTTGAGGCGGCGGTCGATGCTATGCGCCAGGGGTTCGGCCGCGACCCGATCTCCATCGGTTGCGGCGGCACCATCGGTTTTGTCGGCCCACTGGCGGACCTATTCGGCGGCGCTCCCGCGCTACTGCTCGGTATCGAAGATCCCAAGAGCAACGCCCATGCCCCGAACGAGAGCCTGCACGAAGGCGACTGGAAGAACCTGATGCGTTCGCTGGTCCACTTATTCGCCAATCTCGGTAGTCAGAAAAAAAAGAGCTAACCAAAGAGTCACAGAGAACAAAGAGAAAGACACAGAAAAGGAAGAATGAAAATACAAGGAACTGGTTCATTCCTTTCTGTCCTTTGCTGTCTTTTTTGTCTTTTCTCTGTAACTCTGTGGTTAGTTGATTTACTTGGATACCGCAGCTATGAAGGTACTCGTCATTGGCAAGGGTGGCCGTGAGCACGCCTTGGTATGGAAGTTGGCTCAGTCGCCGCGAGCGGAGAAGATTTACTGCGCTCCCGGCAACGCGGGCACGGCCGAGGACGGCGTCAATGTGCCGATTGATCCTCTCGAATTCGATCGCCTCGTCTCCTTCGTCCGCAAAGAGAAGATCGATCTGGCGGTGGTGGGACCGGAGGAGCCGTTGGCGCGCGGGATCGTCGATCACTTTCAGAAAGCCGGTCTTCGCATCTTCGGTCCAACGCGAGAAGCGTCGCGGCTGGAGTCGAGCAAGGTTTTCGCCAAGGAGCTGATGCGTCACGCCGATGTGCCGACGTCCGAGTTTCGTATCTTCGATCATCCCGAATTTGCTCGCCGTTACATTGAAACCCGCGATTATCCGCTGGTGGTCAAGGCCGACGGACTGGCCTCCGGCAAGGGCGTCATGGTTTGTTCGACCAACGAAGAAGCGCTGGCGGCCATTGAGCGCATCATGGTGCGCGAGGAGTTCGGCCGCGCCGCCGGCCGGCACGTGGTCGTCGAGAAGCGGCTGGAAGGCGAGGAGCTGAGCATTCTTGCCCTGGTCTCCGGACGGACCATCGTGCCCTTGCAGCCGACGCAGGACCACAAGGCCGCCTTTGACAATGACCAAGGACCAAACACCGGCGGCATGGGCGCCTATTGCCCCGCTCCGCTGGGCACGCCGGAGCTTTTGGACACGATCGACCGCGAGGTATTGGTGCCGACCGTCCATGCCATGAAGCGCCGCCGGCAGCCGTTTCGCGGCGTGCTCTATGCCGGGATCATGGCGACAAACCAGGGACCGCGCGTCTTGGAATTCAATTGTCGTTTTGGCGATCCGGAAATTCAGCCATTGCTGCTGCGCCTGCGTACCGATCTGCTCGACTTGATCGAAGCGGTCGTGGACGAGCGGCTGGATGCGTTCGAGGGAAAACTGGACTGGGATCCGCGTCCGGCAGTGTGCGTGGTCATGGCCAGCGGCGGCTACCCAGGCAAGTATGACAAAGGCTTCCCGATCCAGGGTTTGGCCGAGGCGGCGAAATTGCGGGACGTGAAGGTGTTCCACGCCGGCACGCGCCGCGACGGCGACCGCGTGCAAACCGACGGCGGCCGCGTCCTCGGCGTCACGGCCCTCGGCGACACGCTGGCGGACGCCAAGCGCCTGGCTTACGAAGCCGTGGCGTGCATCCGCTTCCGCGACGCCTTCTATCGCCGCGACATCGCCGACAAGGCGCTGCCCTCCCTCGCCGCTCCGGCGCCCTCTGCCGCCGCGGAACCACCTCAAGGACTATGAGATAATTGCGAGCTGTGAAAGCGCCCGCCGAGATGAGAGAGGGCCGACGACCGCCATTTTGTCACTCCGCCACACCGCCACTCCGCCACCGATTCCTGGGAATCGCCTGCCAAGTCGTGCCATTCCGCGACAGCTGGCACGACTTGGCAGGAGTTGACTCCGCCACTCCGCCAACAGTGGCGGAGTAATAAACAAGTAGTGTGCGTATTTATATATGTGATCCGCAGCAGCCCTTGTAGACTCGGGAATGGAAAGTTTGTGAATGAGCCTCGCCTCCTTGGAGGCCGAATAACGACTCCTGCCGTCTTTTTCTAACCCGAATGTCCCGACCGCGATCCCCTTGACTCGCGGAGAACAGGGACGACAGTCAACTTCGAATCCTACGTCGGCCGCAGTCTCCTCTCGCTTACTCGGCTGAAGGAGCATCAAAACCTTTCCGGCACGAAATACCGTCCCTCAAGGGGCGCTTGATCGTCGTACTCTCCTTTGGTCACTCGCTCGGGCAGCTTGATCTTGTCCCGAGGAACCTCCTCGTAGGGGATTAACTTGAGCAGCTGCGAAATACAGTTCAAGCGAGCACTGCGCTTGTCGTCCGAGGGGACGATGTACCAGGGCGCGTCCTTGGTGTCCGTCGCTTCGAGCATCATGTCGCGCGCCCGGGAATAGGAGTACCACCGCGCATACGATTCGAGGTCCATCGGACTCAGCTTCCACTGGCGGAGGGGATCTTCGATGCGAGCTTCAAAGCGCCGCTGCTGTTCCTCCTGGCCCACCTCCAGCCAGAACTTTACCAGGATGATTCCCGCTTTGACGATGTGGTTCTCGAATTTAGGGCAGTTCTCGACGAACGCCTTGTACTCGTCCTTCGTGCAGAAACCCATCACATATTCCACCCCGGCCCGGTTGTACCAGCTGCGGTCGAAGATGACGACTTCGCCTGCCGCCGGGAAGTGCTGGATATAGCGTTGCACGTAAAGCTGGGTTTTTTCCCGGTCGGATGGCGCCGGCAACGCCGCCACGCGAAAGACGCGCGGGTTCGCCCGCTCTACGATGGCCTTGATGGTCCCACCCTTTCCCGCGGCGTCGCGCCCTTCAAACACAACGATCACACGTGCGCCCACGTGTACAACCCACTGCTGCAGCAAGCACAACTCGATCTGTAGCTTCCGCAATTCTTCCTCGTATTTCTTGCGCTTCATCTTGGTCCGGGTTGCTCCTGCCTGCTGCTTGGACATGGTTCTCTCCGACTTTCAGGGTTTCATGAGAGCGAGCGCAGGGCAGCTCTCGGGTTGGTTCTCCAACTGACTACTCGGCCGCGATCCGCCGAGCCACTTTGCCTCGGCACGGGGTCGGACTCGGTCCCCATCTATCGTGTGTGGATGATGTTGATGTAAGTTGTTTCAAGATCCATATTAACCGGCATAATCCGCCCCCTCATCGAACTCTGCACCACCGCAGAGCGCGTGCAAACAGGCTGATCTGGCCTGCGCTCATCCATAAACACAATACAGTCACCGCGATCGCCGCACATGTCAACCAGCCGAATATCTTCGCCTTGGCGTGGGCCCAATCGTCGCAAGTTTGGTCCAGGTCGGCCTGCCAGGCATCTACTGTGGCCTGACATTTCTGCAAGAAGAGGTCCACGTCGCCTGTTGCAGTGGCAAGCTCCTGCCGGCTGGTTTCGGTGTCCCCATCATCGACCGCAACTTCGAGCCGTCGCAGGATCGATGATAACTGCCGCGCCTCGTCCGCTCGGTGTTTCAGCTGACCCGAGTCAATCCGGGAAGCCTGCGCGAGCGGAACCTCCTGAAAACTCTCAAGCAAGCTGGAGACAGCGACCGCGCTATCAGAGAGGCTCGCCAGGCGTCCGCCCAGCTCGTCCATGTCCGGGCCTGTGTGGTGCTGGATGAGCGCACGAATCGTCCGAGTTGCACGACGACTCTTCTTCCCGCCGCTATCAAGGTCGGCCGATTCCTTGCCCATATTTGCCACATCGGCACGGGCTTTCCCCACCGCGAGTCGGACATTCTGGTTCGCGACAGACACACGCTGCAGGCCGGTATCGAGCCTGTCGGTGATCCGCTGCACTCTCTCGGAACCTCTTTGGTACAACATCCAGGCGCCGAGGATGCCGGCGACACAACCGGTGGTTCCCACCGTCGAAAGAAGCAGGACGACCGCCCCCCCAAGCCGACACAGCAACCCCATAGCCATCTCCTCGCGCGGGATCGGCGAGCCATGCCGCGTTAACCCTGTCATCTGCAGGTGTGCCCTACACGATGGCAATCTTGTTCTGCTCGGCGAATTCGCGGCGTGTCTGCTCGCTAACAAAGTAGAACTTCTGGCCCTGCCACTCGAGGACCGTTGCCGCCGCCTGTTTCGGGAACCGGACGTGAGCGATTGGATCCTCGACCATGGAATCTTTCAGGTAGATCTCATTTTCTCCCATCGAGAAATATGTCTGCACGAAGTCCACGATCCGGTCGTCGATCCACCTCGCGGCGGATTCTTTATCGACCTTGTCCATAGGGAATTCCACTTCGTCATGATGTTTGAAACGCATCAGGACGGGAACGATCTCCAGGTCGTAGCCTAGGATCAGCTTTTGGATGTCCCGGTCGGTGAAGGCTGCGAATTTGAGGCGGACACGAGCCAGGCGCGACTGAAAGTCAAAGGTCGCCTCTCGGGTAGATGGCACGATCCGTGGGGTTGCCTGGACACGGCCCTCAAACTTCTTGACCAGGAGCTCCAGGCGAGGTCGCCAAATGTCGCGAAGCTGGTCGAACACCTTGCCGAGCTGCTCGAGGCGCTGTTGCCGCTGTTTATGCGCTTCTGCCTGCTCGACCTGGAAGTTCTTGACCTTCTCTTCAACGCTCGAAAACTCGGCATCGATCCGGCTGGCGAGATTGCTGATGTCTGACATAATCCAACCCCCTTCCAACTCGTCAAACGGGGACTCCCGTGAACGAAAACGCGAAGCCCCGCCGCACCAACTATACTTCTGGTCGATGTCTTTGGCGAGTGACGTTAGGTTCAACTTTTCCTTTCGTTGTCCGGCAATAGCTTCCGGGTTATGGGGCCACCCAGGATGCAAACCAAATGCCAAGAACGAACCGACTGTCTCTGTGGGTCACATTCCTCCACAATTCCCAGAAGAATCGCTATCGCCTGCTCATTCGCTCTTGTCGGTGTCTCTCGATGTTTCACGACCGCGTCTTTCAGCGGTGGCGGGGAGCCAGAGTGTGCCGCGAACCGCATGAAGCGCGAGTGAGTCTGGATCGTTCAGTACTCTTCCGTAACCGCACACTCCAGTGCCGCGAACCCCGATCTTCCCGAACAAGCCGAGAAGCCCACCGAACAGACCCAGAACCGGGACCAAGGTCAGCCACTTTCTCCAAGTAGCTATGCTGCTTTTGCTGCTTGAAAAATATCTGCGAATCACTTCTACAGGTCCCCATTAAGGAGGCCGCAGTTCCCTCACTCCGTCTCGGCCGGCGTCTGGGCCTGACCACCCGTTTTGATGCCGTGTTTGGCGGTGGATGGGTCACCGACCGTCGTCGCAACCACAGCCACAACCTCTTGGTGGTCCGGGTGGGAAACCGGCTCCGGCGCTGCGGCCTTCCGCCCGGTAAGCCAGCGGATGACAACGTAGAACACCGGCGTGAAAAACAAGCCGAAGAAGGTAACACCCAGCATGCCGCTAAAGACGGCGACGCCCAAGGCAACGCGCATCTCGGCGCCGGCGCCCTTGGCCAACACCAGGGGAACCACGCCAAGGATGAAAGCGAACGAGGTCATCAGGATCGGCCGCAGTCGCGTCTTGCAGGCATTGATCGTGGCCTCGATCCGGCTGGTCCCCTCGTCCTCGCTCTGCTTGGCGAACTCGACGATGAGGATGGCGTTTTTCGCCGCCAGACCGATCAGCACGACCAGGCCGACTTGCGTGAAAATATTATTATCCAGCCGCGTCATCCACACGCCCAGGATGGCGGCCAGCAAGCACATGGGGACAATGAGGAGGATGGCCAGGGGTAGCGACCAACTCTCGTACTGGGCTGACAGCACTAACAGGACGAAAAGGACGGCCAGCGGGAAAGCCAGGACCGGGGGCAGGGCGCCGCTCTTGAGGTTCTCGGCGACATCAGCGGCCAAGACTTGCTGATACGTCAATTCGGTCCACTCGAAACCCATCCCGGCAGGAAGCTCCTTCCGCGCCAACTCCTCCATCAGCGCGATACCCTGGCCCGAACCGATGCCCGGCGCCGTATTGCCGGCGATTTCCGCCGAGGGATAGAGGTTGTAGTGGTTGACGATCGCCGGTCCCGAAATGGTTTTGATGGCGATCACCGTGCTCAAGGGCACCATATCCCCCTGGGCGTTGCGGACCTTGAGCGCTCCCACATCCTCGGGCCGCATCCGGTATCGCGCGTCGGCCTGGACGTTGACCTGCCAATTGCGGTTGTACAGGGTGATGTCATTCACGTAGGACGAGCCGAGATAGGCTTGCAAGGTCTCCGAAATGGTGTCGAGATCCACGCCCTGAGTTTGCGCCTTAACACGGTCAATATCGACATAAAGCTGGGGCTGGTTAGTGCTGAACGTACTGAATAACCCGATCAACTCGGGCTGAGCGTTGCCCTTTTCGATCACGTTGGCCACGGCGCCCTGGAGCGCCTCCAGTCCCAGACCGCCGCGGTCCTGGAGCTGCATCTTGAACCCGCCGGTCGATCCCAGACCGTCCACCGGAGGAGCACCGAAGACAGCCACCTGCGCTTCCTCAATCACGAAGAAGGCCTTGCGCAGTCGGGCCATCACCGCGTTCGCGCTCAGGTGGGGATCGCCGGCCCGTTCCTCAAACGGTTTCAGAATGATGAACATGCCGCCGGCGTTGGAGATATTGCTGCCGGTCAAGATCGAGTAGCCAGGCAGGCCGATGGTGTGGGCAACGCCTGGATCCTTGAATACGATCTCGGTCATCCGCTTCACGACCGCGTCGCTGCGCTCCAGGCTAGCCCCGTCCGGCAGCTGGGCGTTGAGGACGAGATAACCCTTGTCTTGCTCGGGAATAAAGCCGGTTGGAACAGACCGGAAGCCGAGTACGGTCAAGCCGATGAGTCCGCCATAAACCAGCAGCATGATGACGATGACGCGGAGAACGCCGCGAACCAGCAGGCCATACCCTGCCGTTATCCAGTCGAACACGCGGTTGAACCCAGAGAAAAAGCGGAGGAGGGCGAAGTTAACCGGGCCATTCAGAAACCAGCCCACAAAGCTCCCCACGCAGAAGAGGCCGATGCGCAGCTCCCAGAGAGCCGCGGAAGGGGCTTCGGATGCTTCCGCGCCGCCATGCCCTTCGCCGGCCGGGACCAGGCCCAAATAATGAGCGATCATCGGCTCAAGCAGCCGATATGCCAGGAAGCCGCCGATGAGCGCCACCGCCAGGCGCGGCAAGGCTTCCCGCCGCTCCGAACCGTGGGCGTGCGGTTTGATTAGGGTGACGGCTCGCGCCGGGGCCATCGTCATGGCGTTGATGGCCGAGATGATGGTCGAGGCGGCAATCGTGAGGGCGAACTGTTTGAAAAACTGGCCGCTGATGCCGGCGATAAAGGCGGTCGGGATAAACACCGAGCTAAGCACGAGCGTGATCGCAATGACGGGTCCAGTGATTTCCGCCATCGCCTTGATCGTCGCCTCGCGGGGCGGCAACCCCTGGGCCATCCAGCGTTCGATGTTTTCGACCACGACAATGGCATCATCCACCACGATGCCGATGGCCAGAACCAGGCCGAACAGCGAGAGATTGTTCAACGAGAATCCCAGGGCAGCCATGACCGCGAAGGTTCCGATGAGCGACACCGGCACGTCGATCATTGGCATCAGCGTCGCTCGCCAGTCTTGCAGGAACACGAGGACGACAATGAATACCAGCAGGAACGCTTCAAAAAGCGTCTTGTAAACCTCGTGAATCGATTCATCGATGAAGACCGTCGTGTCGTAATGGATGCGGTAATCGATTCCGCGCGGAAAATCTTTTTGGAGTTCGCCCATCTTTTTCTTGACAGACTCGGCAGTTTTCAGGGCGTTCGAGCCGGGTAACTGAAAGATGGCCAGGGTAATCGACGGGTCGCCGTCGAGGTAGCTGTTCATGTCGTAATTCTTGGCCCCCAGCTCGACGCCCTTCTGACCCTTGCGATCGTCGGCGACCACATCTCGGAGATATGTCAAGCTACCGTTGTCGTCGGTCTTGACAACGATCCGGCGAAACTGTTCTTCGGTTTCGAGCCGGCCCAGCGTATTGAGCGGAAACTGGAAGTTCAGGCCCCCAGGAGCGGGAGGCTGGCCGAGGCGCCCAGCCGCCACTTGCTTATTCTGCTTGCGGATAGCGTTTGTCACATCGCCGGCGGTCATGCTGCGCGACGCCAGCTTCTGCGGATCCAGCCAGATGCGCATGCTGTAATCGCGCGGTCCCAGGAACTGCACGTCTCCCACGCCGTCAATGCGCGCCAGGGCGTCCTTGATCTGAATCGTCGCGAAGTTGCTCAGGAAAAGCTGATCGTATTTGTAGCGCACCTCTCCGGTGGCCGGATCGGTTTCCTTTTCCGAAACCAGGTTGATACACAACAAGATACCCGGCGATTTTTTCTTGGTCGTGACGCCCTGCCGTTTCACATCATCGGGCAGCTTCGCCTGGGCGATGGCCACGCGGTTCTGAACAAGCACCTGAGCCATGTCCATGCAGACAGAAGCCGCCGAGTCGAACGAATCAACTTGTCATTTAGGTAGAGTTTCCACCAATTATCCTACAACAATCCCAAGGCTCGACGATGCCGTCGTTGGAGTTTCTTACTCAAGTCCCTGCTCAGCATCCTGCGATGCGCTCGCATCGTCTGACAGCAGATCCTTGAGTGTCCGTTGCGGATTGACCAGGAAACCGCGCGAGATCAGATAGTGCTCGGTTTCCAGATAAGGCATTTGCTGGATCGCTTCTGAACTTAACTCGTAAATCCAGGCGTCAGGGTAGGACATGATAATCGGTGAATGGGTGGCGATAACGAACTGCGCCCCCTGCCGGCAATAGTCGTGCAGGACTGTCAGGAATTCGAGCTGTCGCTTCGGCGAAAGCGCCGCTTCCGGCTCGTCCAGCAGATACAAACCGTTGCCGCGAAAGCGATGCCGAAACAACGAGAAGAACGACTCCCCATGCGATTGCTCATGCAAGGTGCGGCCCCCATACTCGCCGAGTAAATCGCTCCCCAACCGCTCGATTTCGGTCGCCACGTTGTAGAAGCTCTCGGCCCGCAGGAAGAAGCTGTCTTTCGCCAGGTTGATCGATCTTGCCAACCGGAGGCAGCTGTCCAGCTCGGAATGAGACGCCCGCGTTGCGAAGTTGAAGTTGCGGCTCCCGCCCTCGGGATTGAGGCCGCAGCACAAGGCCAGTGCTTCCAACAGTGTCGATTTCCCCGTTCCGTTCTCCCCTACTAGAAAGGTGACCTTTGGATGAAACGCCAACCGTTGCATGTGGGGCACCACCGGGAGGGAGTACGGAAAATGGTCGAAAGAAGGGACCCGATCGCGGAGCAGATCCACATACAGGAGGTATGGTCCCTTGGCGTTTTTTTTCGCCTTTCTTCTCACGATCCCCTCCGAGAGGCGCACCGCTTTGTCTCGCCAATTCTAGCCCAACTAAGAGAGAATTGCGATAACGTGAGTTATCCCTGTGATCTGCAAGCATTGTCTCGCCACATCCACGTCGCTATCGTGTCGGCATGAAACCCGATCCCCCAAAATCCAGCCGCCGCGCCACCTCGCGTCTCGCGTCGTTTGGCCATGCCTTCGCCGGATGGTGGTATGTTTTGCGCACCCAGCACAATGCCTGGATTCACGCCGTCGCTTCCCTCGCTATCCTTGGCGTCGCTCTATGGCTGGGATTGGGGCGCACCGAGTGGGCGATCCTCATTTTTACGATCGCCCTGGTGTGGGTGGCGGAGTTCGTCAATACGGCCGTCGAGACCCTGGTTGATCTTTTGTCGCCGGACATTCATCCGTTGGCGAAGGCCGCCAAGGACATCGCGGCGGCGGCGGTGTTGATCGCGGCGCTGGCCGCCGTCGTGGTCGGGTTGCTCGTGATGGGGCCGCAGCTGTGGTTGCGTTTTTCAGGCTAGCGGCGTCAACAGCGAGGTCATGACGGCTTCGCTACCAGTAGGATGCCATTGACCCCACCATTTGAGGAAACGACGCCGTTCTTGCGGCAATCGGCGCTGATGCGAACGCAGCAATTGCTCAAAACCCGGCTGCAAACGCGGCCACGCCGTCGGACAAGTAACATGCAAGCGCTCGCGTAAATCGGTCAAGCGTTCCACTGCCACATGGCTGTCATTGGCTCGGCCGAGGATTTCTTGCAACTCCTCGATGCGCGGATAGAGGCTATCGCGGAAGGTTGAATCGAAGCAGTCGGCGAAAACTTCCATCGCATAGCGAAGCCGTTTGCCGGCGATGCGCACCTGGTGGAGCTGGGCATAATCGCTCAGGTCGGCGAGAGCGGCCTGCTCCAGCTCCTTTAAGCGATCAAACAGCATCGGCCGGGCGAGATCCACGAGGATCGCCGGATCGGATTGTCCCTCAAGTGGCCGAATGTCCTCGACCGTTCCGACGAGAAACGATTCAAACGTTGGGCCTTCCTCTTGATAGACGGCTTCGAGGTCGGCATGAGCGGCGGCGCGTTGGCCGAGGGCGTAGCCGATGAGGAAATCCAGTCCGCCGCGATGTTTGGCGTCCGCGTCCTCTTCGCGTTTGAGCAGCTCGACGAGAAACACATCCCAATCGCGGGCCGCGCCGGCGGCGCGGCGTATTGTCTTCAAACGCTGCCGTGCCTTGCGATAAGTCTTCTTTGGCAGACAGTCGGTGAAAATACGCAAAGCGGCATCGGCGCGGCGCGTGGCGACGCGGAGTTGGTGGACATATTCAATGTCATCGTCCGCTTCCAAAGCAGCTCGCGGCAGATAATCTTTTACCACCTGCAAGCGCACAAAAAGGACATGCCGCGCCGCAGCCGCCACGGGTGTGTCGGGCTTCAGGTCGCTAATCCACTTGCCTTGACCCATGATCGACTCTCACACCCTCCGTGAAGAAATAAACCGCCAAGGCGCCAAGATAAGACAAGAGAAAAAAAAGAAGAAAGAAATTGGGCACCGTTGATGTCCGCAATTCCCTAGCGCTTCATCTCATCTTCTCTTTTTATTCTCTTCTTCTCTTGGCGTCCTTGGCGTCTTGGCGGTTTATTCTTTGCGGCTTTCAATGTCCATAAAGACCGGCGATGCTCGCTGATTGCTCGCGCTCGTGCAGCCAGGATGCGACTTCGGCGGTTTCCGTGCTGATTTTCTCGATCAAGCGGCGCTCTTCACGCAGCGACTGAGCCACATCGCCAGGGATCGGCGCATAGATCGATTCCAATTCCTGACGGATGCGTTGCTCCAAACGCCGGCGGAATTCGCCGCGGATCGCCGGCCAACGTAGACGGAGGACAAGTGTTATGAGGACGTGCAGCACCACGAGGACGGCCAAAAGGATGACGAGGGGGACCAATACGTCCGGCAGACTGATATTCCGATCGTAGAAATAGCGCCACAAAAAGACGATGAGTGCCCCCAACAGGGCGACCGGAGGCACCCAATTGCCGAGCCAAACCACGACGGCATGGGTCAGTCGGCGCAGCCCGGCGGGCTTGGACCATTCGCGCTCAACCTGTTGCAGCACCTCGCTCAGAATGCCGGCGTAGCGCTGCCGCCAATCGAGCGCTGAGCGCGATTCCATCGGTTCGCTGAGCACGTCAAGGGGAAAGTCCTGATGATCGGCCTCGACGAGCAGTTTGTTGGCCAGCGCTTTGCCCCGCGCGTCGAGATGGCGATTGCCGGCCACGTCGCTGCACGCCTTGATGAATGTGGACAGATCCCAGGAGGGCTGCGCCTGGGCGCTGCTTTGGCCGCGCGGCATGAAGGGAATGCGCTCGCGCAGCGTGCTGCCGACGTATTTGGCGCGAGTGAACAAGTGCAAATACCACGCCATGATGCCGTGGAAGCTCCGCTGCTCCTCCAACGCGAAATGATGCTCGATTTCGCGCTGATAGGGTTCGAGAGTGTTGAGAAGGACATCGCTGGTAGCAGCGGCTTCTTCGGTTAGGGGCGCGACCCAGGCGGCGCGGGTGCGCTCGGCGATGTCGCCAAGATCAGGCGGACTCGCGGCGGCCAGCGCTTGCCGCATGTGGTCGAGAAGTTGGCTAACGCCGCGTGCCTTGATCGCTTCGATCTCCAGCCGCGTTAGGCCCATTTCCAACCATTGCACAAGGTCCGAGAACTGCTCGCCCTCCGGCAGGTCGGAGGGCGCTTCGCCGTTGCCAGTGGCGCGATCAACCCATTGTTGAGCGCAGGTGCGGAACAGGAGCGGAGCCTGAAACCCTTCCGATTGTAAATCGCGCAGCAAATCGTCGTCGGGGCGCACGCCGCTGTCGCTTTGGTGTATGCAGCGGTCCCATTTGTTGAGAACGAACGCGAAGGCCCGACGCTTGCGTTGGTGCAGAAACAACTCCCAGCCGAGTCGATCGTGATACTTCTCCTGAGAGCCGACGTAAAGCACGATGTCGGCCACTGGGAGCAGTTGAATCAGTTTGTCACGGTTGGAGAGGTCGTTGCTGTCGAGGTCGGGCGTATCGACGAGGATTTTTTGTTCCAGCGCCGGCCGATCGTGCGGAGCGAGACGACAATGCCGCAAGGCGGGATCGAGCCGATCCGGTTTGACCGATTCGTGATAGTAAACGACGGGATCGCGCGTGGTTGGCCGCGTGAACGACGCCTGGGCGATCGTGCCGCCGGCGAGGGCGTTGAGCAGCGTCGATTTCCCAACGCCGGTCCCGCCCATGAGCATGATGACCAGGAGCGGCCGATCCACGTCGAGCGCCTCGGCCTGGCGGCGCAAGTCGATGGCCAATCCTTCCAGAGTGGCGCGATTGATCGTCGAGAGCGGATAGCGGTGGGGAGCATCGAGCCAGTTTCGCAGACTGCGTTCCAGTCCGCGCAGCGCCGGCGATAGGGTCCGCAGTAAAGGGGTGGTGTCTGCTTTCGTGGCCGTGTCGTTCATATCGTGTCTTCCGCGTCGGCTCTCCCGCCGTGCCCCATCCTACATCGGCCAAGGAGATCTCGGAAGCCGGATAGAACGAAAATCAGGCGTGCGGGCTATGCCGGCGATGCCGGCCCTGAATTGTCTGGCGTCGTCTTGGCGGCATCCTGCATTTTTTTCAATTCGAGCAGCTCAAGCAAATGCCCATGATCTTTATTCCTTCCCGCTGCTTTCTTGGCGGCGATCAAGCCGTCGATGGATAATACATGCACTTTCATCCCAAACATGAGTTCTTCGCTGGATTGCACTAGTGCTTGAGAATATGTACCCACCCCACTGACTTCACCAAGTAAGTCAAGGTCGCCGCAATCCGTGATAAAGGTAAAATTCAATCCCCCCTCAAGAGTGGGAACGTCCACTTGGAAGAGCAATCCCGGCGGCGCACCGCGCAAGTACGGATGCAAGGGAGCGAGAGCAGCAACAAGAGCAGCGAGATTATCGGGAGTCCGGTTGTAACAAACATCCAGATCTTTCGTCAAATAGGCGGAGCCGCGTGCGATCATGGCCAGGCCGCCAACAACGACGAATTCTACCTGTTGTTCGATTAACCGACGGACGATTGCCGCAGCGTCGAGCATTCGCTTCGCTCCCTCTTGCTTGGAACCGGACGACGGGGTTCGACGAAACGCCTCAAAGATTATCGACCCTTGGCAAGCCTCTTGCCATCGTTCTTCAAGGGATTTTCGTAGGTTCTCCCGAAGCAGCGTCAGATCGACACCACTTTCGGAATAAACCTCATAGCCGCCGTAGAATTCGATACCTTTGGTCTTGCCCTTCTGCTCGGGTGCAGCCATCGTCGTCTCCTATCATCATGTCTTGAGGATTTCCGCCAGCACGGTTGCCTTCTTCGGCCGCGGCTCTTGCCACAACCATTCCGGCCGCAGCCAGAAGCCATATAGAACTTGACTGTGCAACGCGCCCTTGCGTGGCTTGACCTCGCGGTAAGCGCCAGCTGCGTTGAGCCTCAACAAAACAACTCTTTGTTCCATCTCGTCCACGATCCAATATTCCTGCACTCCCGCTTGGCGGTATTGCTCGCGTTTTTGGACGTAATCGCGATCCACACTATCTGGAGACACGATCTCGATGGCCAAATCCGGCGGCCCTTCGACATATCCTCGCTTCACGAGATGGAGTCGCTCCGTCCGCACAAAGGCGATGTCCGGCTCCGGGCCTTGCGGCTCGTCCATGCGGAACGCCACACGAGATCCGAATACTTCGCCCAACTCGCGTTCCTCTACGAAAAGATGAATCAATCCGCCCAGCCACATAAACAAGCTATTCGCATCCGTGTTCTCCGGTGAACTCATGTAAATAACTCCATCAATGAGATCGCCCTTCTCCCCGTCCTTGATGAGCAGATAAAAATCTTCAAAAGTTAGCGCTCGGCCGTTCGTCGTGGCTCCCATAGCATTGCTCCTTCTGCTCTCGCGAACTGCTTGCTTGTCCTCCCTCCATTGTAAACGGCAACGGTGAGACAATGGGGGAGGAATTCCACCTTGGCAGTTCTGCCCCCGCGGTCCACAATGGGAACATAACCGAGCGCTATTCCCTTGCTGGCGCTGCGGGCTGGCAATCTGCGGAAGTATTACAATGCGGCATTGCAAACCGCTACTGATCGTTCCAATTCTATTGTTGACCATCGCCGCGCCGGCGCGGGGTGATGATCCGCTCGTCGAAAAAGTCCGACTGGCGATCAAGAACGCCAAGGGCTATCTGCTCGGCCAGCAACGCGACAACGGCGGCTGGGAGATCGATGCCGCCGGCGTGCAGATGCAAGGCGGGGCCACGAGCCTGGTCCTTCTCGCTCTCCTCACGGCCGGCGAGGATCCCCAAAGCCCCGCGTTGCAAAAGGGATTGAACTATCTCCGCTCCATCCCGCCGTCCAGAACTTATGTCGTCGCCTTGCAGACTATGGTGTTTGCTCAAGCCGGCGAAGGCAAGGACCGCGAACTCATCGCGCGCAACGTCCGCTGGCTCATCGAGGCTCAGAAAGACAGCGGCTGGAGCTACACCGTAAACGGAGCGGCCGATAACTCCAACACGCAGTACGCCGTTCTTGGCCTGCACGCGGGCATCGAAGCTGGAGTCCCCGTCAACAAGGAGGCACTGGCGCGCATCCGCAGGTACATGCTGAATTCGCAAATAGGCGGTGCCTGGGGATATGGCCGCGGCGGCGTTCAAGGGCCGCGCTTCACCATGACCTGTGCGGGTCTGTGCAACTTGATGATTACCGGCATGGATCTCGAAGTTGGCAAGCAACGCATGGAAAACGGCGAAATCAAGGATTGCGGCAAATACGATGAGAATGGCCCGGTCTCCGACGCCCTGCGCTGGATCGGCGGCCGCTTTCCTGCCGAGATCCATCCCGATAATACACACCGCGATCTCGATTCGGATTTTCCCTTCTATTGCCTTTATGGCATCGAGCGCACGGGCCGGCTGACCGGCCGCCGCTTCTTCGGCGGCCACGACTGGTATGAGATCGGTTGCCGTTATCTGGTCGCCACTCAGAACAAGAGCGATGGCTACTGGCAGGGAAGAAACCTCGATGGCTCGCCCATCCTGGCGACCAGTTTCGCCTTGTTGTTCCTGGCCAAAGGGCGAACGCCCGTGCTGTTGACCAAGTTGGCCTACGGCCCACGCGAATACGAGGGCTGGAACAATAAGCACAATGACACTCGCCATCTCGTCGAGTTCACTAGCCGCGAGCTGTTCAAGAAGATGCCTCTGGCCTGGCAAATCTTCGATGTGCGCGGCGGCGTAAACGCCGACACCGCGACGGAGCGCCGGCGTTTGGCTCAAGAGCTGCTGCCCTCGCCTGTCGTCTACTTCAACGGCCACGGCGACGCGCGCATCGGCGACCGGGAACGCGAAATCTTGAAAGAATACATCGAAAACGGCGGCTTCGTTCTCGCCGAGGCATGTTGCGGCAGAGAGGCGTTCCATCGCCAGTTCGAGAAGCTGCTCGAC
The DNA here is from genome assembly GCA_035653735.1 of Gemmataceae bacterium. Taxonomy (GTDB): domain Bacteria; phylum Planctomycetota; class Planctomycetia; order Gemmatales; family Gemmataceae; genus JAJPHU01. The sequence continues at coordinate 21,650 of DASRBG010000005.1, forward strand.
GACATTTTGCCTGGCAGCGAGCTGAGGCCGCTGCCCGACGATCATCCCATCTGGACCGCGTCGGGAAAGTTCCTGATAACTCCAAACCAGCCGTTTCCGCTCTATGGGGTACAGCACGGCTGCAAGTGGGTGGCCATTTTCAGCCCCCGGCCGATGGCCTACTATTGGGAGGCGAATGATACCAAATCACCGGAAGGCCGTACTGCGTTCCAGCTGGCGGCGAACATCCTCGCCTACGCCACTGGCCTAGAGCCGCCGCGTCCACGTTTGACCGAAGTGGTGATTCCGCGGGATGACAGCAAGGAGCATATCCGGCGCGGCTATTTAAAGGTCGGTCAACTCCGTTATGCACCGAACGGCGGCGGAGATTGGCGGCCGGCCCCCAAAGCCATGCGAAACCTCATGGGCGAGGTGCGCAAAGCCGGACTCGATGTCTTGCTGGAGACGGCGACGGTCGATCCCTCGGTTGAGAAGGTGGTGAATTATCGCTTCCTGTACATGCACGGCCGAGCCGGTTTCACCGAACGCGCCCAGGATTTGGAGCCTCTGCACTTCGATCTGACATCGGGAGGATTACTTCTTGCAGACGCTTGCTGCGGCTCGCGGGCCTTCGATGCCGCATTCCGCAAATTCATGGAAACCCTATGGGCAAAGGAAAAACTCAAGCTGGAGCCGATCCCCCTGTCGGATGAGCTGTTTAGCGCCGAATTGAACGGCCAGCAGATTCGCACGGTTCGTTGTCGCCGTCCCAAGGCCGACGGGAGGGGCGTGGATCCGGAGTATCGCGAGCTGGCACCGGCCCTGGAGGGCATCAAATACAATGGCCGCTGGGTCGTCATCTACAGCAAGTATGATCTCGGCTGCGCTCTGGAGCGGCACAAGTCGTCCGACTGCCTGGGACACGATTACGACAGCGCCGTCCGCCTCGGCCGGGCCGCCGTGCTGTACGCTCTGAAACGCTGATAATAAATAGAAGTTAGATCGTTTTTGGGTCACAGGAGAATCCCGCAATGACCTCACGAGCCGGGGTGTTGCTTGTGGCTCTGTCGCTGGGCTGCGCGTCGGTTGCGGTCCTGGTGGTGGAGGACAGGCGCCAGGGCAGCCGAGAGGGGCGCTCCGAGGAGTTTCAGCGCTTGGTCGGCGGGCTTGGGTTTGGGCCAGCCCTCGACTTGTCCAGCTGCCCTTTTGGCTACGATCCGCGCCTGGATGGGAGCTGTGCCCAGGAGTACGCCCCTCTGCCGGGAGGGACCTGCTTCTGTCCCCGTCACGCTGGCTCCGTGTTGCAATACCCGCCGCCCCGACACCGTGTTCCCCTCTGGCTCGTGGAAGACAGCGATGCGCCGCCTTCTTGAAATCGCCAATACTGGGTTGGCCGCCGTCTTCCTGCACCCGTTGCGCAGCCTGGTATCCATCGTCGCTCTTGTCGCCGTGCTCTTGCCCTATCTGGTCGGTCTGGGCTTGTCCAAGGGAGTGGAAGCGGAGGCGGAGGCGTCGTCGCGATTTGGGGCCGATCTGTACGTGACGGGCAGCCGGTTCGGCCGGCCCGTGCCGATTCCTTTGTCAGCCGTCCCGATGGTGCGCGCCATCGATGGCGTCACTGAGGTTGTACCGCGGATCGTCGGGGAAGTCAGACTCGGCAAGGAACACATCCACGCCGTTCTTGTCGGCATGCCTGCCGACCGGCTGCCTGCCTGGTCTGCCAGCATCGAAGGTGAATTGCCGCGCGGAGGGGTCGGACCGAATCGGTTGGTCATCGGTACAGCACTGGCCCGGAAGCTGAATCTGAAAATAGGTTCTCGACTTTTGCCCTTCTACCACTCCAGGCAAGGCGACCGGTTGTCGCTTGTCGTGGGCGTTTTCCGGCCCGATGCCCCGCTGTGGCAAGCCAACCTGATCCTGACAACATTCGAGACTGCCGCGCAGGTGTTTGACCAGTCTGATCTGGCCACCGACCTACTTGTGTGGTGCGTACCGGGCAGTCAGACCGAAGTTAGCAGCCGAATCGAGAGGGGGCTTGCGTTGGGGGAAGTCCAGACGCGCGTGACCGCGCGAGAGGATCTGCTGATGCTTCTGCCGCGCGGCCTCCTGCATCGGGAGGGGATTTTCAACCTCCATTTCGTACTGGCATTCGTGGTCGGCATCCTCGTGCTGTTAGTGACATCGGGCTTGGGACTGGCGGAGCGGCGGCGCGAGATCGGCATCCTCAAGGCAATGGGCTGGCAGACGGACGAGGTGCTTTTGCGCGGCGCCGTGGAGGGGCTATGTCTCAGTTGGACCGGCGCTTGCATCGCTTTGCTTTTGGCCTGGGTGTGGCTGCGCGTCTTCAATGGCTGGGGGGTGGCCGGCTTCTTCCTGGCACAGAGCGGCGCGGCAATCGACTTTAACGTACCGTTCCAGCTTACGCCCGTGCCGGTCTTGCTCGCCTTCGTGTTATCCTTGGTGATCGTGCTGAGCGGGACGCTGGGTTCGTTATGGCGAGCGGCGGCGGTGGCGCCACGGGAAGCGATGCGGTAGGTTCAATAGCGATGTTCCTATTCGAGACGCGCGACTTGTGCAAGTATTATCGGGACGGCTCTCGTTCGGAAGTTCGTGCCCTTGACGAGGTAACGCTGGGGATCGAACGGGGCAGCCTGACGGTGGTATCCGGGCCGTCAGGCTCGGGCAAGACAACCTTGCTTGTGCTGCTGGGCGCGCTGGAAAGGCCGACGCGGGGACACGTCATCTTCGATGGCAGGGATCTGGCGGATTGCTCGGACGTGGCGTTGACGCGGGCGCGGCGGCGGATGGGCTTCGTGTTTCAGGATTTCGCACTAATTCCCAACCTCACGGCCGAGGAGAACATTACGTATCCGCTGATCCCGCGCGGCGTGCCACGATCCGAACAGCGACGACGCGCTCGTGCGGCATTGACCCGACTCGGCATGGAGGACAAGCTGACCGTGCGCGCCCGCAGACTAAGCGGCGGAGAGCAACAGCGTGTCGCCATTGCCCGCGCCTTGGCCGGCGAACCGGAAGTGATTCTGGCGGATGAGCCAACCTCAAACCTTGATGCGGAGGCCTCGCGTACATTGTTGGCCACCTTCCGAGATTTGCATGCGGAGGGGCGGACGGTCGTACTCTCTACACATGATCCCGCCGCGATCGGCTTGGCAACGCGGGTGTACGAACTACGAGGAGGGCGGCTGAAATAGTGCGCCGGCCGTCCGCGCCGGCGAGCGGGGTTGCGTAAGCGCTCCGAGGACTTCTCTCGGGGCACTAATAGTGCGCCGGCCGTCCGCGCCGGCGAGCGGGGTTGCGTAAGCGCCCCGAGGACGTGTCTCGGGGCGCTTACGCAACCCCGCTCGCCTTGATTACGTGTCTAGGTTCGCTGTATCCGAACGCTCCCATCTTGATACACTGAAATTCGACACCTGTAAAATCGTTGGTGGGAGGCGTCCAAGCATGATCCTCAACGCTTACGCCGTGCTGGATGGCTTCGTCAGCCTTCTTCGCCTCGGTCTCGGTCTGTTTGTCGTCTTGCTGGGGCTATCGGCGTGGCAAATGTGGAGGCATCGCGTCCACGGGGGCGAGGAACGGAAGAGCCTGGAAGACCGCAGTTATCTCCTCTTGCTGCTGGCCGGACTCTTGCTTGTCTTGAACGTGGCCGCGTGGCCGATCTTCTACTTGTTGTTACAAAGCTATGTGCCGGAGTGGCCCGGCGTGATGTGCATCTACGGCGTGACGCGGATCGGCACGGGCAGCATTGGCATCAGCCGTTTTCTACCTCCCCTGGTGACGGCGCTGCAAGTGTTGAAGCCTGGGTTGGTGTTTCTGAGCGGGGCTTGGTTCGTTCTGTACCTGGTAAATCGGCGCACACACACCGCACCTTTGACCGGCCGGGTGCTGGTGCTGCTCGTGGCGGCTGGGGCGCTGGCTGTGGCCGACGCGGCTGCGGAAGTCACCTACCTGCGCATCCCAAAGAAAGAGGTGTTCCTGTCCGCGGGATGCTGCACCGGCGTGTTCGATAGCGAAGAAGATGCGTCGCGCTTCCTGCCGCGCGGACTGGCGGGACAGGTAGCAGAGCCTTGGCTGTACGGCTCTTACTACACGGTCCAACTCGGCATGCTTGCGGCACTCTGGGGCTGCGAACGGCTGTGCCGGCGGCGCCTACCGCTCGCGTGTCTGGGTCCATTGCTCGCTGGCGCGGCGTTCTCGCTTGCTGTCAGCACGGTGTTCCTGGTCGATGCCGCCGCGCCGCGTCTATTGCATATGCCTTATCACCACTGTCCCTACGATCTCGTGACCAAGGCGCCGGCGAGCGTAGTAGCGGCGGCGATCTTCCTTGGGGGATGTTTCTGCGTCGGCTGGGCATGCGTGGCGGGTTGGCTAGGCCGCACTGCGGAGTCGCGGCCGTTCCTGCCGGAGATGATCGGCCGACTTCTCCATTCCGCTTTCCTGTGCTATCTCGGCTCGGCGCTGATAATGTCCGCGGAATTAGCGCTAGCATGATCCCGCGCCCGCAGCGTCGGCCAATCGGTTCAACGGAGATCCCCGGACGGAAGGAACAGCTCATTTACCTTATCTGGAGTCTCGGAGAGCACGCCTTGCTCCCAGGTGGGAATCGTCTTCTTTTCCGGCGGATACAGCGATTCCATCGGTCCCCACACTTCATCGACTCGGTCCGTGAACAGATCGCCGATCAATAGATCGGTAATCTTGCCGCGCAGGTGCGGGTAATTCTTGACAAACTTGCCGAAGCTGAAACCGTCGTAATACTCGCAGACCAAGCGACGCATGCGATCGACGCCCTTGTTGAACACTTCCCCCCAGCGACCCAATTGGGCAGCCGACACGTCGCCCTTCGCCAATCCTTCTGCGATGGCATCCGCGGCCAACTCGCCCGATTTGAGCGCCAACAGCACGCCGGAAGAATACAAGGGATCGAGGAAGCCGAAGGCATCGCCGATCAGCACCCAGCCATCGCCCGCTACCTGCTTTGAACGATAGGAATAGTCTTTTGTGGCGAAATAGCCCGTCGCGCGCGTCGCTCCGGCGATGCGCTTCTGCACGGCCGGACATGCCGCAACTTCCTCGTTGTACGTCTCTTCGTGGCTGCCGCGGCCTTTGAACAAATAATCGAACGGCGCAACGACACCCACACTGATCGTGTTATCGTGCTGCGGAATGTACCACCACCATCCCATTTTGTTGGTAGTCTGGATGACGACGGTGGCGCCTTCATCGCGTCCGGTGTCGCGGTAGGCGCCCTCCCAGTAGGTCCAGATGGCCCCTTTGTTTAACACCGGATCCCACACGCGCAGCTTGAAACGATTTTGCAGCATCGTGCTCTGGCCGCTGGCATCAACGACCACCTTCGCCCGCACTTCGTGAACGGAGCCATCCTCCGCCTGAACGCGCACACCGACGGCGCGGCCGGCGTCGAACAGCACGTCCAACACGCGAGCCGGCTGGTGTACTTCGACTCCGTGTTCGCGGGCATTATCGAGCATCATCGTGTCGAACTGGCTGCGGATGACCTGCCAGGTTTGTGAGCATTCATGCGGTTTATTGTCGTGGAAATAGAAGGGAGCCGACTCCTTGCCCTGGGCATTGACGAACTGAACACTGTATTTCTTTACGAAGGGACTGGCCTTCATTTTGTCGAGCATCTTGAGGCGCTCGAACACCCAGTAGGTTTCCGGAATCAGCGATTCGCCGATGTGGAAACGCGGAAAGCGGTCGCGCTCGAACAGCTTGACCTTGATGCCGAGCTGGGCCAAAAGCGTGGAAACCGTACTGCCCGCTGGCCCGCCGCCGATGACGACAACGTACGCCGACTCGCCGATGCTTGTACTCATGAGGGAAAACTCCTTGCGTTGGGAAAACGAGAGTTTGTTCGGATTACCGCCAGTTGCTGGAGGAACTTTCGTGCGGCAAGCGTGCGGCACGGAGCAGCGAAATCAAATCTTCGAGTTCTTTTCGACTTAGATGCCCAAGTTGCTGAGCATGGCAGGCGCGAAGAGGCTGGCTCAATTCATTCAGCAGGGCGATTCCCGCCGCCGTGATGCCGACACGGACGATGCGGCGATTGTTGGCCGGCCGGTCGCGTTCGATAAGGCCGCGTTGCTCTAGCTTGTCTAGGAGCCGCGTGATGTCCGGAGCGCGCGAAACAAGCCGGGCAGCAAGATCGAGGGTACGCAGCATCCCAGGATGCTCGCTGCGCAACAGCCGGAGTGCGTTGTATTGCTGCGGCGTCAAATCATAGCGGCCAAATAACTCGTCCTCCAATGCACGAAGCCGGTCATAGGTGCGCCACAGGCCGAGGAAGGCTTCCTGCTCGAGTGAATCGAAGCGGCGCCGCGCTCGCGCGGGACGTGGCTGAATGGTGTTCATACTTTTCATTATTAGATGGTCGAACAATAGTTGTCCAGACAACTTTCTGCCTGCGCGATTGCCCCAACTGTGCGCGGAATAAAACAACGATTAGTCGATAATTCGGACCACTTGGTCCAAGTTGTTCTTTCTGTGTTTATTTGTGGTTAATGGAGAGGGAAAGCCATGTCTCCGACTCGCGATCCGTTCGACTTGACGGGCCGTCACGCTTTGATCACCGGCGCCAGCCGCGGCATCGGCCTGGCCGTTGCCAAAGCGCTGGCCCAGCGCGGTGCCGCCATCGCTATCACAGGCCGCAAGGCGGACAATCTCAACACCGCCGCGGACCAGCTTCAAAATGCCGGCGTCGATGTGCACTCTTTCGTTTGCCATCAGGGCGATCCCGCCGCCATTTCGCAGCTGTTCAATCAGCTCGATCAGGTATCTTTTGCCCCCGATATTGTCGTCATTAACGCCGCGACCAATCCGGTCCTTGGCCCGCTCGTGGAAATCGACCTCGACGCTTGGCGGAAGATTCTCGACGTGAACTTGACTGGCGCGCTCCTGACGGCGCAGGCGGCGACACGGCGGATGTCGGCCCATCAACGCGGCTCCATCATCTTCATGGCGTCGATTGCCGGCATCGATCCTCTACCAGGGCTAGGTGCATACAGCGTAAGTAAAGCTGGTGTGCTTGGCCTCATGCGAGCGCTGGCAAAGGAGTTGGGACCGAGCGGAGTCCGCGTCAACGCCGTGGCGCCGGGGTTGATCGAGACGCGCTTCTCGGCGGCGCTGTTTCAGGATCGGGCGGCTTACGAGCGGATCATCGGACAAACTCCGTTGGGCCGTCACGGCCAACCGGACGACCTCGGCGGCGCGGTCGTGTTCCTGGCCTCGGGTGCGTCAGCATACGTGACGGGGCAAGTGCTGATCGTGGATGGCGGCGGACGGATGTGATTCCGGTTCGGCAGCCAACAATACCTGGACGTGCATGCAACAAAGAGACAAGTGGTTGCGGCTCTACGCCAAATCGAATCGTTATGTGGCGAAGTTCGCAGAAGACTTGGTTTGTCATCCTAAGCGCCCTCTACCGCTTCCTCAGTTTCTCAGGGACTTCGGCCTCATCCATCGGCAACCAGCCTAGCACCCTTCGTGGCGGTGCGGCCAAGCCATTTTCATAACTCTTCGCTTGCCAACGGATCCCACCAGGTCCATCCATCGTATCACCATCTTCGATGATCTCGCCCTTTTGATGCAAGTACCAAGTGACATTTCGAAGGAACCGATCGACATCGCGACAAGCGTAGCCCCTACAGAAGCAGGCTTCGATGTCGGGTAGGTCAAGCTGGCGATTGCCCACGGTATCCATCAAGAGCCAGTCAGAATCGATATTAAACAGCCGAATGTTGGACCAAATGTCGAGAGGCAACAAATCCGCGGAACGAGCAAACTCCAAGCTCTCCCGGAGTCCATTCCGGTCTCGGAGCACCTCGCCATTCGGATTGAAGTAGCAGAGAGCTTCTGGTAATCCGAGCAGAGTTAGAGCAACATTCGTCACAAATTCCAACTCGGGGATGGCCGCGTAATCTTTCGGCATCACCGGAGCATCTTCGCCAGCCCCATAGACGTAACTGCTGCGGATGCGAATGAAGCCCTTGTGGTGGCTAGCAACAGAGTTTCCTGCCTGCCACGCCCAGCACTGTTGCGATGCCATTTCAAGCCCACCAGGAAAGGCGAAGGGACCAAAGAACCCCATCGACCAAGCACCGAAGGTTATAGGGTCTTTTTTGGGATCGCCCATATGATCCGGCCAGACTTGATCGACGAGATCGACCGCCACATACCCATTGACCTCCGGGCGGAAGGCAAGCGTAACAGCTGGGCCTCCGATTGCCCAGGACTCCGCGCCATGACGTCTGCCTTGCACTTGGAAGGAGCCAAGCGCCTGTTCGAGTTGCTGGAGAGTTATCAATTCCTTCAGCAGAACGCACGCTGTTTGGGTGACAAATCCTTTGGGCATCGATGAAACCCTCGCCCTCTTTTTCGTTGAGGAACTTTCGGCAAGGATATAACAGCTTTCTCCGAAGCACAACCGTACCTAGCTAACAGGAACGATCACGCGCTTCCCGTTTCGATCTGCTTCAAGGTACGCCAACTCTGATAGCATTGCCACGCCGCGGCGAAATCTCGTCCGAGCAGATGCGCTACGGCAGCCAGTTGCCGTGAGTCCTCATCGCCGCGCAGCCAATTTGCTGCCTCTGCGGACTTTGCTGCCGCTTGCCATTCGCTGTGCCGCATGCAGCGACGCGCCTCGATCAGCACCCGCCGCCGCTTTTCCTCCAGCGCGAAAAGCAGCGACAAATCAGCCTTACAGCGACGGCACTGCGGGCCTTGTAGGTTCTCGGCTTTGCACACCGGGCAGCGCATGGGCCTCAAATGTCCTCTAAATAAAACAGCGTATCCGCCAACTCGTTGCACGCCGCCGTTAATTTATCCCATTGGCGATCCGTTAACGCCGTCCGCACTTTAGTCATCAGTCGCTCGACCTCGGCGCGGTCCTCCGGCTGCGTGCGGTCGAGTAGGCGCTCGGCTTTCTCCAAGAGCGCCCGCGCCTGCACGGCTTCGCGTTGCCCCTCGCGCGGGCCTGGCACCAGGCTGGGAAATTCGTCTTCCTCCACCTCGGGCGCCAGGCCGTTGGTTTCATCTTCCTCCTCGCCCTCGAACTCTTCCGTGCCGCCGGGGAGCGCCCACAGTTGTTCGAGGCGCTCGCGGGCCTGTTCGCGCTCCTCACGCTCGAAACGCGCCAGGGCGTTCTCGATGACCACTTGCTTTTGCAGCCCTGTGGCCCGCTCGCGTGCCGATACTTTCAAAATGCCATCGAGGTTCAGATCGAGCTGCACCACGATTGGATTGCCGGACGGCACGCGCGATAATCCCTGCACCATGAAACGGCCGACGCGATGATTGCGGCGGACATCGTCGCTTTCGCCCTGGTACACGTCGATCTCGACCTCGGTTTGATTGTCGTGGAAGGTGTAGAACAATTCGCTGCGCGAGGCCGGCAATGGGGTATTGCGATGAATGATCGGCGCAAAGTGATACTCGAAGGGGAAGCCGTGCTGGCTTTCGACGCACTTGATGCCCAACGAGTGCGGCGTGATGTCCACCAGTACCGAACCAACCTCGGCGCCAGCGATGATCGCTGCCTGGACTGCCGCCCCCATCGCTACGCACAGGTCCGGATTGACCTCCTGATGCGCCGGCTGTCCAAGCCGATCTTCCAGCATTTGCGTGATAAGCGGCGTCCGCGTGGCGCCGCCGACGAGCACGACCTTGTCGATCGCGGAGGCGATCAAGTTGGCATCGTCCAGCGCCCGCTGCACGCAATCCATGGTGCGGTCGAGCAACGGCTGAATCAGCGTCTCGTATTCATCGCGGGTCAGCTCCATGTTCAGGTGCAACGCCTGGCCGTCTTTTTCGGCGATGAACTCCTCCTCTATACGCGCGAAGGGGTGATACGACAAATGGCGCTTGGCCGCCTCGACAGCACGGAGGACGCGCGAGCGCGCCACGAGATTGGCTCGCAAATCGACGCTGTGTTCCTGCTGGAAGCGATCGCAAACAAGGTTGAGCAACAGTTCGTCGAAGTCATCGCCGCCCAGCTGCGTGTCGCCGTGGCTGGCCAACACTTCGACGACGCCTTCCTGGGCCTGCACGATGGACACATCGAAAGTGCCGCCGCCGAGGTCGTAAACAAGCAAGCGGTGCAGGTCGCGCTGGCTGGGATCGTACGTCAGGGAGGCGGCGGTCGGTTCGTTGAGGATGCGCACCACTTCCAGGCCGGCCAGCTCCCCCGCCTCGCGCGTGGCCTGCCGCTGGGCATCGTTGAAATAGGCCGGCACCGTGATGACCGCCTTGTTGACAGGAGTGCCTAGCTGAGCCGCCGCTCGATCGCGCAGCGCTTTCAAGATCATTGCTGAGATTTCCTGCGGCCGAAATTCCTGATCGCCAAGCTTCACTTTCACGTCCTGCCCCATCTTGCGCTTGATGGACTTGATGGTGCGCTCCGGAGCCAACACCCACTGGTTTTTCGCCGCGTTCCCGACCAGCAGTCGGCCGTCCTCGGACAGACCGACGAAGGAGGGCAAAATGGGATCGCCATTCTCTTCGAAAACGAGGGGTTGGCCGTCGCGCACCAGCGCGATCTCGCTGTTGGTGGTGCCCAGGTCGATGCCCACGATAGTATCCATGATTGCATTCCCTCAATTGGCGAGCGGGGTCGCGTTAGCGCCCCGAGTGCTTCTCTTGGGGCGCCCCGAGTGCTTCTCTCGGGGCGCCCCGAGTGCTTCTCTCGGGGCGCTCACGCGACCCCGCTCGCCTTCATCCCTTGGCCACACGCACCTGAGCGTAGCGGAAGACGCGGCCGTTCCACAGATAGCCGCGGCGGACTTCCTCGATGACTTCGCCGGACGGACGCCCGCTGCCTGTGACCGCTTCCACCACTTCCATGCGCTCGGGATCGAACCGTTCTCCTGTAGTGGGGACCGCTTCCAGACCGTGTTGCCGCAGTGCCCTCTCGATGCGTTGCAAGCTCATTGTATAGCCCGTAACCAAGGACGAGAGCAGCTGCCGGATGCGCTCGGCGCTGTCGCGCGCCAGCCGATCGCGCTGCTGTCGCTGAATATTCGCGGCGGACGAGCGAAATAGCCGTGCCCAAAACGAAGGCGAGGGTTCGGGTTGGCTGCTCGGCGCAACGGCGAGTTGTTCCAGACTTGGCATAACCGTTTCGCTCAGGCGCTGCATTTCGCTGCCGGCCCGCGCCAAGGCATCATACAAATCGACAAGCGTTTTCAAGAGAGGGCGAATCGCTTCCTCAATCGCCTGATACCGGGAATCGTCGCCGCGAGCTTGACTTTGTCGCAACGCATCGAGGGCAGCCGTCAACTGTCGCAGCGTCTCGGAGTTCTGCTCCTGCTGCGAACGCACGGCCCGCGTTTGGAGGTTTACCTCCTGACGCACCGCTACCATTTGCCCCAGCAAGGTGTGCAGATCGATCTCGACCGGCGAGACGCCGGTCCCGCCGACCCCAGGTGGGACCGGCGTCTCGCCGGTCTTTTCTTCGACAGTCAGGGCCGTCAACCAAGCGCGGAAATCGGCGAGAACAGCGGCCACGGCGTCGGGCGTCAAGGCTTGGGCAGCACGCTTAGAAGTGTCTTGAGGGATACCCGGCGGCGGGAACTCCGGCATGCGACCTCCTCCACGATGGACTCGATAGTCTCCTTACGGCCTGCCTCCAACAAGCGATAGCGCACACGGGCATTCCGGTCGCGCAGCCGTTCGTAGGCGGCGCGGACAGCGGCGAACTTTTCCGGATGATGCTCCGGTGTGAATTGCCGCACCAACTCCAAATAGCGACGGCGGATCGTCTCATCGTCCGCGTCCGCGGCTAGACCGAGCACGATGTGCGGATCATCCATTAGCCGCGCCCTCACCAGTCCTCATCTGTGTCGTAATCATCTTCCTCTTCACCAAAGCCGAACATCCGGCCAAGAAAATCGAGATCAAAGGGGTTCAGTTCGTGCAAATGCTTGTCGATGTCTTCGAGCATGCGATCGCGGCGTTCGTTGGACGGCTGCGCTTGCGCCAGCGTCCGCGCCCGCTTGAGCAGGGGCACTACCTGCCAGGTCGGCACTCGACGGCCCTTCTCCTGAATCCAGGCCATAGCGTGTAGATAAGGAAAGACCGCACTTTCCGGATAATCCCTCTCTCCAATGTTGGCGAAGCGCCGCGCCTGCGGGTAGGCTTCCATGTCCAGCAAGTTGCGACACAATTCCTCCAGCTGCGGCTCGCTGAAATCGAGGTTGCGCGCCTTGTAGATGTACGACAAGGCTTTTTGGGTATGGCCCTTTTGACCGATGTACTTGATCCCCCCCGTGTGCAGTCCGGCGAGGATGCGTGTGAGGAATATGGCGCCGTCCGGATTTGGTGCCGCCAGGCCGGCCTTGAGATCCTCCTCGAAACGCTTCTTGAGCGAGCGATCGAGCTTGAGGCGCAGCACTTCGGTCAGGAGCAAATAGGAGACCCCCACCGGCGCGGCGGTGCGGGTCAGCGCTTGTTGGATCAGTTCCTCGGCGCGAGCGCTGTCGCCGGCCTTGAACTCGCAGGCGGCCCAGTGGGCCAGGATCATGCTTCCGTCTGATCCGCCGCTGAGATCCAGAGACGCTTGAAACTGCCGCCGAGCTTCGTCGAAACGGCCGGACTCCACATGCGTGCGTGCCAGGAGTAGGTGTGCATCACTTACCTTGCGTCGCAACCGGCGATCCAGGGCGTTGCCTTTCAAGGCTTGCTCCATCAACTCCAGGGCCGTCGCGTAGTCGCCGTGCTTGCGCCTTAGATCGCTGAGCAGCTCCAATGTCGGCACATGGTTGGGGAATTGTTGAAGCAGTTGCCGCGCTGCTTTTTCCGCCTTGCCCTCACGCTTGGCTTCAAGGTGATGGTGGACGAGCGCCTCGTGGGTTTCGAGCAGATCGGGAGCCAATTCCAGGCTTTTCTGAAAGCATTTCTCGGCCGGCGGATCGAGAGGGGCGAGCGGATCGTCTCCGTCGAACAAATCGAACGAACGACGTTTTTGCGTTTTGCGCGGTTCGGGGATGCTGGCGGCGTTTTGGCCCATGCGCTGCCAGATGAAGGCGCGGGCGTGATCGGCCTGATCGCCCGGCCATCCTTCCGGATGCGCGGCAATCTCGCGCTCGTATTGATGCCAATGCCGATGAGCCAATTGCAACTCACCGGCCTTCTCATAGCCGAGCGCTTGGAGGCGGTGGAAATTTGGATCGTCCGGCGGCCGGCCGAAGACGCGTTGATAGCGCAGCACATCATCGGGTCCGGTTTCGAGGATGTGCCAATAGAAACAGGCGGCAAGACGCGGCACGATTTGCGGCATTTCCTGCCGCAACGCCGGCAGCAACATTTCAATCTGCCGCAGCGCCGGGGCCATCTTCCCTTTGTGGGCCAGTGTCGCTTGCAGATTGCGCAGCTGCGACAATACCATCGAGCCTTGAAAACGATCGAACTGTTTTTGCAGCGCCGCCTGCGTGTTCGGCGGCTGCGCGGCACGAAAGGCGGCATCGATTCGGTATCGAAAAGGGGCCGCCAACCGGGCCGGCAAGCGATCGGGCGTCAGCCGTTGCCAGTTCTCCACGGCTCGTATGTCGTCGTTTTGCCAGTACGCCTGCAAGCCCCGCAACAGCAGTTTCCATTCGAGAAACGACGAGCGCAGACTGATGCCTTGCAGTGTTTCTCGCGCCGCCTCGTCTTGCCCCGATTCGACTTGCCCAAAAGCGAGGACGATGCGGTCGAAATCATCGCGCAGAGCCGGCGGCAAAGCGGCACGGCCGGCGGCTTCCTGCTGCATGGCCGCATCGGCAACAAGACCGAGGATGCGCTGGGCACGGGCTGGATCAGGCAGGTTATCGAGCAATGCCAACGTCCGTCCAATTTCGCCGCACAAGGCCATTTCCTGAGCCAATCGGTCTATCCATGCCGGCGACGCACCATCCAAACGCAACGCCACCTCAAGGACCGTGAGGGCATCGCGAGTTTGCCCTTGATTGCGTAATTGGCGAGCGCGGCCGAGGTAGACCTCTTTGAGCAATTCGAGATTGGCCGGCGTCGGCTCATATTTATGCAGCTGCTTGGTCAGCTCCAGCGCCTGCTGAAAGCGGCCTTCCTGGCGTGCGCGGTCGATGCGCGGCCGCAGATCAGCGGGCGAATACGTAGAGGTTTGGTGATGTTTGTGCTTCTTGCTCACGGAATCCCCCGTGCAGCGAGCGCCCGCGGATGATCGCTCTGGTTACTATACGAACGGCGCAGCATCGTTACCACGGAGGCTAAAAGAGCGATCCCTATTGAGGATTTGTCTTTCGTAAATGTCTCGTCAGGAGAACAATGTCTCTTCCCGAATCGTGACTCGTTGCAGCGCTTGCGGATCGAGCGCGATGCCAAGTCCCGGACCCGGCAGCGCCTTGGCCCAGCCGCCCCAGCCGAATGTCAGATCCTCCGTCGCCAGTGCTTCGCGCACCAGATGGCGATCGTAGGAGCCTTCGAGATAGCGTAATCCCGCCACGCTGGAGGCGAAATGCCGTCCGGCCGCCGACAACACCGCCGTTTCGCCGACCTGACATCCGAGCTGGCAGCCCAATCCTTTTTGCTTGGCAAACTGCGCCAGACGCAGCGACGGAATGAATCCGCCGCACTTCGACAATCGAAGATTGAACAGATCGCAAATCTGCCCTTCGACGGCCCGCTCGGCATCGAAGCGGCTGCACAGCGATTCATCAAGCATGATCGGCGTCCGCACCTGCCGGCGCACATCGCGGAGGACGGCGGCGTCGGCGTGCGGCACCGGCTGCTCGACGGCGCTGATGCCGTATGACTCCAGGGCACGGATGCGTTCGACCACATTGGCCGGCGTCCACGCCTCGTTCGCATCGAGCCGAATGTCGATTTTGTGTCCGCCCCAGCGGCGCACCACGCTGAGGCGGCGCCGATCGTTGTAGCCTTCCATGCCCACTTTGATTTTGACCTGCCGGAAGCGATAGATGCGAAAGACAATGGCGGCCGTCAATGTCTTGATGCCGCGCGCCGTGGTGATGGCCCCGCTGTAGCGGACGCGCGGCTGCGGTTGATAAATCTCCGGCGCCAGCAGTCGGACCACATCGGAGAGAGAGCGCCTGAAGGACTGCCCATACGCATCAAGGATCGCCAGTTCGATGGCGCAGCGTGCCGCATTGCCCTCGCAGCCGCGCTCATCGCCGGGCACCGACGCGAGTTGCAGCCGTTCGGCCAGGGCGACGGCCTGCTCGAAATCGCGGCATTCCTCGCGCTGACCGGCGAGGTCGCTGCGCCGCAGTAGATCGAACGCCGAATCGATGGTCTCGCCGGTGACATAATCGCGCGGCACGCCCTCGCCGAACCCAACACTGCCATCCTCCAACGCACAGCGAACGAGCACGTTATCCGTCTCGGTACGTGTGTGCGCGGCATGGCGGATGCGGCGACGCAAGGGAATGCGGACCTGATAAGCGTTCAAAGCGACGATCTTCAAGCGATTCCTCCCCCAATTCAACGCGACCGCGTGAACTCGACATCCAGATGGCCCAGTACCTTCATTCGTGCTACCGCTCCCTTGGCATCAAGGGTAAAGACGACCAACGGTTCGCCCATCTTCTCGATTGGCAGCCTGAATGTGTCGTAGTGGTAGTGCTCCAGCGTTGCGTTCCATTGGTGCCACTGCCAGATGAGCCGGCCATTCTCCAGCGCGATTCGCACCGTGCCGTAGGCGGGATGCTGATACGTGCCGATGTAGCCGG
The DNA here is from genome assembly GCA_035653735.1 of Gemmataceae bacterium. Lineage (GTDB taxonomy): Bacteria > Planctomycetota > Planctomycetia > Gemmatales > Gemmataceae > JAJPHU01. Next base: position 37,372 of record DASRBG010000005.1, read on the forward strand.
CCAGTTCACGCGAAGGTTTGGTGTCGGGATGGCGGTGTCTCTGTTTCTCCTGGTCCTTTCGCTCCGCCTCCGCATTGTCCTTGTCCTCCGCCGCCTCGACAATCGCGTTCCAATCTCGTTTCCGCAGCCCCAGCAACACATCCAACAGGCTGTTGCTCAGGGCGATGTTCATGCGTGTCTGGTGCAAGTTGCACAGAAGCACGATACCCAACCGGGCCTCCGGCACCAACGTGAAATGACAACGAAAACCATCGATCGCCCCGGCATGTTGCAACAAACGATGTCCAAAATGGTCCTGAATCACCCAGCCCATGCCGTAACTCATCTGATTGGTTTGGGGAAACTGGATGCGATCGATATCATCCAAGGGAATGACGATTTGCGGCGTGTGCATCTCATTCAGGTTGCGATCGGAAACGAGCGGTTTGCCGTTTACCATCTTGTTGTTGAGCTGAAAACGCAACCACTTGCTCAGGTCGTGGGCATTGGATTGAATCGAGCCGGCCGGCTCCGGATCTTTCATCAGATACGGTTCCATCAGCCGCGGTTTTTTCTCGGCATCAAGACAATGCGAGCTGGCTCTATCGGCGATTTCGGCGATCGCTGTCGTCGTGAAACGGGTCGCCTTCATGTCGAGCGGATCGAGCAAGCGCTTTTGCACGAAATCGGCCCAGGGCATGCCGGACGCCTTGGCCACGGCGAGGCCGGCGACGGTGAACATCGTGCTCTGATACTGAAACGTCGTGCGAAACGGTTTATCGAGCGGCAAATGCGCGAAGCGGCGAATGCGTTCTTCCTGCGTCCAGGGCGAACGATACCAGAGAAAGAAATGATCGCGCAGCCCGGTGCGATGCGTCACGAGATCGCGCAGCGTGACCTCGCGGTCAACGAGCGGATCGGACAGATGAAAGTAAGGAACATATTTCCGCGGCGAATCGTCCCAATTCATCTTGCCCTCATCCACGAGCAGGGCCATTGCCGTAGTCGTGAACCCCTTGGTGCAGGAGGCGATGGGAAAAAGTGTATCCGGCGTTATCTTGGCGCCATTCTCAATCGAGCGAACGCCGTGGCCTTGAAGATAAATCACCTCGTCGCCGCGCACAATGGCGACGGCGATGCCGGGAACGTGCCAGTGCTTTAGCGTGCGCTCCACGAGGTCAGCTACGGCGCGCGCGTCGAGACAGTCCGCGCGGGCAGATGGAGCGAAGCAGAACAAGGCGGCGAGCAACAGGATCGTACGGGGTGTCATTTATTCGATTTCGTCTCCAACATCTGCCAGCCCGCAGCGCCAGCAAGGACGGCCCTTGCTGGCGCTGCGGGCTGGCAAGCGATGTTTTG
>DASRBG010000006.1:0-36159 GCA_035653735.1 Gemmataceae bacterium
TCATGGCCACAAATCTCGCCGCAGCGAACCTACGCGACCCCGTGACGGCGCACATGCACCAGGACTTCACCCGCGTGTCCCTGGGTCAAACCGTCGGTGAAGCGCTGGATGAGCTGCGCCGGCATCCGCCCAGGGGACGGATCATCTATTTCTACGTTGTTGATGAGCAGGGCCGCTTGCAAGGCGTGGTGCCCACGCGGCGGCTGGTGCTCAGTCCGCGCGAGCAGCCGCTGGCCGATCTCATGGTCCGGCGCGTCGTCACCCTGCCGGCCGAGGCCACCGTCGAAAACGCCTGCGAATTTTTCATCCAGCACCGCCTGCTGGCGTTGCCCGTCGTCGATAAGGACAAGCGCCTCCTCGGCGTGGTGGACATGGAGCTGTACACCGACGAATTGGGGCAGCTCGGCGAGGCCAGTAGAGGCGAAGATCTGTTCCAGCTGTTGGGCGTGAAGATGACGACGGCCCTCCAGCGCTCGCCCTGGCTCGCCTTTCGCCATCGCGTTCCCTGGCTGAGCTGCAACTTGGCGGCCGGCATCCTTGCCGCCTTCCTCTCCGGTGTCTATGAAAAGGAGTTGACAACCGTGGTGGCCCTGGCGTTCTTCATTCCGGTCGTGTTGAATCTGGCCGAAAGCGTCAGCAGTCAATCCGTCAGCTTGGCGTTGCAATGGTTGCACGGCTCGCCGCCGAATTTGGCCTCGCTGTTGGGGAAATTGCGCAGCGAGTTCGCAACCGGCCTTCTCCTTGGCCTCGCCAGTAGCTCGGTCCTGGCCCTGGTGGCCCTTCTCTGGCTAAGAAAAGTCAGGGTAGCGCTGTGTCTCCTTGGGGGGATCACGGGAGGAGTTGCCGTGGCTGCCGTACTGGGGATTGCCCTCCCGGTTGTGCTATACTGGTTCCGCCTGGAGCCGCGAGTCGCGGCCGGTCCGATCGCCTTGGCCGGCGCGGACATCGTCACTATACTGCTTTATTTCAACCTGGCCCGCTGGTTGCTGGCCTAAAGGAGGAGTCGAACATGGCTGCGCGACGCAGAGGAAGCGGCCGCCGAAAAGTGGGACGCAAGAAACGCCGCATGCGGGCCAAGATCCGGCATCGCAAATAGCCCCAAGCTAGCAACGTTCCGGAGGCAATGTCCTGCTGCTTGCTGCGCAACAGGCTACCCACTTATTAACGTCTTGACAGGTGGCTATTATCCCACCCCTCACCCAAGGTCCATCTCGTTTCGGTTCTTGTTTTATTCGTTAGCCCACCCCTTTCGAGGCACGAATAGACTAAACCCCTAGCCCGGAGCGCCAGCAACGGGCTTCTTGCGCCGGTCGCTGGCGCTCCGGGCTAGGGGCAAAAAGTTACATCGCGCATCCCGAATGAACCACCTCTCGTGGGCCGTGCATCGGCACGGCAGTTGCTTCCCTCTTTAACCCAGCTATTCGTCTCGCCGGCGGATGAGAGATCGCGGAAAGAGGAAAAATCTCTTCGCTGCCTTTGATTTGGAACAATTGACAGACTTCCGAGATACTATTTTTCAGGAAAGAGAGGATGCGTATGAAGGTACTCTACACGGGTCTGATGTTGGCCGGACTCGTTCTGGCCACGGGCTGCAATCAAAGCACGACAGGCGGTACGCCAGGCGAGGGGAACGGCACCTTTAAACTCAAAGGCCCCGCCAACACTCCGGAGACCACCGTCAAGCACGGCGAATCGGTGACGAAAGACATCACCGTTGATCCGGATAAGAACTTCAAGGAAGACATCGCTTTCGACACGAAGGTCGAGCCGGCCGATGGGGGCGTGAGTGCGAGCGTTGAGCCGATGGTCTGGAAAGCGAGCGAACCCAAGAAGGCCGAGCTGCACATCAAGGCCACGGATAAGGCCAAAGAGGGCGAGTATACCATTCACGTTACGGGCAAACCCACCAAGGGCAACCCAACCACCGTGGACGTGAAAATCAAGGTGCCGGCCAAGAAGTAACCCCATCGGAAGGGAGCAACGGCCACGCCGAATCCTCGCGGAGATGCGCTGATGGCGGCACCGTCGTATCGATCCGATTCCCGGCCCCTCGCTTGGCGACCGGCGGCGACGCTTGCCCTCGCAGTCGCGGCGATCCTGACCAGTCAGGGCTGCGCTCCGCCGGGCCAAGAGGGCGGTTCGGGACCGGGACATCGACGCCAGATCCTCGGCCTGACGCCCGAGCAGGAACTCGAGCTGGGGCAAAAGGCTTATCGGAAGATCCTCGACGAGGCGCGACAGAAGGATGCGTTGCTCCCTCCCGATGCCCAAATAGTCGAGCATGTGCGGCGCGTCGGCAAACGCATCGTCGGAGCCGTCCAGATCGAGCCGTTGCGGCGCGAGATCAATCTAAACCTGAAGGGCTATCGTTTCGACTGGCAGTTCAACGTCATCCGCAGCAGAGAGGTCAATGCGTTCTGTCTGCCGGGCGGAGGCGTGGTGGTTTATACCGGATTGATGCGGATCGTGGACAACGACGATCAGTTGGCGACCGTGCTGGCCCACGAGATCGCCCACGCTCTCGCCCATCATGCCAACGAACGCATCACCACGGAAGAATCGGGGCGCGTCAACTGGCTGTATCGTCAGGCTTACGATCGGCAGCAGGAATCCGAGGCCGATCATATTGGTTTGTTCTTGATGACCTTCGCCGGCTACAACCCGGATGAGGCGCTGGTTTTCTGGCAGCACATGGAACGGCTATCGCGCGGCGGCCAGCTGCCGGAGATCCTGTCGAACCACCCCAGCGATCGGCGTCGCATCGAACAGCTGCGCACCTGGATTCCACAGGCGAAGGCGGCCAAGGAAGCATTCGAGCAACATCGCATCGCGACGCCGCGTTGAGGGCGGCGCGGGCGGAATCAACTTCCTTTCACGGAGAATGTGTCATGAGCATGGGCGGCGGTGGACCGTTGTTCGGCAGCGGCGGCTTTTACAGCCCACAGGGACAGTATGGGCCGTGGGCTGGTTGCGGTTGTAGTAGTTTCCTCATGATCCTGGCGGGCATCCTGCTCATCATGGCCGGCTGTGCCCGACAATTTGGTTTTTAATCCACGACGAGCGGCGGCCCAACCCGCTCTTGATTCGGAGGAAGCATTCATGCGAGCACTCTCTGGAGCGATCATCACCGCCGCCGCCTTGATCGCGATGGGCATGACGGCGGAAGGCATCGGCACCCGGTACTCCGGGCATTTTCGTTGGCAAGCGCCTGAGGGCGAGTCAACCTCTTCGCCAAGCCTGAAAACGACGCCCGACTTCGAGGGATCGCGCATCAAGATTCATAACATGGACAACGGACTCATTCTGTGCCTAACTTTATCGGTGCTGGCCATGCTGATCGGCCTCGGCATCACGTTCATCGGCCTGATGTATCACCATCACCGGCGCTACCACGAACATTTGCGTCTGCACGGCCAGCCCGGCGCGGCCGCGCCGCATCATGTCACGAGTAATCCGCTGTGACTTTTGCCAAAAAATCCAGAGCGTCAGAGCGCGGGCGTCTCGCCAGCGCTCCGACGCATAGGACAGTCATTCGCGAGGGATCACGAAGAGAGGCTATTTCTCAGGCGCATCAAGATCGTGCTGCCGCCGTGGACGGTATCGCCGACCTTGACGAGCACTTCCTGAACCAACTCCGCAGGGACGGACACCTCGGTGCGCGAGCCGAACTTGATCATGCCCAGTCGATCGCCGGCCCGCACTTCCTCATCCGGTCGCAGCCAACAGACGATCCGCCGGGCGATGGCACCGGCGATTTGCTTGACGCGCACCAGGCCGCCGGTGCGCGCGTCGATAATGTCGATCCAGAATTGCTCGTTGCGGACAGCGCAGCCGGCGGTGCGGGCATCGAGGAACTCGCCGGGATAGTAATGCAGCGCCGCAACGCGCCCGCTGCGCGGCTGACGGTTGACGTGGACGTTGAACACCGACAGGAAAATGCTGATCGTGAAAGCCCGGCCGCCCGGGAAGTCTGGATCGCTCGTCTCGCCGACATGCGTCACCGTGCCGTCGGCGGGACTGACAAGCACATCGGGGTCGCCGGGAATGACGCGCTCCGGATCGCGGAAGAAGGAGACGACGAACAACCACGGCGTCAGGGTCAGCACCAGCAGAAGCAGGAGCCAGGGGTGGATAAGGACGCCCAGCAGCACGACCGCCGCGCTGAGGACGAAGAAGACGGCGCTGAAAAACAGCAATTCAGCCAATCCAGCACGAGCGAGAGGCAAAGGGCCGGGCCGGGCGAATGGATCGTCTTCGGGGCCGAAGGAATAGCCGCAGACGTTGCGATAGAGCTTTAGATCGCGAGGATCGAGAATATCGTGGGAGCAATCGGGGCAATGGCCCTGGCGGCGCTGGGCCATGCGGCGGATGTAGCCGGGACGGATGCTGCGCAGCCAAGCACGGCGGCAACGGCCCCAAGCGCGTTCGAGCGCGAAACAGAAGCCGCCGCCCGGTTGGATACTGGTGATAGGGGAACTTTTCAGCGAAGACGAAAGCGAGGGTGTGGTCGTTGCCATATTCGACAGCATAGCAACGGACCACTGCCGCGCCTATTCCCCCTGAGGCGGCCGCATTTGCGTGCCTGGATTGGAGACCGAGCGTGCCCGGAATTTTTCCAGCACGGCCGATTTGATGACGGTTGGTCCGCGCGTCGGCGTGAGGTTGGCTTTGACCGGTGCGGGTTCCGGCGCAACGGCCTGAGGCGCGGACATTTCTTCCGGCAGCGAATCCGCGGTCAGCGCCGCCAGACTGCCGAATAATTCGTGGAACTCGGATTCTTTGAGTGGCTGCTGGAAACCAAAGTAATCGATGTGGGAATAGGGCACGAAGAAGACACGGCCGGCGTCGGTGCTGCCGGACAGCCGGCCGCGAAGAGCCAGGCACTCCGGATCGATCCGCAAAATGCACTGGATCGTGATTTCCGTTCCGCTAGTTGTTACCAGCATGAGCTTGGACTGATCGCTGGCCGGGATATGGCGCAGCAGCTTCATCCAGGCGGCATCTTGCATGACAACCTCTCACCGAACTCTCGCGCACGCCGGCCCCAGCGTCCCCCGAGGCCGGCTCCTTCACCAATCCTAGCTTACGAATGGAAGCGTGATGGGAAAATTTGCTTGTATTGAATGAATGGCTTTGCTCCCGCCGCACGCGGCAGCGCGGACGGCGAGCGCGGAGATCTCAATTTGGGTCAACGCCCTAATTGAGCGAGAAGGAAAGATCCAGGGCGGGTAGGGGCCGAAGCAGCGTCCGGCTGGCGCCGGACAAGGCGACGGCTTTTGCCTCACGTAGGCGAGACCCGCCATTCGAAGCGGGTTCCTTGGAGAGAGTTACGATCTTTCGATTAGTTGAGGCCAGCGCGGCCAGACCCGCGGCGATGACGAAAACGCCGAGCAGACAACGAACCATGCTATTCTCCGGGATTGTGCAACATTGCACGGGGTGGAGAGAGGCACCAATGCCTCCGCTTCGGTTGCCCTTCGGGCTGGAGGGTAGGTATCCACCACCAGTAATATTACCCTGAAGACCGGAATCGCGGCAAGAACAAATTATGAACCGTCAAAAGGACACTAAGGACACCAAAGACATCAAGGACACCAAGGACGCCAATGTTTATCTTGGCGTCCTTTTCGGCTCATTTTGGTGATGCGCTCTCGGGTGCGCAGCGCTGGCAGGGCGGCGGCGGATTCACCGGAGCCATCTGCGGCGGGCGTGAAGTGTCCACCGGGCGAATGTCGCCATTGTTGCGCTCGCAAGCCAAAATGCCGGCGGGATAACCCAGCGCTCGATACAGCTGGAACTGCGCCTTGTTGTAATCGCCGACGCTTACAAAGTAGTTTTCATAAGCGCGCGTCACCTGGCGCAGGGAATCCACCGCTTCCAGCGGGCGATTGACGAGAACCAGCCGGCCGCCGAAGTCGGTGGTCTGGCGGATGGCCTTCAAGTTGCCGGTGAACGTGGCCAGCGCTTGCTGGACCTCGATTTCCGCGCGGTTGATGCGGATAACCGCCGCCTGGACGCGGGCATGGGCTTGAACCACCTCGGCGGCCACGCGGTCCTGCACACGAAACAATTCAACCAGCGCGCGCTCGCGGTCGGCCTGGCGCTCGCGGACCAGGGCGCGATTGCCGAGGCCGAAGTTTTGCAGCTGCCAAAAGAGCTGCACGTTGGGATCGAAGCGGAACGACGCGGGATTGCTTATGCCGCTGTAATCGGACCAGAAACCACCGAACATCAGATTGCCGAACGGCGCCACGGGAATGGGGTTGCCGGCCAGGATGAGGCTGGGGATCAATGGCCGCATTCGCTCCTGGCGCAGCCGGACCAGCGTCGCCTGCACGAGAGCTTGGTTGGCGGCCAACTCCGGCCGATTGGTCAGGCCGACGACCACGAGTTCATCCACCGGCTCCTTCGGCGAGATCAGCGTCACTTGCAGTTCCGGCGGCTCCAGCGGCTCGACGACGGTGATCGGATTGAGACGCAATTCGCGCGTCAGATCGGCGCTGACCACTCGCCATTCCTGATACCTCAGGGCCACTTCGCGTTCGAGGTCGGCCAATTCCGTCTGCGCCCGGTTGACCTCGATGGGCGAGGTCAGTTCCGGGGCCAGCTTGCGGATTTCGTCCACGAGTTGGTGGGACTTCGCTTGGGCGTCGAGCATTCCCGCCAGCCGGCCGCGCTGCTGCTGAACATTGAAGTACGCCTCGGCAACGTTGAGCAGGGCGTCGTTGCGGGCCGTTTGCAAATCGGCCTGGCGGGCGCGGACGATTTGCCGTTGCACCAGCGGCCCAAACGTGGCGTCGGTGATTTCATAAATGGCCGCGATGCCGGCGCCGATCATCAATTGATTACGTCCGAGGATGTATTCGGGTCCGGCAGTGCCGGCGGCGCCTCCGGTATGCCCCAGGTAAGCGCCGCCAACATTGAAGTTCGGTATCCACAGGACGCGCGCGCGTTGCCATTGGGCCACGGCGAGCTGAAGACTGGCCTGGGCGGCGGCGATGAGCAGCGGCCGAGCGTCGGCCAGTCGCAGCGCCGTCGGCAGATTGATCGCCAGCGGCACATCGCCCGGCTGCACCTGCCCGGGTGCGAGGCGCGGCGGCGACTGCCCCTCGGAGACAATCGGCCCCTGAATGACTTGCTCCGGCGCGGGGCAACCATGTGGCGGGATCGGCACGCCCTGAACCGATGTAATCGGCCCCGCGCTCAGCGGCCTTGGCGGAGGGGCCGCCTCCGTCGCCTTCCCCTCATCCTGAGCGAGCATGGGGACGGCATCGAACAGGCCGGTCAAAAGGACTGCCTCGACAACAAACGCCCAACGCCACGAACTTTGAGTCATTACAACAACCTCAAAGATCCGCTCGTCAACTATTCGGCCATGTGTGCGTCTCCGCACCAGCCGCACAATCGTCCTTTGTTCTCCATCGGGAACAACCGCGCTAGACGGATACTCCGTATCCTGCCATTGGCCAGTCGTGGGCAGGCTCGATCCTTGCAATCGCTAAATTCTGCCCCAAGCGCCGCTTCCGTGCTTGGCTCGCCATCTTGCCGGCAGGGTATGCGTTCACGGGCCGAGGGTGACGGTCGTTGAGTTGAGAACAGAGTGCGGCAGTAACAGAGTTGATCAGGCCTCTAGTGGGCGAAAAACAACCCTGAATGCGCGGCGGTGTTGCGGACCCCCAGCAGGTTGCACAGATGGACTTGCGCTCTTCGATCGAGAGGTCCTCAGCAGAAAACGCTTCGAAGCGAATTCACCTCGGCGTGTCGGGCCTCCGCGCGCTAGGCACTTCCGGTTGCGCGCGGAGGCGATGGGACCAAAGCACGCAAGCAGGCACTATCGCCTGTTGACACGAATCCCGGGATGGCAACTTGCTCTCGTTTCCCGAACGACGATGCCTGCGCGGCGAGCCTTCCCACTCCCAAGTTGTACGGTAAACACCCCAGAGCAGCTGAGGAGCTGACGATCCCGGCCCCGCAGCCGGTCCAGTGGTTGAACTCCGAACGGTCCCCCGCGCCTCGGGCTACCACCCCGAGTGTGTACTCCGGCGCCCGGCCCGCCGACCGGGCGGGGATGACCAGCGCGGCTTGCCGTCACCGCGGCGGGCCGGTCAGGTCTTTCACATGGAACCCCTTGGGCAGGACCTTCTGGGCCAGCTTGACACAAAGCGCCGCTGCCTCGGCGGGCGTCTTGCCGTCCGCCGGTGCGGCTGTAACGATGACCGCCCGGCGCCCGTTCACCCGCACCACCGCGGAGGGCGCGACGGCCTTCCGGATCTTGATTAGCTTTTCGAGCGGGACCATCTCGCCGGTCGAGGAGCGGACAAACAGCTGCGTCAGGTCCTCGATCTGACGGGTGAACTGCGGGTCAACCTGGACGGCCACCCGGAACCTCCGGCCATACTTGCTGAAGTCTGTTGCGTTTACTCCGCCGAGGGTCACTCGAAGAGTCGTGAGGACGCTTTCCAGCTCTACTCCCAGCTTCGCGCACTTACTTCGGTCGATGTTGACGTCGTAGTGCGGCACCGACGGCCCAGGGAACGCAGCGGGGTACGCCACGCCCGGCTCTTTTAGCAACTGCGCGACGACGCGGTCCGCCGCCTCGCGAAGCGGCTCCTCTTTCTCGTCCCAAGAAGCGGCGGTCAGGGCGAACCGGACCGGGAACGCCTCCTCCCCGGGCTGCGAGACACCGACACGGATCGCGGCATCCGGGATCGCGGCGAGCGCTTTTCGGACGTCTGCGACCGTCGGGCCGGCCTTCGCGGGAAGCTTGACGAGGATCGTGGCCGCGTTCGGCGTGCGGTCCTCTGCAAGCGCCACGACATCCGGCTTCCCGGGCAGCCCGCGGATCAGCTCCGTGGTACGCTTGACCACCTTCTCGGTCCGCTCCAGCGACGCCGAATCCGGCTGTCGCATCTCGACCTCCAGAAATCGGTCGACGGCCCGGTCAGCGACGACGTCGAGCCGCATGCCCGGGCGCAGGTCCTCAACGGCGGGGACCTTGTAGAACTCGCCCGCGTCCACCCGCCCCGGCCATGCCGTGACGGCGATCAGCGCCGCCGGCTTCGCATTGACGCGGGCGAACCCGCCAAACGTGGACCCGAGGTCGACTTCGGCGACATCCCTCACCCGCAGCACTTCCCCGTCCGGGTTGGTCCGCAGGACCACGGCGGAGAACTCCTCGACCTTGGTCAGCCGACCGGACGCAGTGACGGTGTGCCGGCGCTCCCCGCCGCCGATCGTTCCCCCGGCCACCCCGGCGTTCTGTCGCCGCAGTGCATCGACCACGTCACCGGCCATCAGCCTGTAGGCTCTCAGCCTATCCGGCATCAGCCGCACTCGGACAGCGTACTCCCCGACGCCGGCGATCCGGACGTCCGCCACGCCACGGACGCGAGCGAACTGGGGCTTAAAGAAGACCATCGCGTAGTTCCCCAAGATCATCGCGTCGACGTCGCTGTCCGAGCTGGTGAGGGCGACCAAGAACGCCGGCGGGCCGGCCGGGAGCTTCCGCACCTGAATCCCGAGCTCTCGGCAGGGAGCGGGGATCGCCGGAAGAGTGAGGTTCACCCGGTCCTGAACCTGCATTTGAGCGAGGTTCAGGTCCGTCTCCGGCCAGAAATAAATCGTGACCGTCCCAGTGCCGTCGTTCCGCGCTTCGGACTCGATCCGGGCCGTCCCCTCGATACCGCTCAGCTGAGAGAACAGCGCGCCGATGACCGTCTCGTCGACGGTCCGGGCTTCCGCCCCCGGGTAGGTCGCCGTGATCCGGATGACACCGTCTGCGCGGCCGGCGGCCGACGCTGGGAATGCACACGCCAGAATCAGGACGGCAACTATCGTGGATCGCATGGTCAGTTCCTCGTTCCTCCTCGGTAGCGGGAGCATTGCGATCATACCTGAACCGGCGAGCACGGAACAAAGTGTCACACGGTCGGGCATCAGGTCGCTATGCACCGGCACCAAGTCAGTATGCATTGACCTCAAGTCGACAGGCACGGTACTTGTCAGCGCATTACCAACTATTGTGACCGCCCCGACGGCACAGTCAAGGGCCGCGGTTGGCCGAACCAATGGTGGGACGGCAAGCGGCCCGGGTACGCTTGCGATCTCCTCGACAGGATTCAGCGAGTTTTCGTACAACTTGAGTGAGCGCCTGCGCTGAGCCCTGGCTCCTTTCGCGCGTTGTTTCAGCCCACCGAAGCGCGTAACGCAGCTCCGTCAGTCCCCCCGGTGGTCACATCGACATGCGCGCTCACAACAAGGTCCTCAGCGCGCTGCAGCCGGACACACCGAGGTCATTTAGTGGAGAAGCGTTGGGCGCGGGGGTCTTATCGACCAGGTATCCGCCGGCACTTGTACCGCCGCAGTGGTTGCGGGTTCATCCCGATTCACTTCGCCATCGGACGCTGGTTGGTTTGGCCTCGCCGGCTACCAATTCGAAAGCGGATACGAGACGTGGCCCTGGTTTCGATCTCGCTGTACGGTTGTCACCCTCGGCCCGCGAACTGTTACCCCGGCAGGCCGTTTGTTCAACCCTCACAGATTTGGTATATTCTGATTTTTCGTTGCCTTCTGGCGATCCTGTGCGAAACTTAGATGGGTCGTTCGCGGAAAGCTACGTCGAAAGAAGTTGCCATGAATCCCATTCGCTTCGCAATGCGGCATCCGATCACCATGGCGATGCTCGCCGTGGCCCTTTTGGTGCTCGGCGCAATTGCCATCGTCCGTATGCGCGTCGATATCTTTCCCGAATTTAATAATCCACAGATCTACATTATCCAGAATTACAACGGCATGAGTCCCGATCAGATCGAGGGCTTGCTGGTCAACCAGATCGAGACGCAGTTGCAGTATGTCGATGGCGTCAAAAGCGTGGAATCGCGGAACATCCAGCAGATTGCTCTTATCAAGGTGGCATTCTATCCCGGCACGGACATGGCCGAGGCGATGGCGGCGGTCGTCGCCCAGGTCAACCGAGCGGCGGCCTTTATGCCCAAGGGCGTGCTGCCGCCGCAAATCATGCGCATGGACCCCGGCAGCGTGCCCATCGGCTACCTGGTGCTGACCAGCAAATCGACCGACCTGGGCAAGCTGGCCGACCTCGCCCAGTACAACATTCGACCGCTCATCCAGAAAGAAGTGCCGGGAACCGTCGGCACCGCGCCCTTCGGCGCCAACGTGCGCTCGATCGTCATCACCATCGATCCCGACCGGTTACGCGCCTATAGCCTGACGCCCGAGGATGTGGCCAAGGCGCTCATGGAAGGCAACGTCATCATTCCGTCGGGCAACCTGTATCTCAAGGACCAAATGCCGATGGTGCCCACCAACGCGATGGTGGATAACATTCAGAAAATCGGCGAAATCCCCCTGCGCGCGGAACGCAACCTCTACATCCACGATGTCGCGACCATCTCCGACGCCACCGACATCAACTACGGCTACGCGATGGTGGACGGCAAGCGTTCGGTCTTCATCCCCGTCGTCAAGAAAAACACCGCTTCGGCCCTGACGGTAGCCAGTGAGATCCGCGATTCGATGCCAAGCTTCAAGAGCGTGCTGCCGGAGGGCGTGGACATTCAATACAAGTTCGATCAGACGCCGACCGTGGTGGAATCGATCAAGAGCCTCGCTACCGAGGGCGGCATCGGCGCCGGGCTGACTGGCCTGATGGTGCTGATTTTCCTTCGCGATTGGCGAAGCGTCCTCGTCGTGGTTTTCAACATTCCGCTGGCTCTGCTTGGCTCGCTGTTCGCCCTGTGGTGTACCGGCAACACCATCAACATCATGACGCTGGGCGGCCTGGCCCTGGCCATCGGCATGTTGGTCGATGAGGCCACCGTCGAGGTTGAGAACATCCATGCGCAGATGGAGCACGTGAGGACCATTCCGCGCGCCGTCCGCCTGGGCAATCACATCACCGCCGTGCCGCGCTTGCTGGCCATGCTGTGCATTCTGTCGGTGTTTATTCCCGCCTTCATCATGAAGGAGCCGATGCACTCGCTGTTCGTGCCGCTGGCGCTGGCGGTCGGTTTCTCGATGATTACGTCGTATTTGCTGTCCAGCACGCTGGTGCCGGTGTTGGCCACCTGGATCTTGAAAGGGCCGAAAGAACCGAAGGACGCCGGGGAAGGCGAGCCGGGTGCGCCCGCAGCTCCGGAACGGGCCGCGGAGCGGCCGGACGTGCGTTCCCACGCGGAGCGTGGGAACGAGGGGGAACGAGATGCGGAGCGACCAGCCTCTCGTTCCCACGCGGAGCGTGGGAACGACGCCGAGGGTGAGGAGTGGATGCAGAAGGGGTTTTTCGGCAGAATTCAGCGCGTCTTCGTTCGCATCGTCGGCTTCACCGTTGCCTGGCGCTGGGCCGTTGTGCCGGCATATCTGGCGGTGTGCCTGCTGATCCTGGTGCTTGTGGGCATGGCGCTGGGCCGCGAGCTGTTCCCCGTGACCGATATGGGGCAGTTCGTGTTGCGCTTCCGCATGCCGCCGGGCACTACGTATGAGCTAACCCGCGAGGCGTGGATTGAGTGCCTGCGCACCATTCAAGAGGAAGCCGGCGCCGGCAACATCGAAATCTCGATGGGCTTCGCCGGCCAGCAAGCGCCCAACTACGCTATGAACAACATGATCCTCTTCATGCGCGGTCCCGATGATGGGCAAATGCGCGTGATGCTGCGCGATGGCAGCGGCGTCGGCGTTTTCGATCTTCAGGAGAAGCTGCGCAAGGCGCTGCCGGAGCGACTCAAGCCCTGGCTTACCGGCGTGCTGGTCAAGGAAGGTTACACCGCTCAGGAGGCCGAGGAACGGGCCAGTCAGCTCAAGTTCGGCTTTGAGCCGGGCGACATTGTGAGCGAAGTCATGAGCTTTGGCTCGCCTACTCCCATCGAAGTTGTCGCCTCAAGCACCCATCTCGAGGAAGCACGCGCTTTTCAGGAAAAGGTGATGGCGGCGCTGCAAGGGATCGAGTTTTTGCGCGATGTGCAGTTCCACCAGGCGCTGGATTATCCCACGGTTCAAGTCAACATCGATCGCCAAAAGGCCAATTTGAGCGGCGTCAGCACCGAGCTGGCGGGCCGATCCGTGCTGGAGGCCACATCGTCCAGCCGCATGGTTTATCGCAATTACTGGATCGAGAAGAAATCGGGCCGTAGTTATCAGGTGCAGGTGCAGACGCCTGTCTCGCGGATGACCTCGACCTCCCAAGTAGAAACGCTTCCCCTGGAGAAAGTCAGCCCTTCCCTCAATCTGATGGTCCGCGATGTGGCCACGATCGGCAAGGGCACCATGCCCGGCGAATTCGACCGCACGCAGATGCAGCGCTACGTGAGCATTACCGCCAATGTCCAGGGTACGGATCTCGGCAGGGCGGCGAAGCTGGTCGAGGATGCCGTTCAAAGGGCTGGCAAGCCGCCCAAGGGCGTTCAGGTCGAGCAGCGCGGTCAAATCAAGCCCATGAACGAAATGTTCGAGGCGCTGGGCCTGGGACTCTGCGCTTCCGTCTGCGTCATCATTGTGCTGCTGTGGGCGTATTTCCAGTCGTTCCGCCTCGCCCTCATCTCCATCGGCGCGGTGCCCGGCGTGCTCAGCGGCGTCGTGCTGATCCTCTTCTTCACCCGGACCACACTCAACATCGAATCGTTCATGGGTACGATCATGAGCGTCGGCGTCTCGGTGTCGAACTCGGTCATGCTCATCACCTTTACGATGATGGAGTGGAAGAAAGGCGCGCCGGTTCACGATTCGGCCATCCGGGGCGCCGGCGAACGGCTGCGGCCCATCCTCATGACCGCTTGTGCCATGACCATCGGCATGGTGCCGATGTCGTTGGGCCTGGAGTCCGGCAGCAAGATGGAAGCGCCTTTGGGGATGGCCGTCATCGGCGGCCTGGTCCTGTCCACCTTCGCCACGTTGCTGATTCTCCCGGCCATTTATTCCATCATCATGTCCCTACGCTTGAAGGGTAGTCTGCCTTTCGTGTACCTGGGCGATGTCAAATTCGTCCAGCCGTCGATTGATCCGGATGATCCCGACAGCCTGTATTTCGATGGCGGCGAGGAAAACTATCCGGGAAAAGAGGGCGGCAAAGACGGGCAAGCCCAAAAGAACGGCCAAAGCCAGGGTCAACATCCCGACCACATCCAGCAACAAAATACTCCGTAGCAAGGGAGAGAGCCGTCATGAAATATGTCCACACCTTACTTCGGCGAGGAAGGACTTCCCGTAGGACGGCCTTCCTAGGCCGTCCGGACGGGCTAGGAAGCCCGTCCTACAGAAGAATCCTTGACGCCCGAGTAATGGGAAATACTCGTTGCTTCACTCCGCGTTGCCTGCTGCCCATGTTGCTGGTCGTCGCGGCGATGGCCGGATGCCACAAGGCGGCTCCCGAGCAAAATCCGATCGAGGTCGAGCCGCCCGTCGAGTTGGTCAATCCCCAGCGGCGCGACCTGCACCGCGAAGTCGGCCAGCCCGGCTACGTGTTCGCATATGAGCAAACCGCGCTCTATCCCAAAGTCGCCGGCTACATTGAGCAATACACGGTGGACATCGGCGACCTGCTCAAGAAGGGACAGTTGATGGTGCGGATCTACGTGCCGGAGTTGCACGCCCGCTACAAGGAGAAAAAGGCCGACGTGGTCCTGGCCGAACGGCGCGTGCGGATGGCCGAGCAAATGGTGGACGTGGCGAAAGCAAACCTGAAAGTGGCTGTTGCCGACGTAACGCAAGCTCGCGCCGAAGTCGGCAAGTATCAGGCTTCCGTCGATCGCTGGGAATCGGAGGTCAAGCGGCTTTCCAGCGTGACGGAAGTCGTCGATAAGCAGATCCTTGAGGAAGCCAAAAAGCGGTTGAAAGCGGACCTCGCCTCGCGGGCCGCGGCGGAGGCCGTGGTCACGGCGGCGCAGGCGCGTGAGCTTTCCAACCAGGTCGATATCGAAAAGGCCAAGGTGGAAGTGGAGGTTGCCCGCGCCAAGGTCGAAGTCGATAAGGCCGCCGTGGAGCACCTGGCCGCGCTGGTCAGCTACACGGAAATGCACGCTCCCTACGACGGCATCGTCGTTGTCCGCAACGCCAACACCGGCGATTACGTCGAGCCGCGCTACGGCGATGAATCCGCTCCGCTCGGCGGCATCGAGAGCGCCGCCCAACAGCGCGGTACGCCCATCTATGTCGTGGCCCGCAACGATGTGGTCCGCATCTACGTGGACGTGCCGGAGATGGAAGCCAATTACGTCCAGCGCGGTACCAAGGCGCGCGTCCGCATTCAATCACTCAACGACGAGGAGCACGTGGCCACCGTGACGCGAACCTCATGGGCGTTGAACGTCCGCAGCCGTACCCTACGCGCCGAGATCGACCTGCCCAACAAGGACGGCCGCATCCGTCCGGGAATGTACGCATACGGCCTGGTCGAAATTGATCGCCGCAATGTCCTCTCCTTGCCGAAAGAATCCGTCATCGAGATTGGCAATCAGAACACCATCTATCTACACGAGGACGGCAGGGCTATGCGCACGCCGGTGCAGACGGGCATTCGCGACGACAAATACGTCGAAGTGTTTCGCAAGAAGGTCAAGGACAAGTGGGTGGAGTTCACCGGCGATGAGGAAGTCATCCTCGGCGACCTGCCGGAGCTGCGCGACGGGGAGAGAGTCCGCGTTACCCACGAGAAAGGAATCGAAAAGAAGGAAAGCAAGCCGAGTGTAAGCGGGAAGGAGAAGCGATAGCCATCGAACCGAGCCTGAAGTGGAAGCGAAGGCCGCCTTTCCTCTCGTTCCGGTCTTGTATTGAAATTACTCAGCGGGGAACACTTCTTCGAGCGGCACTTCCCACTGACCGATGCCGACGCTGACCAGGGCGATGTTGCGTTTGAAATCGACGCGGACGATGCGTCCCGGCTGATCGAAGCGCGGGACGCGCACCTTGTCGTTGGGCTGAAGCTTCATCCGGGCCTCGCGGAGAGCGGCCGCTTCTTCTTTTTCGCGTTCGAGTTGATCGGTTTTTTGCCGCAGCTCCTCGCGCTGGCGTTCGGCCTCGTGCTGCGCCCGCAGCGCCTCCTCGCGGGCTTTCTCGGCTTCTTCGCGCAGGCGCTGCAACTGGACCATTTCCGGAGCGCGGCGTTGACGGCGGCGCAGGTAGCGATGGGCGCGGCGCAGCAAATCGCGCGGCAGCTTGAGCCGGCGCGCGATACGCAATGCGTTGCTCATGCCGAACTGCCCGATGTGCAGTCGATAGGTTGGCCGCAGCGTTTCCACGTCAAACTCAACCGCGCCGTTTTCGGCGCGGTCGTTGTGAAAGGCGTACGTTTTCAGATCGCCCAGGTGCGTTGTCACCATGGCCCGGCAGCCGATGCGGTCCAATTCATCGAGGATGGCCCTCCCCAGCGCTGCTCCCTCCGTCGGATCGGTGCCCGCGCCCATCTCATCGAGCAAAACGAGGCTGCAATCGTCGGCTTCGCGGAGAATGTAGCCGATGCGCGACATGTGCGAGCTAAACGTGCTCAGCGATTGTTCCAGGCTCTGCTCATCGCCGATATCGGCGAGGATGTGGTGAAATACCGGCACATTGCTGCCTTCGCCGGCCGGGATGTGCATGCCCGATTGAGCCATCAGCGCCAGCAGCCCCGCCGTCTTGAGACAGACGGTTTTGCCGCCGGTGTTCGGGCCGGTGATGATGAGGAGGTTGAAGCCGAATCCGAGGCGAATATCGATGGGGACGACGGTGCGCGGCGAACGGCCGGCGTCAGCCGGCTGGTCCAGCCCCGACCAGCCGGCTGACGCCGGCCGTTCGCCTTCGCGAGCTGGCTGGTCGGGACTGGACCAGCCGGCTGACGCGACCCCGCTCGCCTCTTCGCGAAACAGATGCAGCAACAGCGGATGCCGCGCCTGCCGCAGCCATAGCTGGCCCTGTGTGTTGATCTCCGGGGCGTACATGTTGAAATCGCGGCTGAAGCGGGCTTTGGAGGTGATGAGGTCGAGACGGGCGAGTGTGTCGATGGCAAACGTCAGGGGACGGGCGACCCGTGCGACTTCGCTGCTGAGGCGGCGTAAGATGCGGCGGATCTCGCGGTCCTCTTCGCCTTTGAGCACGGCCCGTTCGGCGCTGAGACTGGCGATGCCGGCCGGCTCGATGAACAGCGTCTCACCCGTGCTGCTCGTGCGATGGACGACGCCTTGTAATTTGTGGCGATGATTGACCGCAACCGGAAGGACGTAATGATCGCCGCTGACGGTGGCGTTGGGATAGCGGAGGATTTTGCGCAGCTCCGGATCGCGGAGGAGACGGCGGATTTGGTTTTGCACACGCTCCTCGACATCGCCGAGCTTCTGGCGGATTTGAGCCAGCTCGCGACTGGCCATATCAAGAACGTGGCCGCGGCTGTCGATGCAGCCGCCGATGGTCTTGGCCGCCGCTCCCAAATCTTCGACGGGCGCGATCAGGTCGATGAGGTGTTGATGTTGATCGCCCAGCCGCATGCGATAGCGATAGATGTTGCCGGTGCAGGCCATCGTCTCGGCCACTTCGAGCAGTTGCTCGATGGTGAGCTGGGCGCCGATGGCGGCGCGGCGGACGATCAGGCGAACATCGTGTAGTCCACCGAAGGGCGGCGTCAATCCTTGCCCTAGGGCATCGACCATTTCGCCAACCAACACCAATTCGGCACGGATGCGCTCGGCGTCGATGTTCGGTTCGAGCTGGCGCGCCAGCTCCTTGCCGAGCGAACAGGCGGCGTAGCCGGCCAGCAACTCACGGATCTTGTTGAATTCCAAAAGCTCAAGTGTGTGAGCGTCCACTATTTCCACCGTCGCGTTCATGTCTCCGAGGACAGGCCGGCCACAGGCCAGGTTCGGAGAAATTCGTCCTCATGAGAATTGTAACAACTACCGTGCCCTTGTTCTCATGCTCCAGGCCGGCTTGCCTCTTGTCGGACTCCACATCTCTGAGACAATGGAAGGCAGCGAGATGTTTTGGCGGCGGCAGCGAAATGGGAGCCGGCATGCCCTCACGATGGTTGCGTTGGGTCATCGTACTTTCCTGGATGGCGACGACGAGCTGGTTGTTCTGGCACGATTTGTGGCCGAACTGGCAACCCGGCGAGCCGCCTTCGCTTCGCCCCGATGATGTGGACGAAGTGCAGAATTCCACCACGCCGATGACGATCTACTGGACGGTGCGGCGTCAACAAGGGGACAAGACGGAATCGATCTTCCGTGCCAAGACCTGGGTGAAATATCAGCGCGAGGATGATACATACACGCTGCACGCCGAGCTTAGTATCCCCAGTAATTCGAATTTGCAACCGATGTACGTGGCGAAAGCCTTCAAGATCGACGGCATGAGCAGCTCGTACCGCGTCAATCGCGCCGGAGAATTGCACTCGCTGGAAGCGACGGTGAGAGTACTGCTCGACATTGGCCGGCTCGATTCGGCTTTGAAATTGCTGCTCGCCCGCCTGTTCTCCGAGAAGCCCCAAAGCTCTGTTCCGTTTTTCCTGCACCTTGGGGGCGAGGTCCGCGAGGGTCAATTCTTCGGGCACTGCCGCGCCGAGAGTGCGACCCTAGAAAACCCTTTGCGGTTTGACTTGCCTCCCACGCCGGTATCGCACACGGGTTCCGTATTGATGCCGCTGCACCCCATCAATCACATTCGCGGGTTAAGCCTGGGGCAGAGCTGGCGTCAGCCGCTGGTGGACCCGCTGCGCGACGCTTTTGCCTCGCTGCCCGGGTTCTCCGGCGGGGTGCGTTGGCTCCAGGCGCGCGTCCTGCCCCAGCCGGAGCTGCTGAAAGTGGAGGACAACGAGACGAGCTGCCTGGTGATCGAGTACACCAATGACGAGAACGAGATAATGGGCCGCACCTGGGTCGAAGAGGTCAGCGAACGGGTGCTGCAACAGGAAGCCATCCTGGAGGACGGACGATGGATCATGAAACGCGACCTCGTGCGCCAAGGCGGCAGGCGGCATCCCTAGACCCACAGCGCCGGCGAGCGGGGTCGCGTAAGCGCCCCGAGAGAAGCACTCGGGGCGCTTACGCGACCCCGCTCGCCGGGAGAAGCACTCGGGGCGCTTACGCGACCCCGCTCGCCGGGCGCTTACGCGACCCCGCTCGCCGGATGCCGCGGGCGGGTGAGGTGAATGTATGATTAAACTGGATCGCGTCACCAAGCAATATGGCACCAAGACGGCCGTCCACGAGCTGAGCCTGGACATCGCGGCGGGCGAATTGTTTGCCTTCCTCGGACCCAACGGCGCCGGCAAGACCACGACCATCAAGATGATGTGCGGTCTGCTCTTTCCCACCTCCGGCGCCGTCTACATCGGCGAGTACGACCTGCGCCGCGACGGCGACCGCGCCCGCCAATTGCTCAGCTACGTTCCCGATCAACCGTTCCTCTACGAGAAGCTGACCGGCCGCGAGTTTTTGCAGTTCATCACCGACATGTACGGGCTGCCGCGCGCCAAGGCCGTCCAGCGCATCGCCGAAGTGATCGAGCTATTCGAGTTGCAAGAATTCATCGACGATTTGACGGAGCGCTATTCGCACGGCATGCGGCAGCGGACCGTGTTCGCGTCGGCCCTGGTCCACGAACCGCGCGTGTTGATTGTCGATGAGCCGACGGTCGGTCTCGATCCACACAGCGTCCGCCGCTTGAAGGACCTGTTGCGCCGCCAGGCCGATCTGGGGACGACGGTGTTTTTGTCCTCGCATTCGCTGGACGTGGTTGAGGAATTGGCCGATCGCATCGCCATCATCGAGCACGGCCGGCTCGTCGCTTGCGGCACCCTCAAGGCGCTGCGCGACCAGGCCGCCGTGGACGGCTCGCTCGAAGAAGTATTCCTCACGCTGACGCGACAGGAGAAGGGAACGGAGGGCGAACGGCCGGCGTCAGCCGGCTGGTGGGGACCTCCACCAGCCGGCTGACGCCGGCCGTTCGCCGCCCGAGCAATAACTACGCTGAGGGTCGTTGCGATGGCGGTGGAGACGGTGAATCAAGCGCTCTTGTTTCACAAGCTGCGTGGGCGGCTGCTGCGCAATTCGTGGCGCGTGATGGTCGGACAATCCATGATGCGGCCGTTGACCATCTTCCTGTGCAGTATCATCGTGTGGTGTTTCGTCTTCTTGATTAGTTGGGGCGGTTTTCTGTTTCTCCGCTCGGATGTCGGCGTGCCGCTGACGGGCGAGATCGTCGGCGTTCTGTTCGATCTGCTGTTTCTCTCGCTGGCGGTGCTGCTCGTTTTTTCCAGCGGCTTGATCCTGTATGGCAGCCTGTTCGCCTCGGCAGAGACGACTTTCCTCCTGGCCCGTCCGGTCGCGGCCGATCAGGTGTTCGCCTACAAATTTCACGGTGCGGTCGGGTTCAGCAGTTGGGCTTTTCTGCTTTTGGGCACGCCGATCCTCATCGCCTATGGGATGGTCTGCGGCGCGCCGTGGTATTTCTACGTTCTGTTGCCGCTGTTCTTCCTCGGCTTCGTGCTGCTGCCGGGATCGCTGGGCGCTCTGGCGGCGCTCTTGATCGTCAATTACATCCCGCGGCAGCGCAAACAGGTGTTGATCGCCGGCCTAGCCGTGCTGGCGCTGGGGCTGGGCGCGTGGATCTATCGCATGGTCCAGGCCTCGCCTGCCGAATTATGGCGCGACGAGATGCGCGAGGCCGTCACGCGCCTACTGAGCTACTTCAATTTCACACGCAATCCGCTGGCGCCGAGTCATTGGGTCTCGATCGGCCTGCGCCGCGTGGTGCGCGGCGAGGTGGGCGTCTCGCTGTACTATCTGGCGCTTATATGGAGTCACGGACTCTTTTTGTATTTGGTTGCGGCCGCGGCATCCGTTCGGCTCTATCGGCGCGGCTACAATCGCATGGCCACGGGCAGCGATCTGTTTCGCCGCGCCCCAAAGGGGAGCGCGGATCGCGCTCCCCTTTGGGGCGCGGCGAAACGGATGGCGGACATTCGCGAAGTATGGATTGATCGACTCCTTTCCGCCACGCTGTTCTTCGTCCATCCCAGTACGCGCCTGCTGCTCATCAAGGACTTTCGCACCTTCCGCCGCGATCCGCAGCAATGGGGACAGATTCTGGCCTTCAGCGGCCTGATGTTGCTCTACTTCGCCAACATTCGCCGATTCGTCGAGAACCTGGCCGGTCCTTATCAAAACAGCATCAGTTTCCTCAATCTCTGCGCCGTGGCTCTGCTTTTGTGTACGTACACCGGACGATTCGTCTTTCCGATGCTGAGTCTGGAAGGCCGCAAGTTCTGGATTCTGGGGCTATTGCCGCTTGAGCGCGAACAATTGCTATGGGGCAAGTTCGCGTTTTCGATGACGGGCGGATTGCTGATCTCCGGGGCGTTGGTGCTGGTTAGCGATTTGATGTTGTTGATGCCGGCGCTGCCGATGCTGCTGCACCTGGCGACGGTGATCGTGCTGGCGGCCGGGCTGAGCGGCTTGAGCGTCGGTCTGGGCGCGTGCATGCCGAATTTCCGCGAAAGCGATCCTTCCAAGATCGCGGCCGGTTTCGGCGGCACGTTGAACCTGGTGGCGGGGCTGTTGTTTTTGCTGGTAGTGCTGGGGCTAATGGCCGCGCCGTGGCATCTGGAAGTAATGGTCAGCGAGATGGGAGAACAATCGGCGATTTCCGTGGCCTTTGTTGTCGGAGTTGGCTTGGTGTTGGGGTTGGGAGTCGGCGCGGCCAGCGTGCTGTTTCCGCTCCGCGCCGGCATCAAGGCGCTGCGGGAGATGGAGTTTTGAGGTGACAACCTTGTGTGGGCTCGTTGAAAACGTGCCCACAATCTAACTCCCCTCCGCCGTTTTCATGCGGAACTCCTGGCTCCTCATCCGCATGGCGCCGATGAGCAGGAACAGCGCGCTGACGGCCAATAATATCGTCAAGCATCTCTCCGCGCTGAATGCGGTCGTGAGGTCGATCGACCATATCTCGCTCCACGGCGGCATCCGCGTTGCGGAACCAGGATCGCCTGTAGGCCATTTCGTGCTTCCGGACGGCACCAACCAGTGAAGCGACAAGACGCGGAAATAATACACCACCGATAGCCGCCTTACTACCGCGTCGAAATTGGCCAGCAACCCCTCGAAAACGATGATGTAGATAAGTCCGCCGAACAGCGACAGCACCCGGCGCGTGCCCAAACCGAAGATGCCGAACAAGGAGCAATAGCCTACCTGCGCCAAGGCCATAAGGCCCACCACAATGGCCGCCCGCCGCGGCAGCACATCGCCCCACAATTCCGGCGTGTTCCAGTAAACCACGACAAGGGTAAGCGTCGTGAACAGGCCCGTCAGCACGGAAGTCGTCAGCCATGCCGCCGCTAGCCGCGTCCAGTACAGCGCCCAACGCGGCAACGGACGCAGCAACAGGTAAGTCAATGTCTGGTCCTCGACCTCATCCTGAATGGCGCCGGCCGCGTAAAGCAGGGCCGTCAACGGTGCCAGCAGGTGTGGGATGAGGTTGAAGACAAAGGCGAACTCCAACGCTTCCGGCGGCGGTGAATCGGGCGCCCATTTGATCACGCCAGGCAGAACGACCGGCAACAGAAACAACAGCGACAACACCAACAGACGCCGGCCGCGTAGGTTCTGCCGCAGCGTCAGAATGAATAGCGCCGCCAAAGCGGATAGCATGAAACCGCGGCGGATCGGAGCTTCCCGGATGGGACCGAGTGTGATGGAAGTCGGCGCTGTTGTCATTTATTCACCAGGTACTTGAACACGGCTTCCAGGTTGTCATCCTCGGAGTACACCTCGCGGATGCGGACACCATCTCGTGTCGCCAGGATGGGCAGCCGGCCGTAGAAAGCATCCGGCCGCCGGGTTTCCACTAACAGGGCGCTCTCGCTGGACATCACTTTGACGCCCTCCACGTCGTCCCAGGCCACCACCTTCGCCGCCAGGGCGCGATGATTGTCGCAGACCAGGACGATGCGGTGCGGATGCGCGTCGATCAGATCGCGGATTTGCCGAACGTGTCCCTCGGCCACGAGCCGGCCCCGGTGCAGAAGAATGATGTTCGGCGTGAGCGCTTGCACTTCGTAGAGCACATGGCTGGATACGAGCACGCTGCGCCCGGCCGCGCCGAGCGCCCGGATCACCTCGATCATCTCGTGGCGCCCCAGCGGGTCGGTGCCGGTGAACGGTTCATCGAGGAACAGCACGCGCGGCTCGTGAACGAGCGCCTGCGCGAGCTTCGTTCGTTGCCGCATGCCCTTGGAGTAGCCGCGAATTGCTCGTCCCATGTGCTCGGTCATGCCGACGGTGGCCAAGGCGCGCTCGGCCGCTTCCGACGCGGCCCGTCGGCCCATGCCCGTCAAGCGGGCGCAGGTGCGGACGAAATCGAAACCGGTCATCCACTCCCAAAAGGCATCCTGCTCCGGACACAAGCCGACCTGTCGCAACAGGGCGGCATTGTTCCAAACCGGCTGGCCGAGCACGCGCACCCTGCCCTGGCTGGGACGCAGCTGCCCCGTTGCTAGTTGCAACAGCGTCGATTTGCCCGCGCCGTTGGGACCGAGCAGCCCGGTCACGCCGGCCGGGATGCGCACCGTCAGCTTGTTCAGGCCGATGACGTTACCGTACCACTTCGAGACGCCCTCGAAGTCGATGATCGGCGTCATTTCAGCCGGTCCAGCGATTTCACGCGACGAGTCAAGATCCATGTGGAAAGCCCCAGTAAACCCGCCAGCACGCCAGCCGACCACCACCACGGATATTGCAACACAAATTGATCGGCGAAACGACGCTCGGAGCCGGGCGGCGACTGAACGACATTGGCAGGCATCACCACCCGGAACGATTTCTTGAGCGCTGCCTGCGGCTGATCGACTGCCTTGCCCAACGTGATCCACGCGCCCTCGGTATCCAGCAGCAGATCGGCAATGCGTTGCAGGTTGGCGGTGTAGGAACACATGGGCCGCCAGTCTCCGCGGGTCGCGGCACCTTCTTCCGTTCGCGACTTCTGCCACGCCTGTCCGTTCGCCCTGGACCACTCTTGAACCCAGCGGTCGCCCTCTGCTTGCTGTGCAGGCTGAAGACCGGCTAATTCCAACCGAGAGGTTTTCGGATTGTTTTGGAAGACCGGATGGCGGTGGTTGCCATATTGCTTGATTTTGGCACCCACCGGTGGGGGGTGCTCGTCGAGCCAACGATCGCTCTCCGCATGATAAACTTCCTGGCGCAGCGATTCGCCGTGGATCGTGGTCATGATCGTCCCGACCGCCGCGCTGATGAGCCACAAACCTGCCCAGGTAATGCCCACGTACAGCGTCCGCCGCGTCAGCGAGGACAGCGCCAGAATCAGCGTGCCGGCGGAGAGCGTGATTACGATCCCATACGCCACGCTTCCCAGCAGAATCGGATAGGTGTCCTTGATTACATCCAGATCGAGACAGAAGCAAACGCCGACGAGGTAGGCGGCCGCCGCCGGGATGACCGCGACCGATGCCACGAGCGCCCCGATGACGCCGAGTTTGCCGAGAAAGTAATCGAGCCGAGTCAACGGCCGAGCGAGGTAGAGGGGCAAGGCGTTCAAGCGTAGATCCTGGCTGATGAGTCCCGGCCCGGCGAACGCCACCAACAGCATGATGAAGTACATCTCGACCTTGAAAAAGATCGAGTAGGCCAGCGTCCACATGGTTGCTCGGAGTGCCTGCGGTTCTTGCAGCACTTCGGGCGGAAGAAATTTGCTGAAGATCGCCAACAGGCTCTCGCTCTGCCGTTCCAGCATGCCCCAGACGACCATCGCGCCGATTAATCCCAAGGCGGGTAGCCAGGCCGTCAACAAGAGGAGGCGGACAATCCGATTGTTTCGCTGCACGCGCACGCCGTAACGGGCGATTGTCACCCAGCGCCACACACGCCCCGACAACGGCCCCTTCCAATGCTGATAACCCTGATCGAAAATGGGCATGATTACCTCGCGTAGCGGGCGGGACGCCCGCATCACGAAACCGTCGTCTCCACCGCCTTGAGGAACACTTCCTCCAGCGTACTGCGTTGCGGCCGCAAATAGCGTATTTGTTCGCCGCAGGACGCCGCCAGCTGCCAAAGCAAATCACTCGACTGTTCGCGCGGCAAGCGGACCCGCAACAGATCATCGTGCGGCTCAACGCCGCAGCCGGCTTGCGTCAGCCGCCGCCCGAACTCCGCCGCGTCATTCTTGACGCGCACCTCGAACATCTGTTCATGCGCTTGTTTCAGTTCGCGTATGGCACCCTGGGCCAGCAGCCGGCCGCCTCCCAGGACGAGGACGTGATCGCACACGGCTTCGACATCCGGCAGCAGATGGCTCGAAAACAGCAGGCTCATCCCCTTGTTATGCGACAGATCGCGGGCCAGTTCGAGAATCTCCTGCCGGCCGGCAGGGTCCATGCCGTTGGTCGGCTCGTCGAGGATAATCAGACGCGGATCGTGGACGATGGCCGACGCCAGCTTCAGACGCTGTTTCATGCCGGTCGAGTACGACTCGACGCGACGGTAGCGCGCCTCGCCGAGAGCGACGTAGTTGAGCACCTCATGGGCGCGCTGCATGGCGTCCTTGCCGTTCATCCCACACAGCTCGCCGGCGTAGGCGACAAACTCGACGCCGGCCACACCGGGAAAGAGGCACTCATCCTCCGGCGCGAAACCGACGGCCTGGCGGATGTCAAGGCGTTGGCTGCGGATGTCCATGCCGAGAACCTGCCCGCCGCCGTCGTCGATGGTGATGAGACCCAGCAGTGTGCGAATGAGCGTGGTTTTGCCCGCGCCGTTGGGTCCCAGCAGGCCGACCGCGCCGGCCGGCACGGTTACCGATAGCTGCCGCAGGGCGGTGATGGGGCCGTAGGTCTTGGTGATGTCTTGGAGCGTGAACAGCATGGGCAACTCAAGCGAGGGCGGGGGGTAATCGGAAATCCCGTATCTCTTATTCGAGTCGAGAATACGAATCTTGAGAGAAAATGGAAGTGCGGCGTATCGATGCGACGGTACTATAGCTTCGGGAAGAAAAAAGGGGACATCGTAGATTGTTCGAGGGGAAATGCACGATGTCCCCTTTTCGCTCCTGCGCGAAGGCGGGCCGATCAGTTGAGGACAAAGTCGAAGGTGTTATCTTGTTCCTCGACCGTCACTATGAGGGGAGTTTCCGATTTTTCCTGATATTTCTTGGGAATCTGCCCGGAATTGCTGTTGGGCAACTCCCCGAGCTCTCGGGGCGTGAACGTCACCTTGTACTCCCCGGCCGGCACCCCGGCTCCGTCGCCATTGAAACCGATCTTATACTTCCCCTGGGCATCCACCAGGCAGGCGCCTTCATAGCGGACCTTACGCCCGGCCTTGATCTCCGTGGGCGTAAAGTAGACCACTCCACCCCGGAGCGGGGTCCCATTGGGGAACTTGATCTGGCCCTGGACAGGGTAAGGCGTGGCAAGATTCGGGCCAGGCGGCGGCCCCTTCTGACACCCGATCGTCAGGGCAGGTCCAAGAACCAGGCCGGTCAGTAATAGCATTGAGCGTCGCAGCATGAGGCTTTCTCTCCAAGGAATCAAAGGGCCAGGCGAATGGTCTCGCCCGGCCCGCAAACTGTTCCGAACGCGTGACTAGAAACTGCTGGCATCGACCACTTCACCGCCGCTGCGGGAGGTGAGACTCGCGGCCACCACCGAGGAGATCGATTGCTGGAGGAACTGCACGTGGCCGTCGGCGAACACCGCCAGGGCGCCGCCGGTGTGGAAGCTAAAGATTTCGTCGTTGGGGCCACAGTTATTGATCAGCTTCCAGCAGCCGTTCGGACCGTCGGTAGAGGCACTAGAGTTGTTGTTGTTGATAATGGCGAAGGAGGGCGTGGTCGTATTCAGGAGTGGGTCGCCGGAAACGCCGAAGCCCGTGTCCTGTTCGCCCCAGCGCCAGAAGCGGCGCGTGGGGAACGCGGCCCCCTGATCGACGGCAATACCCAACGCGGTAGCCGGATCGAGGTACGAGGGATTGGTGATGTAATTCTCCCGACGAGCACTATCGTCGGTGATCAGAAAGGTATTGCTGGTCCCGTCCGTGATCTGAATGAGCGAGGGTGGGAGGTTGTCCAGGACGCCGCGCTGCCGTGCATGGACTTTGTCGCGCTCGCCGACCGGCATGGTTGAGCCGCCCATTCCCGCATAGACGACGATGTCCGTGTACACTGTAGCGCCGTAATGCACATAGCCGTAGCCCAACGAGTCTTGCGTCTCGAAAGGATAGGACGGACAAAGGTACGTCTTGATGACATTCTTGAACATGTTGACGTGGTTCGGGTACGTGGCCGATGGGGCGTTGTAGTACTGATTCGGATCAATCTGGACGTAGATGTTGTTCTGCTCGATGAACGGCAGGAGGTAGGTGAACAGCGAATGCATGGGAGTGGGGGGCGGCGGGGGGGCGCCGTTCACGAGTTGATTCGTGAACGCCGTGCCGTTCACCGCGCTGTTCGAGCCTTCTCCTGAGGTCGGCAGCTTGCCGTAAGCCGATTCGTAGTTGTGAACCGCCAAGCCCATCTGCTTGAGGTTATTCGAGCATTGGCTGCGAGCGGCAGCCTCGCGCACTTTCTGCACGGCGGGGAGAAGTAGACCGATCAATATGGCGATGATGGCGATCACCACCAACAACTCAATTAGCGTGAAGCCGCGGGACCGGCTTCGTGGAGGAAAGTGCCGCATCGCAGTCTCTCCTAACAAGGTGCATTGAGGGGTCACCGACACAAGTTCAAAAGCATGACGAACGCCGGAAGGCAGTCGCCATGGCCTGGCCGTGCCAGTTGTCGTAGGGGCTGACGACGTAGGTGTAGATGTACACCGGCAGCCAGGGAGGGAACTCGCCCCTAACGGGTTACGACTCGGCGCCAGCAGCTAGAGGGCCGTTTCGCCAGCGAGATAGGCGACGGCCAAAGACACCGCTGCGACGACGGCAGACTGTGCGACAGGGGTGCATTCGGATGACACCCTGCCGGTAGCTTCCCCATGGCGAAGCTGGTTCAGCGCAACAACTGCGACACCAGCTTGCAAGTCTACGCGGATACGCCAATCACCGCGGGGAGCATCACCACTGTGCCGTGTCCCTCAATGAGCAGCGTGCAGTTTTATACTTCAAAGAGAGTATAAATCTTTCGTAAAAGCTAAATGTTGATAACAAGCGTTTGTGTGCGTTTTGTGAAGCAAAGATGAAGTTCCAATGATCGTGAAGAAACGGTGATTAACAGAGCTTGTGGCCGCGTTCGCAAATTCTCACCTTTTTCACATTCCACGGAGACAGGCCGGATCTCCAAGCCTGGCGAGATGGGTCTCAGCAGACCGACCGCGCGGCGGCGCGGTTACGGACAGCTGCCGACTCTCGTTCCGAATCCCCTTGCTTTTGCCACCCTGCTCGCATAGTGTACTATATGCCTGTTACACGCAACGTTGGCCCACGGGAGGGAAATCACCATGACCTCGCGAACACGTCCCGCTTTCACTCTCTTTCAACTGCTTATCGTACTGGCCATCTTGTTGATCTTGCTTGGCCTGTTGTTGCCGGCAGTCGTCAAGGCGCGGGCCGCGGCCGAACGCGCCAAGGCATTCAACAATCTCAAACAGTTGATACTTGGCCTGCACAACTATCACGATGTCTACGCCTCTCTTCCCTCTGGCGTCGATGACCAACATTTCTCGACGACCAGCAAACTGCTGCCGTTCCTCGAGCAAGATAACTTGTTCAAGACGATCGATTTCACGAAATCCATCGACGATAACGCCAACGCTGAAGCGCGAAAGAAGGTAATCAAAACGTTCCTCAGTGACTCCGACCCCATTCGGTCGGTGAAAGCGGAATGGGGCGCGACGAACTACCTCTTCAACGACAAAGTGTTCTTCCTCAACTCGAAAACGAAATTGTCCACGATCACGGATGGTCTGAGCAACACCATCGCCGTCGGCGAGACACTCAAGGGCGACGGCAAAAACAAGGCCGTCGATATCAAACGGCAGTACGTGCTTCTGAAAGAAGGTGATCTCAAGAACACGGGACCGAACACCGGCGCCAAATATTGGAAGGACGACAAGAACATCGCCGGCGACCGCTGCGCCAGTTGGATGGACGGCCGATTTTTGCAAGGCACGTTCAACGGCCGACTCTTGCCCAACGATGAGCGGCCCGACGTGAGCTGCGGCGGCGTCAGCGGCGTTTCCGCTCTGCGCAGCCTCACATCTTCCGTTGTCATCGGGGTATGCGATGGCAGCGTTCGTACCCTCCCGAACTCGATTTCCAAGACGACCTGGGAACACGCCATCGATCCGGCCGACGGTCAACCGATGGGCGCGGATTGGTGAGAAACACAAGGTAAGCCCACGATGCTCTTTTCAGGAGGTCCTCTCATGCGAAGGCAAAAACGATCCGCTTTCACGCTTTTTCAACTGCTGATCGTGATCGCCATTTTGGCCATCCTGATCGGCCTGTTGCTGCCGGCCGTGCAAAAAGTCCGCGAGGCGGCGGCGCGGGCGCAGTCGCAGAACAATCTCCATCAGTTGATGATCGCCATCCACAATTACGCGGACACCTACGCGATGCTGCCGCCGGGCGTTGATGACAACAACTTCTCGGCCGTGACCAGATTGTTGCCGTTCATCGAGCAACAGAACGTCTTCCAACAGATCGATTTCAAGAAATCGATCGACGACGATGCCAATGCGGCGATGCGCAAGCTGCGGATCAAGACACTTGAGAGTCCACAAGATCCCATTCCGACCGTGAAAAACGAATGGGGCACAACCAATTATCTCTTCAATGACCTGGTGTTTTACCTCAACTCCAAGGAGAAATTCCCGGCCGCGATCCCCGACGGCACCTCCAACACCATCGCCATCGGCGAGACGCTTAAAGGCGACGGGAAAAGGAAAGCGGTCGATGTCCACCGTCAGTACGTGCTGCTGAAAAAGGAAGATCTCAAGAACACCGGGCCGGACACCGGTGTCAAGTATTGGAAAGACAACAAGAACATCGCCGGCGATCGCTGTGCCAGCTGGATGGATGGCCGATTTCTGCAAGGCACGTTCAACGGCAAGCTGCGTCCCAACGACGAACGGCCCGACGTGAGTTGCGGCGGCGTCAGCGGCGTCTCGGCGCTGCGCAACTATCGGGACATGTACCAGATCGCCATGTTCGACGGCAGCGTGCGGGCGGCGTCCGGGGGCGTCACGCACAATACCTGGAAGGCGGCGATGACGCCGGCCGGCGGCGAGATCCTCGGCAATGATTGGTGATCTCTCGGATTCGCTTGGTTCGAACTGGTGAGAGAGAAGACAAGTCGATGACCCATTTCTAGGAGGTCCTCTCATGCGAAGACAAAAACGATCTGCTTTCACGCTCTTTCAACTGCTGATCGTGATCGCCATTTTGGCCATCCTGATCGGCCTGTTGCTGCCGGCCGTGCAAAAAGTCCGCGAGGCGGCGGCGCGGACGCAGTCGCAGAACAATCTCAAGCAGCTCGTCCTTGCCACGATCAATTACGCCGACACGTACGCCATGCTGCCGCCGGGTGTCGATGATAACGACTTCTCGGCGACGGCCAAGCTGCTGCCGTTCTTCGAGCAGCAGAACCTCTATCAACAGATCGATTTCAAGAAATCGATCGACGACGATGCCAATGCACAATGGCGCAAGACGCGGATCAAGACTTTAGAGAGTCCGCAAGATCCCATTCAGACCGTGAAAAACGAATGGGGTCCAACCAATTATCTCTTCAACGACCTGGTGTTTTACCTCAACTCGAAGTTGAAATATCCCGCCTCCATCACCGACGGCACCTCCAACACCGTTGCCATCGGCGAGACGCTCAAGGGCGACGGGAAAAAACAGGCTGTCGATGTCCACCGCCAGTACGTGCTCTTGAAAAAGGAAGATCTCAAGAACACCGGGCCAGACACCGGCGTCAAGTATTGGAAGGACGGCAAGAACATCGCCGGCGATCGCTGCGCCAGCTGGATGGATGGCCGATTCTTGCAAGGCATGTTCAACGGTAAGTTGCTACCCAACGACGAGCGGCCCGATGTGAGCTGCGGCGGTGTCAGCGGCGTATCGGCGCTGCGCAGCTATCGGGACATCGTCCAGGTTGGCTTGCTCGACGGCAGCGTGCGGTCCGTGACCAACGGCGTTACGCACAACACGTGGAAGGCGGCGATGACTCCGTCCGGAGGCGAGGTTCTCGGCGCCGATTGGTGAGGGTTCGTACTCAGCATTGACCGCTTGCGGGTTGGCAATCATGCTGTCCGCAAGCTTTTTTTTCGCGCAAGTGATGGCGACTCGCATCGTTCGTTCCTGAAAGCTCCTTCTCGTTCCCACGCTCCGCGTGGGAACGCACGCTGGCGACGCTCCGCGTCGCGTCCTCGTAGGGCACGCTGGAAGCCTGCGCTACAAAGACGGGCCGCAGAGCGGCTGGGCGTGCGTTCCCACGCGGAGCGTGGGAACGAGGAGTAATCACACTTTTGGGAGATTGCGAAACCATGCGTCGCCATCACCTCTTCCTGGTTCTGGTCGCGGCCGCCACCGTTTCCGCGCTGTTCGTCTGGCACTCGTCTTCGGGAGCGCCGCAGACGCCGGATAATGGACAAACGGCAAGCGAACGCCGGCCCGGCCACAGTTTGCCGCTCAGCCAGATTGTCCTCTTCAACAGCGGCGTCGGCTATTTTCAACGTGAAGGCGTCATTGACGGCGACGCCCGCGTGGACCTGCAATTCCCGGCCAGCGATGTCAACGACCTGCTCAAAAGTCTCGTCCTCCAAGACCTGGGCCACGGTAAAGTAACGGCCATCAGCTACGATGGCCAGGAACCCATCGACCGGACGCTCAAAACCTTT
This sequence comes from Gemmataceae bacterium, assembly GCA_035653735.1. Lineage (GTDB taxonomy): Bacteria > Planctomycetota > Planctomycetia > Gemmatales > Gemmataceae > JAJPHU01. The sequence goes on from DASRBG010000006.1 coordinate 31,835, forward strand.
GCCATCGATCTGACCGGCAATCCGACGTTTGGCCAATTGCTCAACCAGGCGCGCGGCGAGAAAATCGAAGCGACCCTGCAAAACGCCAACGGCGGCGGGGTCAGCACATTGACCGGCACCATCATGGGCATGGAAGCGCAAATCGAGCCGGGACCGCGTGAAGTGCAAATGCTCAATTTGCTCTGTGCCGAGGGCATGCGCTGCGTGCCGCTCCACACGGTGCAGCGCGTGCGTTTCCTCAACGCCGCGCTTGACAGCGAGCTGCGCCACGCCTTGGATGTTCTCGCGAATGCCCACAATAGCGAGAAAAAAAACGTCACCGTGCAATTCCACGGCGACGGGAAACGGACAGTGAAGGTCGGCTATGTCGTCGAAGCACCGATGTGGAAAAGCAGCTATCGCCTGGTGATCGACAAAGCCGGCAAAACAGCTTTACAGGGCTGGGGCATCATCGAGAACACCTCCGACGAGGACTGGAAGGGTGTGGGGCTGGCCCTGGTATCGAGCCGGCCGATTTCGTTCCAGATGGATCTGTATCCACCGTTGTTCGTGCCGCGTCCGGTTGTGGAGCCGGAGCGCTTCGCCTCGCTGCGTCCACCGGAATATCAGGGACCGATGATGAATTTCCAAAATAATAATACCATTCCGGGTGGTCTTGGAGGGTTGGGCGGAATCGGTGGCATCGCCGGTCTGGGCGGCGGAGGGTTTAACAATCTCGGTGTCGGTGGCCGCGGCCAAGGCGGTTTCCAGGGGCAGGGCAACCTGGGCGTTGGCGGCGGTGCCGTCGGCTTCGGCGGACAGCAACTCGGCTTTCAAGGCGGAGGACTCAACCGCTATCAGATGGGCAACATTGCCAATCAGGCAGAGGGACTCAATCGTTTGACTTATGAACAATTGCAGCAACGTCGCCAGGAGCGCGCCCAGGCCCGCGAGGAAGCGAAAAAAGCGGGCGGCGATGTCGCCTCGAATAACGAGTTCGATCCGATCAGCGGCGTGAACGTCTCTGCTCTGGCCGAGACCATTGGCGATCAGGCACGCTACCTCATCGATCACAAGATCAATCTGGCCCGCCAACGCTCGGCCCTGTTGCCGCTGGTCAATCAGGACGTCACCGCTCAGCGTGTCAGCATCTTCAATGAGAAGGTGAACAGCAAATATCCCTTGCGCGGTCTGAAAATCAAAAACACCACGGGGCATAACCTGATGCAAGGCCCGGTGTCGGTCTACGAGGGCGGCAGCTATGCCGGCGACGCCCGGATGCCGGACCTGCAAGCCAACGAGGAACGTTTGCTCAGCTTCGCCGTCGATCAGGCCGTCGAGATCAAGAGCGAAGCAAAGAGCGAACCGGAGAGGTTGACCGTCTTGCGTATCCTAAAGGGCGTTCTTGAGGAAACGCACCGCCAACGCAGCACGATGAAATATCTCATGCAGAATCGTTCCGATCAGGAACGCACCTTGATTGTCGAGCATCCGATCAACGCCTATTGGAAACTGGTTGGCGCGGAGAAACCCTCCGAGCGCACGCGTGATGTCTATCGCTTCGAGTGGAAAGTGCCTTCCGGCAAGGGGCGGGTGCGTGAGGTGGTCCAGGAACGGACCTACCAGACCAAGACGGTGCTCCTCCAGATGAATTCGACCGCTATCGAACTCTTCGTCCGCAGCACCGCTGCCAGCCCGAAACTGCGCGATGAGTTGCGGAAGGTAGTCGAGTATAAGCAACGGCTAAGCGATACGGAGAAGGAGCTGCGCCGCTTGCGTTCGCAGTTCAACGATGTGACTCAGGAACAGAACCGCGTGCGCACCAGCCTCGACAAAGTGCCGGCCGGCACCGGCTTGCACAAACGCTACCTGGAAAAGCTCGACAAATTAGAAACGGAGATCGAGAGTCTACAAAAGGAGATCAAGGTTAATCAGGAGAAGGAGAAGAAACAAGACGCGGAATTCGAGAAATATCTCGCGGAGTTGACGGTGGAGTAAGGATTCGTCATCACCAACTTCCGTTGGTTCTGGTTTCTGGTTCCCAAGCTCTGAGCGTTCCTGGTTCCCAAACTCTGTTTGGGAACCGACTTCGCGAAACTCTGTTTCGCTTCGCTTCTCTTCGCCGACGCTGTGGAGGGAGGCGCGAAACGGAGTTTCGCGGACGGGGTTCCCAAACAGAGTTTGGGAACCAGGAAAACCAGGAAATCAGGAAAAGTATTCATCCCGCCGCTGACGGATCGAGTCCAATCAATTGCAGCGCTTGGCGCTTGAAATCTTCGGCGATCTGCTTCATCAATTCGTCCACTTCTCGACATTGACGCTGCCAGGCATCATCCGACATTCCAGCCGGACGCGGCGGCGAACTCGTTTCCAGATACATCTTCGCTTTCGGTTCGGTGCCGCTTGGCCGCAGTACGACGCGGGCGCCTTCGCCGCAGCGGAACACCAGCACGTTGCGCGAGGCGGCATCGGTCGCCCCCTTGAGCGGGCCAAAGCGGCCGTTTTCATCGCGAAGATCCTCGAAGTCCGTCACTTCCAACCCGGCGATGGTGCGCGGCGGCATCGATCGCAAGCGATCGAGCATACGGGCCATCTGTTGCTTGCCCTCCAGCCCGCGCATGAACACCGAGACGCCTTCATTGCGGAAGTAGCCGAACTCGCAGGCCAGGCGCTCCAGATAGTCCACAACCGTCTTCTGGCGGCGTTTCTGATCGAGGGCCAATTCCGCCATCAACAGCGCCGCCCCCGCTGCGTCCTTGTCGCGAATGTGCGGCGTCACCAGAACGCCGTGACTTTCCTCCACGGCCAGGACAAAATCCTCCGGCGTTCCCATCACGTCGTCGTAAGCCCCATTTTGCTCCAGTTGCCAAAGGACATCCGCAATGTATTTGAATCCGACCAGCAAATCGTCGATGATCTGGGCCTTGAAATGGCGCGCGATGCGCGTGACCTGACTGGTGGTCACTTCGGTGCGAATGACGATCGGCGAGGGCGGCAGCCGGCCTTGCTGGGTCAGCTTGTTCAGCTTGAAGTGCGTCAACAGCGCCGCCATCTGATTGCCGTTGACCACGTGCCATTCGCCGCTTTTGTCCGGCACCATGGCGCCCAGGCGGTCGGCGTCGGGATCAGTGGCGAGGACGAGATCGGCCTTGTGTTGGCGCGCCAGAGCGGCGGCGCGGTCCATCGATTCGTGGACTTCTGGGTTGGGCGTCTTAGTGACATTGGGGAACTGGCCATCCGGCGTCATCTGCTCGGCGACGGTCAAGACGCGGAAGCCCTGCTCAACAAGCGTTTTCATGGCGGTCAACGCGCCGACGCCGTGCAGCGGCGTAAAGACGATTTTGAGATCGTCGCCCTTCGGCGGCGGCACGAGACTGGTTTTGCGGCACAGGTCGATGTAAGCGCGATGCGGCGTCTCATCGAGCCAGTGCAGCCGGCCGGAACGCTGCGCCTCGATCCACGGCAGCACCTTGATGGCCGTCACCTGATCGACGAGATCGGCCATGATTTGGTCGTCGGGCGGCACCGGCTGGCCGCCACGCTCGTCGTAGAATTTGCCGCCGTTGTCATCGGGCGGATTGTGCGAGGCGGAGATATTCAATCCGCCGTGCGCCTTGAGAAAGCGGATGGCAAACGACAATTCCGGAGTGGCCAGGTAATGTTTGCTGTCGGACGGCAGAATGTGGGCGTGGATGCCGTTGGCGACGTAGACACAGGCGGCCTCGCGCGCAAGATCGCGCGAGGACAGGTGCAAGACGGGGTTCGGCAAGGCGGGGTTGTATTGGCGGCGCTTGTCCTCGAACTGGCGGACGTCATAGGCCAGGACGACGCGCAGCGGCTCGACGCCGGGAAATTTCTCCTTGAGGTATTCACAATGTCCCTGAACGGACGCGCGCAGCGTCCAGGCATTCATGCGATTGGGACCGATGCCGACGGCGCCGCGCCGCCCGCCGGTGCCGAAGGGCAGAATTTGATAGAAGCGATCGAGCAGGCCCGGCCATTGTTTCGTCTCGATCAGCCATTGAAGCTGCGGCCGATAGGATGCGAACTCGGGATCGGTCAGCCATTGGCGTAGGAACTTGAGCGCCTGTTCTTTCAACGCAGCATCCGCTTCAATTCCGCGAAACCCCTCGGCGGCCTGGGCCAGTAACTCCATAACGCGACCTCATCCGGAAGACACAATTCCCAACGAAACCGTGGGAATAGTACTGGAAAATGGGGGGAAGAGGGAAGAGAAAGTAGAGCGGGCGCTACTTCTGGGTGGTTCTCGTTCCCACGCTCCGCGTGGGAACGCGCGTTGGCGACGCTCCGCGTCGCGGCCAGCCTCCCGCAGAGAGACGGGCCGC
>DASRBG010000007.1:0-10337 GCA_035653735.1 Gemmataceae bacterium
CAACCAGACGCTTCCGTCGCATGATCGCCGCCTACAACAATACGCCGCGCAAATGCCTTGACTTCAGAACCCCCGCCGAGGTCTTTTCCAACGTGTTGCACTTCGAGTGTGAATCCACCTCCCGGCCTTCGCCGGGACGACCGCGTTGAGACGTTTTGCTTCACTTCAACAGCATGCGCCGTCAGCAATGACCTGAGACACAAGCCCTCATTCTCGCGACGCATTCCGCCCGAGTTGTGCCAAGCATCTTGTCCCTCGAAAGCACGAGGGCGCAGGGAAGGCCGGGTGGCCGCTGCACCCGGGGCCCTCGCGCAGAAAACAACTGCGCGAGCGCGAGTCCACAGGTACAGGCGGTGATCACACCGGCCTTCCCTGCGCAGTGGTTTTACGGCTTATACGTGATCTCCCCGGTGAACCTTGCCGATTGCCACCGTCATCCTTCGCGAAGCCTGTCAGCTTCACCTGGACTTGAGCGCCAGCCTTTGGGGCGTCAGGACCACACGATTCCGCCGTCCGCGCACCGCACCGTTCGTCCTCGGCACGTCCGCGTCCACCGCATCCCCGCTTCGCGTATGTGACGTCCGCGATACGCCCCTCGTGTCGAAGCGGGATGTCGCCATGATTGCCGATTTTCAGAAAAATACAAGTGGAATATTTTTGCGTGCAGAACTTGACGAGCTTAACTGGCTGATTCCCGGAGGCGAAAGATGTGCAACGGCCGAGATCACCGCTCGACGAGCCTTGCTTGTGCGGCGGCCAAGCCATGACTTGACCCTACGCATCCTCCACACATGACAAGGGTGCGGTTACGCGGAAGTCGACGAGCCCGCATTGAGCAGTTGGGACACGGCCGTTACCAATTGTGCTGGAGCGAACGGCTTTTTCAGTAGAATGCTGTTCGGCACTCCGTCCGACGCCCAACCGTCGGCGGCAGCGCCGGTCATGTAGACGACTGGAAATGCAGGATCGATTTGCCGAACAAGGCGCGCAATCTCCCAGCCCTTCATAGAGCCGTTGAGATTGACGTCGGTTACGAGCGCCGAATAATTCACCACGCCACTTTCGACCATCGCTACGGCTTCCCGGCCGGAAGCCACCGTCGTCACGTCGAAACCAGCCTCCTTCAAAGCATCATGGACGATTTCCTGCACGGGGTCGTCGTCCTCGACCACAAGGATTACCGGCAACTGTTGCAATTTCCCCCTCCGCGCACCCCAAAACGGAAGCTGCTCCGCGGCCTAACGCAATGGAGGGCAAATTGTTCAAAACTGAACATAAGAAGGCCATCAGCCGCCTTGGCTTCCCAGCTCCTTAAGGACCACCTTGGCAATCTCCGCCGGGTCCTCGATCCCGAACCGGCCAACTGCAATGATCTTCTCGGCGACAAGCTGCGTGATGGGGTCGCTGCGATCCTTGAGACCCAGAGCCCGCAAGGTCTGTTCGTAAGCCTGGACCAGACGCTCGATTTCTTCAGGCCCGAATGTAGTGTTTTCTAGCAGCCTGTAGATGGTCATAGCTTACATCAACGTCCGAGAGCGGGCGCGGAGCCGTGAACGTCTGCCGTGCTCGGAAAACAATTTCTGAGACTTAGACGGAACTCGACGTGCTGCGGCGCAACGCGCGTCTGTTCAGCGAGCCAACTGCCATATTCCGTCGCTCGCGGATCACGCAAACCTCGCCGCGCCCGCTTCGGTGAACTTCACAAGCCCGGCACCGCGCTCATGGGACGCGTAACCCTCCGGACTCGGCGAAGGTTGAGAATCAGGTCCTGGTATCGAGCCTTGGAATCCCGGTTGCAGCCGACAGTTGCGACGCGACTCTCGCAGCTTCGCTGAATGTGGAACTCCCCATGAATGTGAAACTCCCCAAGGGAATCGCGTGTCGCGCACCCGACTTTAATCGCACGTACACGCCGTAAGAAAGATGACCGTCGTTATCGTATACGATCGGTCCAAGCGCGGCGCATTCATCGAGTGAGCAATCGACGATATTCCGCCTCCAGCGACCGAAAAATACACGGAATATCCTCAGTCTTCGCGTATTGAGATCAATCTCCGCGGTCCACTGGCGGGTGATCGTCAGGAACAGGAGGGACGCAAAGAAGATGAACATGAGAACCAGACCGGCCGGGTTCTCGGGCGGTGCGACTGTCCGCGAGTTGCCAGTTATGAAGGCCACGATCGCAAGGACGGCAATGAAGCCAGCGAGGACAAAGGTTCGGAAGCCGGGTTTGCCTGAGGCAAAGGTCAATATTTGGCCCGATCTGGACTGCTGATCTTCGGTCATGGATGCGCGACCCAACCAAAAAATCAGCTCATTATAGCTGATTGTGGGACCCAATGGGAGTGGCCGTCCCAGATATCAAAGCACAGGACGCGTTGCTCATGGGCCAGGGCCAATGTCCGATTAGGTCAGACTCGCAAGTGCCCGGCCGCCCGAAATGGTTCGCTGTCCTTTCAAGAGCTGATTAGATTAACCTGTGCGCCGTCAACACATTCCGCTCCATATTCGCGACGCCGATCTCGCGCGAGAGAAGCAGCGTGGCGCGACAGCCGGCAAACCGATCAATTTCAGTTCCGGCCGACTGCCTCCACAAAATGGAGCACCGAGGCCGACACCTCGCCAAACTCAGCATAGCGACGACGCAGCTCGTCGGCGATATCGACCGTCACGTCGCGCGACCAGCCCTCGGCGACATTGAAGGCGACGATCCGGATCGGCCTGCTGTACTGGCCTTCCACAAGGTCCCGGATCAGCGTCTCCCGGTCAGCGCTTTCTACGTTGGTCTCGCGCCAGGAGCGTCCGAGCCGGCCCAAGTCGTCCAGCACGAGGTAAGTGTCCTGGTCGGCCCCATAGGGCACGATGGATGGGGTGGTACGCATGACAAGGTCCTCCCTTTGACCGGGGCCTATGTTAGGGCGTGGCGCGCGGGATTTGGAGTCACCGGGCGCAATAGCGCGGCCCGTGGTGCGTCACGTCCAACTGGGCGATGGCGGACGGCTGGATCGTGTATGGCTGGGTGGCCGCGCTCGTGGCTGGTCGTCTTTCCCCGGCCTGCCGGCAAATTTGGGGAAGCTTTGTTAGGGGACATAAGCCGAACAGCGGATGGGGACACAAACGGGGACATGACCGACGAAGCGCATTGATTTTGCTGGCCTAAATCCGGTTGGGGCGCACGCGAGGGAAGCAATGTGGCCGTGGCCGGCCGCGGCCATGATCATGCCAGCGTGCCTGGACGGGCAAATCACTTGAGCCGCCGGGACGTCGGGCGCAACCCCGAGTCTGCGGACCCGGGATCGTCACTTTTGACCATCAGCAGGTCACTTGAGCAAGTCACTTGCGATTTAACGACCGATTGGTCTATATATTGGCAATGAACCGCCAGGCTTCCGTGCATCCGTCCCGTGGCCGCCCCCGAAGTTTCGACGTCGACGCCGCCGTCGAACGCGCGATGGGCGTGTTCTGGTCGCGCGGCTATCACGCCACGGCGCTACCGGACCTTCTTCGGGCGACGAAGCTCTCGCGTGGGAGCCTGTACGCAGCTTTTGGCGACAAGCACTCGCTCTTCCTGCGTGCGCTTGATCGCTACATTGCAGATGCACTTGCCCGCATGGACGTCGAGTTTGCTCCCCATAGAGAGCCGGTCGACGGCTTGCGGGCCTACCTGGCCGGCTACGTTGACCGCAACAGCGGCGCCAATGGTCGGCGCGGATGCCTGCTGGTCGCTACAGCCATGGAACTGGCTGGCCGTGATGCCGACGTTGATCGTCGCGTCGCCGGCTTTTTCAAAGCCATGGAGGCGAGGCTGGCTGAGGCGCTGTCCCGTGCGAAGGCAGCGGGCAAGTTGGCCGATGGTGTCGAGCCTTCGAGTGCCGCCCGGATTATCGTCTGTTTCGTCGAGGGCATGCGGGTGGTCGGCAAGACGGCACCGAGACGGGTCATTTCGCAAGCCACTGTTGACGCTTTGCTCGACCGCTTTATCAGGTGAAAAAACCATGGACGTTTCCGCTGCTCGCACGCCTATATCTAGACCGAATGGTCTTGAAAAGAACGGCGCCATGTCTGCCGTCCAGATCGTTTGCGCCGTGGCCGTTCCCTTGCTCTGGGGTTATCAGTTCGTGGTCATCAAGGTCGGTGTGACGGAGTTTCCGCCGCTCTTCTTCCTCGCGCTGCGCTTCCTGGCCATCGCGCTCTTGCTTGTTCCTTTCGTCAGGCGGCCCACGCGTCAACAGCTCGGCCCTATCGCAACGATTTCTTTTTTCCTGGGCGGACTGAACTTCGGACTCTTCTACGTTGGCCTCGGGCTCGGCTCGGGAAGCATGTCGGCGATCGCATATCAACTCTCGCCGCCTTTCACCGTCCTGTTGGCCTGGCCGCTGCTGGCGGAGAAGCCGTCGCTCACCACGTCCGCCGGCGTCGTGATCGCATTCGCCGGTGTGATCGTGCTGGCCGCGGGCCCCGGCCTGTCGGCAAACGCGCTTCCGCTGTTGCTCGTGGTCGGAGCAGCCTTCGCGTTCGCGGTATCCAACGTCTTGACCAAGCGCTATGGCCCTTTTGATCCCCTGATGTTGATGGGGTGGTCGTCGCTGCTCACGGTGCCACAGGTCTTGTTGATGTCATTGCTGATTGAACATGGGCAGCTGGCGAGCCTTGTCGCAGCGGATGAACGCGGTTGGCTGGCGCTGGCCTACACGATTTTCATCGGAGGAATTGTCGGGTTCGGTCTCTGGTTCTGGCTGATCACCCGTTGCTCGATGGGCCGCGTCGCGCCCTTCGGTCTGCTGCTTCCGGTGTTCGCCCTGATGTCGAGCGTGTTGTTCCTTGGCGACCGCATGACCCCAAAACTGGTTGTCGGTGGGCTGCTTGCGATCTCCGGCGTCGCCATGACACAGTTGCGGTCGAGCGCACGATCAATCTGAACCCGGAGGTGGCGTCTCGGCGACTTCCGGGCTTGGGTCTGGTCGAAGTGATCCGGGCTGGGACGACGAAGGGGGTTGGCAGGCCGAGATGGTCCTGCAAGTTTCCAGGGTGCTCAAACTAGCGGCATTCGACCACCTCGCCATCCTCCTTCACGAACCGCCCGACTGGATTCTCCAGAAGATCGATCACCGCCTCCGATGGCCGGCACAGTCGTACGCCCTTCCGGGTCACCACGATCGGACGGTTGATCAGGATCGGATGGGCCATCATGAAATCGAGCAGGTCGTCGTCGGTCCATTTCGGATCGTCCAGGCCCAGCTGCTTGTACGGTGTGCCCTTCTCGCGCAGCAAAGCGCGGACGGAGAGGCCCATGGCCGCTGCCAGCTCCTTGAGCGTCTCGCGCGACGGCGGCGTCTTCAGGTATTCAATGACGAGGGGTTCGACGCCGCTCTGCCGGATCATGGCAAGCGTATTGCGCGAGGTGCCGCAATCCGGATTGTGATAGATCGTGACGCTCATGGTCGTGTCTCCGCGATGGCAACGGGGCCGCGCACCTCGGTTCGCCCGAGCAGCCAGTTCATCAGCAGCATGCCGGCGATTGCCCCGCAGAGTTCGGCGACAATGAATCCAGGAAGGTCGACCGGGCGAATGCCAGAAAATGTATTGGTCAGCGAGCGCGCAATCGCCACCGCCGGGTTGGCGAACGACGTCGATGCCGTGAACCAATAGGCGGCCGTGATGTAGAGGCCGACCAGCCACGGCACGGCCGCGCGCTGGAAGCGAAGGCCGGCGAGAATCGTGGCGACCAGACCGAAGGCGGCGACTGCTTCGGCGAACCATTGCGCGCCGCCGGTGCGGACCTTCAGCGAAAAATCGATCAGGGGATGTGCAAACATCACATGCGCGGCCATGGTGCCGATGGCGCCACCGGCGATCTGGGCGATGACGTAAAGCACGGCGTCGTTCACCGGGAGCTCCCGCTTTGCGGTGAACACGAGCGTGACCGCCGGATTGAAGTGCGCGCCCGAGATCGGGCCCAGCACCGTGATGAGCACGACCAGGATCGCGCCGGTGGGCAATGTGTTGCACAAGAGCGCGAGCGCGACATCCTTGGTCAGCGTCTCCGCCATGATGCCGGAGCCGACTACCGTTGCGACCAGGATTGCGGTGCCGAGCGCCTCCGCTGCGAGGCGCCGCGAAAGATCGAACTTGTCCATTAGCTCGCCTTCGGTGTCGGGTGTGTCGTGCCCTCGCTACGGCCGATCTCGCGGAGCCGGGTGCCGAGCGAGAGCTTGTCGATCTTGTTGAGCGGCAGGCTGATGAAGGTGTCGATGCGGTTCTTCAGGTAGCGGAAGGCCGTCGTGAATGCCGCCTCTTTCTCCAGCTCCGTTCCTTCGGCGGCGGCTGGGTCCTCAATCCCCCAATGCGCGGTCATTGGCTGGCCCGGCCAGACAGGGCAGGCCTTGCCGGCGGCGTTGTCGCCGACAGTGAAGACGAAATCCATCACCGGGGCATCGGGCGCGGCGAACTCCATCCAGCTCTTCGAACGCATCCCGTCGGTGGGGTAGTCCATTCGCTCCAGCACACGCAGTGCCAGCGGGTGGACCGCGCCTTTCGGCGCGCTGCCTGCCGAGAAGGCGCGGAAGCGGCCGGCGCCGTCCTTGCGCAGAATTGACTCCGCGAGAACGGAACGCGCGGAATTACCGGTGCAGAGAAACAGCACGTCGAAGACATGATCAGGCACGGCTCCGCTCCTTTCGTTTCGGAGGACAGCAGGGCTGCAGGCTTTCGAGGACCGTCGCGCAGACCTCCGGTCGTCCTCCGCAGCAGTCCCGCAACAGGAAAACTGCGACGTCACGAAACTCGCCCAGATTGGCGCGGTAGACGATCGAACGGCTGTGCCGCTCCGACGTCACCAGCCGCGCACGGGTCAGGATGGACAGATGCGCCGAAAGCGTGTTGGGCGGGACCTCGAGGAGCCGCGCGAGCTCGCCGGCGGCAAGGCCGCCAGGTTCATGCCTAACCAACGTCCGGAAGGCCTCCAGACGGGTCGATTGCGAAAGGGCGGCTAGCGCCAGGACGGCTTCTTCAGATTCCATATTTCCAGAGTTATCGGCGCGCCGTCAATCTTTTTCCAGGCCGGAGTCGGCTGACCCATTGATCGCAGCTATATTTCCAATCTCCTAGAAATACGGTTTCGGCCGATGCCGACAAGGATCAGGTGATCCGCGAGGTTTCGAGTCCTAAAGCCCGGCGGGCGATTTACGGTATCCGATGTGGTGACCCGCGGCGCGGTGCCCGAACGGTTGCGCCGCGACATGTTGTTGTGGGTCGGCTGCATCGCCGGCGCATTGGAAGAGGTCGAGTACAAGTCCAAGCTCGGCGCTGCGGGATTCGTGCAGGCCAGCATCGAGCCGACGCGCATCTACCGGGTCGAGGACGCGCGCGAATTTCTGACCGGCAAGGGCATCGACGTGGACGCGATGGCGAGGGAGGTCGACGGCAAGTTCATGGGCGCCTTCATCCGCGCCGTGAAGCCGGCCGCGAGCACATCTTGCTGCGCGTGAGGCAAGGCTGAGAGGCAGAGCGTCAATAGCTACGCCCCAACTCTGTTTTGCGTGAGCATCTGCGCTGCTCGTCTCGCATCATGGATGATCCTGCGGCCCGGCCGGGTCGCACATAAGGCCAGAGCTGCACCCGCGTAGGCGGTCAGCAATCCGAAGCCCAGGACGAGCAGCGGGTGGAGCGACAATGGGCGAAGCTGAAGCGAGAGACCGTAGACGAGCGCCGCTGACACGACGATGGACAGGCCGATCGGAAGCAGCATCTCCGCAAAATGGGCCAGTGAAACCGGTCCGTCGCGCGTTGCCCCCCACATCATCACGGCCTGGATCGGCACCGAAAAGATCGCGGCCGAGATCGCAACCCCAGTCGGGCCCCATGGCAGGCCGAACGCCAGCGACACCACCGACAGGAGCTGGCCGATCAGGCCGCATCGGAGCATTTCGCGCGTGCGGCCCTGGCTGACGAACAACCATGACGCCGCGGCTCCGGCAGGCGCCAGCAGGCTCGCCACCGCGAACCAGCTTACGATCGCCGAGGCGGCGATCCACTGCTTGCCATAGAGGACCTGGACGGCATCATCGGACATGAAGGCAAGGCAGATCAGGCCCGGCGTCAGGAAGAGGATGAGCGCCTCCGAGAACTGAAGATGCGCCTTTCGGTAGCGGCTCGGGTCGGAGGACAGCCTGGCGAGCGATGTCTCGGCAATTCGGGACAGCGGGGTGAGAAACTGGATGAAAGACATGTTCACGAGCTTGTAGCCGCGGTCGAACAGGCCGACCTCCAGCGCGCCGAACATTCGACCGATCAGCAGCGGGCTGAGACTGGTCGCCGCAAACGAGGCGATCGAAAGCCCGGTGAGGTGCGCGCCGAATTTCATGAGGGGCATTGCTTGGCCCAGCGTGCGCGGCCAGGCGGGGCGGAATGGCGACAGGGTCCAGGCCAGTACGCCTGCGGTCAGCGTATGCGCCAATTGTCCGATGACGATCGCCCAGTAGCCGTAGTCCAGCAGCGCGGCAAAAATCGAGGCAATGAGGTTGGCAAGGACCGGCGCGATGTCGATCAGCAGGATCGGCAGCGGCTCCATGCGCCGGTGCATCAGCGCCACTTGCTGAAAGGACAGGCTGTTGACGATGATCAGCACCGAGAGCGTCGCCAGCACCCCCGCGACCCTGTGGTCATTGTAGAAGCCCGCAACCGCGGGGGCCAGCAACAGGAGCATCAACGCCAGGACGCAGCCGAGCGCCAGGTTGATCCAGAACACGTTGTTGCTGTCGTCCTCGGTCAGATCTGGACGCTGTATGACGGCTTGCGAAAGGCCGAGATCGTTGAACAGGGCAAATACGCCGAAAATCGGCGCGCACATGGCGACAACGCCAAAGTCGGTCGGACTGAGCAGCCGGGCGAGCGCGATCTGCGAGCCGAACAGCAGCACCGCTTTGCCAAATTGCACGGCGACGCTGGACACGACCCAACGGGACGCGACGGCCATGACGTCGTTAGGTGTTGCGGCGGCGCTCATCGGCTCGTGTTTGATCGGCCAGTCGAGAATGATGCGGCGACTGACATGCCCCAGGGTAGGGCCGGAATAGCAGGAAAAGGTTAGAAATGAGGCGCGATGCCGGATGTTGGTTAATGGGGGACGTTAACTAAGGAGAAACTATCCGCTTCCGCCGCTAGCCCTGGCGAAGTTAATAAGGCCTGTGTTTGGAACCGTGACCCCTCCGGGGAGCCGATTGTCGGAATTCCAATATGATTGAGACGATGGCCTGTTTGCCGGCACAAGATCTGACGGAGCGGTATGCAACGCCGACCGCCCGCAATTCGGACGCGGCAGAATGCCCGGCGTGCAGATCGCGCGCGACGCTGTCGATGCGAACAGTCTCTGCCCAGGAAGCGGCGCATTGCTTCGCGCCGGAGCGCACCGACCCCGAAAGCCACGAGCGCATCCTCTCAATCGTGACGTCCTTGTGGGGCGGTCACACATGCCATTTGATGCGCTGTGCGGATTGCGGCTTTGGATTTTCGTGGCCGTTTGTCGCCGGCAATGCGGACTTCTACAACTTCACCGGAGCCGCAGGAGTCTATCCCAGGTCCAAATGGGAGTTTGCACGCACGGTCGCCGAGCTGGAAGGCCTTGCTGCGGAGCGGCCGAAAATCCTGGAGGTGGGCGCCGGAAACGGACACTTCCTCAATCTGATCTGCCCGAGCCTGGTCCGCGCAGGGGACGTCACCGCGCTCGAGTACAACGTCAAATCGATTCCGGTGCTGGAACGTCGGGGATACCGGGCCCTTTCGATAGACGTGCGCGACAGGGCCCTGGATGCCGATCGCGGATCGTTCGATTTCATTTTTCTGTTCCAGATCGTCGAGCATCTTGATGGTCTGGACGCGTTGTTCGGTCGCATCCGCGCTCTGCTCAAGAGCGGCGGCTCCGCGTTTTGCGCCGTTCCCAACGCCGCGCGAATTGAATACCAGGAGACCCACCGGTCGGTGCCGGATCTTCCGCCCAACCATATCGGGCGATGGACGCCGCAGGCCTTCGAGGCGGTCTGCCGGCGCAATGGCCTGGTGGTGCGGTCGGCCGAACTCGAGCCGCTGAGCTGGCGCGAGTTCCTGGCGCACGACATCTCGTACAGCCACATCAGGCGCGCACAGCTGAACCCCGACGGCATTGTCGCGCGTATCCGCAGCCTGCCGCGAAGCGGCCTGCGGCGGCTTACTGAGGCCGCGCTTGCCGCTCTCTTCATCCCGGCTCGCCTGTCGGCCTGGCACTATGTCTACCGACATCGTGAAAGGCTTGGCGGCGCACTGTGGGTCCGGCTAGATACGCTCTGAAGAGCGGATGACCCGCG
>DASRBG010000008.1:0-3697 GCA_035653735.1 Gemmataceae bacterium
TCGGGAGGAATAGATTCTTCGACAGTGGTCGCGGTCATGCAGGCGCAGTCGAGGCGGCCCGTGAAGACCTTCACCGTCGGGTTTGACGAGCGAGGATTCGATGAGGCCCGTCATGCGGCGGCGGTTGCAGATTATCTCGGCACCGAACATCACGAGGTCCGCGTCTCAATGGAGCAGATGCGGGCGGTCGTCCCGAATCTATGCCGGACCTATGACGAGCCGTTCGCCGATCCCTCACAAATTCCGACGAGCGTAATCTGCGCAGTTGCGCGCCAATCCGTCACCGTCGCACTTTCAGGCGATGGCGGAGACGAACTGCTGGGAGGTTATGACCGCTACATCTGGGGCTCCAATCTCGAGCGAATGATCGGGAAACTCCCGGCCTCAATTTTAGGCGCAGCCGGCGCCGCTTTCTTGGCACTTCCGGTGGACCGCTGGAATCGGATCGGCGAGATCTGGCCGTTCAGCCGCTATTTTTCGCTTTTGGGGCACAAAGTGCACAAGGTTGCGGGAGCTCTTGCCAGCGGACGGGCACTCGACGAGTTCTATCGGAGCGTCGTGACGGAGTGGGACGCCGATAATGTTCCGGTATGCTCTGCTCCGGCTCTTGCTACAAAGATCGAGCAAATCGAATTGCCGCGCGAGATCTGCAAGCCTGAGCATCGGATGATGCTTTTTGATGCGCTCACCTATCTCACCGACGACATTCTCGCGAAGGTCGATCGCGCCGCTATGGCGGTCAGTCTGGAAACGCGCGTCCCCATGCTCGACCATCGCGTCGCCGAAATCGCGTGGCGTCTGCCGCTCTCCATGAAGATCCGGAACGGGCGCGGCAAATGGGCATTGCGGAAGGTCCTCAATCGCTATCTTCCGGCAAATATTTTCGAACGTCCGAAGGCCGGTTTTACCGTCCCGATAGGGCAATGGCTTCGCGGCCCGCTGCGGGATTGGGCCGAAGCGCTTATCGATGAGCGGCGCCTCTCGAACGAAGGCTATCTGAACCACGCCACCGTGCGAGCTCTCTGGCGGGAACATGTTTCCGAGCAGCGTGACTGGTCGGCCAGGCTGTGGCGCATCATGATGTTTCAAGCCTGGCTCGAAAGCCAGCGCCAGGTCCAATCTATGAGCGTCTGCGAAGCGCTCGAAGCATCTGAAATCAGGGCTGCGCGCACAGCGTAGGCCAATGCAGATCCGATGTCGCGATTGTACCTCTTTGTCATTACAAAATTCTACCACTTTGGAGGAGAGAGCCGAGGTACAGCCGCTTTTTAAGGTGGTCTTGCGACCCCACGTTTCGTTGACGCAGAGCGCCGGCCGCACAATCCTGAGTACATACGCATCACATGTCGCGGTGCTCATTGTTGTCGGCACGAGAGGATGAAGGCGCATTTGCTCTTTATCGGAGGCGAGGATCACCACCTCCGTATCCCTTTCATCCTCGCGCTGCGCGACAAAGGTTACAGAGTGTCGGCTGCGGCGAGCGGCGATCTTCGACCCTTCCAACTTGCCGGGATCGAGTTTCGGCGCTTTCATTTTAGTCGCTTCGTAGATCCATTATCGGACTGGCGCGCATTGCAAGCTCTTCGGCTGCTTCTTCGGGCCGCAGATGTCGATATCGCGCATGCATTCGACACCAAGCCTGGCCTGCTTGCGCCGTTCGCCGGCCGCGCGGATCGGGCGATAAGCGTCATTCGCACGATCAATGGTAGGGGTTGGTTGTATTCGTCAACATCGCTCGGAGCTCTTGCCTTGCGAGCGCTCTATCGCCCGCTACAGCGCTTTGCGGCGACCTGCGCGGCCGCGACGGTCTTCCAGAACCAAGCAGATCAGGCGTTCTTCGAACGCAATCGCCTGCTCGGCAAAGGGGAGAGCGTCCTGATACCGGGTTCCGGCATCGACGTTGAGGGTTTTGACTTAGCCCGTGCTCGCGGTGTGCCGCGTGAGCGCTTACGTCAAGAGCTCGGACTGACCAACGCGGAAGTGATTCTCACCGTGGCGCGGGTGACGCGCCAGAAAGGGATTTGCACTCTCCTCGAAGCTGCGGCTCTCGTCCACAAGGCGAGGCCTTCCGCAAAATTTCTCATCGTGGGCCCGCGCGACACCGAAGGGCCATTCGCGATCAGGGACACAGAGCTGCACAAGCACGCCGGCTACGTCACTGCGCTGGGACCGCGTGCCGATGTTCCCGCTCTTCTCGCTTGTGCCGACCTCTTTGTATTTCCGACCGAATATGCGGAAGGATTGCCTCGCGCGCTGATGGAGGCTGCGCTCTGCGGATTACCTATCATAACGACCGACCTGCCCGGCTGTCGCGAAGTCATTCGCGACGGGTGGAACGGCTATCTCGTTCGACCGCGTCGACCGGATGCGCTGGCCGAAAAGATCATTCAGGTCCTGGCAAACTCGCGAGAGGCAGCGCGACTCGCGGTGCGGGGACCGGATCTGATCCGCCAAAAATTTAGCCTCGAAGAGATCGTTGAGCAGCATTGCCGGCTCTATGATCGACAGCTCGCGCAGAGAGGGAAGCAGCATTCCGCAATAGCGGGCGCGGAACTCGGATGCTTGTCGCCGGGAGGGAAATCCTCGTGACGGCGCGCACCGGCTTCCGCGGCATATTGGACGTGGTCTTTGCGCTCGGCATGGTCCTGTCGATGGATACGCAATTGCGCGTCAACACGGCTGTCGGACCTGGCGACGTTCTCATCGTGCTGTGGATCGTGCCGATGCTGTTGCTGGAAAGCGCCAGCTTTCAATGGAAAGTGTCGCCGGAATTTTGGGATCTGATGCGATTTTGGGCGGTCTTCGCCGTCGGTCAGAGCCTCGGGCTCGTCTTAACTCTGGCGAGAGGCGCGTTCTCCGATTGGACGCTGACGCTGCATGACATCTTCGCCTATCTGCTTCTGATAGCGCTCACCGGATTGCTGACGATTTCGCCCTGGAGCGAGATGCGGCTTCGCAGGATTCAATGGATCACCATTGTGCTTGGATCCGCACTGCTCCTCGTGCAGCTCGCACAGGCCTATGGGATGATTACCATCAGGACGATCGATCCCTGGTACTGGGATCGGTTTCGAGGCTGGAGCGAAAATCCAAACCAACTGGCATTCAACAGTTTGGCGATCGCGATCTTGTCGCTCAGCTGTGTCGAGCTTAGTCGGAAGACGTCCTCCAGACTCGTGGCATTCGCTTGCGCGGGCGTTGCGATTTACAGCGGCTGGCTGACGCAGAGCAAAGCTTATGCCATCGTCATCATCGGCGCCGTTATTCTGCTCTCGCTCATCAAGGCGACTCGGTGGATCGCTCGATTGGAGCGCGATGGCATCAAATCCATCAGTCTCGTGACGATGCCTGTTGCGCTTCTGTCGCTGGCCGTTTGCCTCATCGCGCTCGTGCCTAGGCAATCCGCCGCCGTCGACTGGATCAGAAGCGCTAGCCTTCGCGAAAGCAAAGTCGAAAGCGACGATGAACTGAAACTGCGAATTTACCTATGGCAGGAGGCGGTAAAGCGCGGTTTGGAATCGGACTTTCTTGGCTTCGGCCCGGGTCCGCACCTCGAGATACCCTACACCATTTTGGTTGACAGAAGATCGAGCGGGGAACCGCCGGAGAGCTATGAGCCGCAAGCTGGTCTCGCCCCAAATTTCGAGGCGCACAATACCGTGCTCGAACTTTTGGTCCAGGGAGGACTCATCACGGC
>DASRBG010000009.1:0-2566 GCA_035653735.1 Gemmataceae bacterium
ACTGCTGGTGGCTCCTGAAGGAGCCGTGTGTCTTCGACACCGATGCTGAGCGGAGCGATGCCGCGCGCGTCGTGACCCGATGGCACACGCTGCTGAGGCTGCGCGCGGCCGCGAAAGGATGGGCCTACGACCGCCTCTCCGACCTGGCGCGCGTTCTCCGGATTCCGGGCACGGTTAACCACAAGGACTCCGAAAATCCAAAGAAGGTCACGCTGCTGTCCGCCTCCGATCGCCGCTACAACCTCTCCGATTTCGAGGAATACCTGGACGAAGCCGCGATTCCCGATCCGGAGGCGGAGGAGCGCGCGGCCCGCGAGTGGAGCGAACGCTTCCAGGATAAGCCCCTCGTTCTCAACTTCAGCGCCCGCATCCCCGAGGAGACGCTCAAGGGCTGGATGGAAATCGATCTCCGCTTCCGCAACACCTGGCTACGGCAGCGGCACGACCTGAAGGATCAAAGCCAGAGCGGCTACGACCTGGCGCTGGCCTGCTTTGGGACGGAAGCGGGGCTGAGCGAGCAGCAAATTGTCGATCTGATCATCCACCACCGGGCGCTGCACAACCAGAGACAGCGCACCCGGCTCGATTACTACCAGCGAACGCTCGCCACGGCGAGCCGCCGCACGGGCGGCATCGACCCCGTCGCCGTGCTCTCGGGAACGGCGACCGCGTCTTTCACTCAGCCCGAGCAGCCGCAGCCCGATGCGGCGCCGCAAAAAGAGCCTGATCCCGCAACTGCGAAGGCCGTCCTGTGCGAGCGCATCTCGCAAGTCCTCGGCGTCCGCATTCTCCGGCTGATCAAAGTCACTGGCAAGGAACCGACGTACCAGATGGAACTGGAGACCACCACCGTCGAGTTCCCCAATGTCGGCAGATTTATCGATCAGGCGAGCGTCCGTGTCGCCATCGCGAGCGCCACCAACAAACTTATTCCGAAGATCAAGCCGAAGGTCTGGGAACAGCTCGCGCAGACCATGCTGGACGCGCTGATCGAAACCGAGGGCGGGGATGAGACCGACTTCAAGGGCTCGATCCGCATGTACGTCAACCAGTACCTAACCGATACGGGATTCATCGAGACGATAGAGAACCAGCCACCTGGCTCGCTCCGCTTTCCCACGATCATCAACGGCCGCATCGCCATCTGTTCGAGCGACCTTCAGCCGCACGTCAACAAGAACTTCTCGCAGGCGCTGTCGGTGAAGGCCATCGCCTCCATGCTCGCCGCGATCGGCGCCAGGAACATCCAGGTCAAGGGAAAGACGTTCAAGCCGCAGAGCCGCTGGCTGCTGCCGGTTGAGGAATTCGATCCGGCCGACTTCACGACGCCGGCGTACGGGAAGGAAGCAACCAATGGCCGGTAAGAAAGGATGCGGCCCCAAGCCGTCGCTGCCCGAACCCGAACCGCGCTCCTGCGAATGGTGTGGCACGATCTTCACGCCAGTTCGCAAGCGCCCAAAGCAGCGGTTCTGTTCGCGCCTCTGCCAGAGGCGATGGCGCTGCCGGCCCGAAGCAAACGCTGAACTGGCGCGGCTGACCAGGTGGAAGCGGGGAGCCCGGCAGCGGTGGACCGGTTCTCCGGACGGTTATGTGAAGTTTCACGGGCGGCACATTCACCGTGTGCTGGCGGAGGCCAAGATCGGCCGCAAGCTGCTGCCCGGTGAAGTGGTGCACCACGTCAACGGCGACAAGCGTGACAACAGCGACAACAACCTAGAGGTGCTGCCGTCGCAGTCCGAGCATGCTCGCCTCCACGGATTCGGAGCCGGACGGAGGTCCGATGTCTAGTTCATTCGCAGAAACCGACCGCATCCAGGAGATTGCGGGGAAGGGGGCGGGGGCCGAAGAAACGCGGGAATTCCGTATCTTCGGCCCCCCGTAGCCAGGGACGGGCAAGACGACCAACCTGACCCGTCAGATCCGCCGCGCGGTGGACCGGTTCGGCCCGGACTCGGTGCTGGTGACCAGCTTCTCCAGGGCGGCCGCCGCCGAACTCGCCGGGCGCGACTTGCCGATCAGCCCTGAGCGGATCGGCACCCTTCACGCTCACTGCTACCGCGCGCTCGGCGCGCCGCAGATCGCCGAGGCCAATGTCGACGAGTGGAACCGGCGGTACCCACACTTGCAAATAACGCCCGTCCGGAAGCAGAACAAGCTTGACGGCGAGGAGGCCGGGGAGGAAGACGGCCGGATTAGGCCGGGCGACCTGTGGCTCCAGGAACTGAACCGGTTCCGCGGTTTGATGATCCCTGTTGAAGGCTGGTCGGCCAATCTGCGCGACTTCGCCGGCAGATGGAAGGAGTACAAGGATGCCCTCGGACTGCTGGACTTCACGGACCTGATCGAGACATGCTACCGCGATATCGCGGCTGCGCCGAAGCGGCCGGCGGTCATCTTTGCCGATGAAGCCCAGGACCTCAATCGGATGCAGTTGGCGCTGATCCGCAAGTGGGGACGGCACTGCAACTACTTCATCGTCTGCGGCGACGAGGATCAGACCATCTACTCGTTCAGCGGCGCCTCTCCGGATGCAATGCTCGATCCCGACATTCCGGACGACCACAAG
>DASRBG010000010.1:0-5456 GCA_035653735.1 Gemmataceae bacterium
GCACCAGGATCGCGACGCGGTCGCCCTTGGCGAGGTTTTCGCGCGCAAGCGCCGCGCGCCATTTGCGCACCTCATCCCCGACCGCCTGCCAGGAGTAGCTCGTCCAGCCATGGCTCTGGCGATCATAGCGGCGATAGGCCTCGCCCGAGGGCGTCCTGCGAATCCGCCACGCCAACAGGCCGGGCAGGGTCCTGACCGATTCAAGACTATCGGAGCCGGGCTCAGCCCTGACCTCAACAGCCGCGCCAATCGTCTCTTGCATTCGTTCCGCCACCTCCGTGCGATGCGCCACGGATTGCCCAAGTCAAACCCTTGAAACAAGTCAAACCTTTGAAACAAGCACTTTATTGAACTCGATGGCACGTCTCTTGACCGGGATCAACGGAGTGCCGCAAAGATCATGGGCGCGTTCGCGCTTCAGACACAATTCGGAGAAGCGCTGCTCGGTCGTTCGCTGTTTCGGCAGGCCACTGCCAGGGACGTTTGTCATGACCATACACCGTCCGCCGCTCACGCTGTTCACTCAGTCACGCAATTCCGCAGGTGAGCGTGTTCGCATCGCCCTGAATCTGAAGGGCCTCGCATATGACTACGTCTCGGTTGCCTCCATGGAGGCCGCGGAGTACCGCCGCATCAATCCGCAAGGGCTGATGCCCGCGTTGAAGGTTGGCGAGGAGATCATTGCCCAATCTGGCGCGATCCTGGAATACCTGGAGGAAGTGTATTGCGAGCGCCCGCTGCTGCCGGCAAACCCGATCGAACGGGCGCAGGCGCGCGCATTCGCCTGTCTCATTTCCTCCGACACGCACCCGCTCTGCAACTATCGGGTCCGAAAGTATTTGGCGCAGGAAATGAATGCCTCGGATGAAGCGGTGCTCGCCTGGTATCGCAACTGGATCACGATCTCATTCACCGCCCTGGAGGAACTGCTGGCGAGGCGCGCGAACGCTTAACGCTATTGCTTTGGGGACAACCCGGGATGGGCCGATCTTCATCTGGTCCCGGTCGTCGACAATGCGCGACGATTCCGGTGCGATCTCTCGGCCTTTCCACGCCTCATCGCAATCGAAGATCGCTGCTCAAAGCTCGAGGCGTTCAGGCGGGCGCGTCCGGAAGCGCAGCCTGACTATCCCGGATACGTGAAGACGACCGTCAGCCCTGGCAGATGAGCAAATCCGGACAGGTCGGCGGATGCTCACGCCTTTGGCTGCCACCCGATAATCGCGACGACGAGGCAGGCAAGCATGGCGAAGGCCTGCGTGCCCATGATGAGCCAATACCGGACCGGCGCGGTATCTCTGTCAAGAACCTGCGACGGCGTCCACCAGTCCAGAAGATCAGTATTCCACAGCGTGATCTTCCTTTCGACCAGGCCATACCATATCCGGCGGCCGCAATCGTAGCACAAATAGATCGCGACGATGCGAGCGACGACTTCATAAAGAAAAAGCCGCATCCAAAGATCCGTTAATCAAGGACTGCGTCGACCGGGGGCGTCGTCAGTCGGCCGAGTCAAGACCGGCTGCAGTCCTGCGCAATCGCCACCTGGTTTGAGTGTGGCCGGCCCTCGTGTTGGTTCAAATTCGGCAATGTCACGGTGCGCGCTGCAGTATTGCGGGACCAAGGGCCCTCCTACGCTGCTCGCTCAACCAGATGCGCACGCGAGGGGGCTGGGTCGAACGGATCGGCGAAATATTGCGTTTCGCGTCCCACCTGTCCGTCGCGGAATTCCATGATGCTCACCGTGTATGACGGTCGGCCGTCATAGCTCAGAACGAATTCGGTGACCCAGAGGTCGCCGCTGCCGACAATGCGTCGGACCGTGAAGCGCTTCCGGTTCGGCTGCAGGAAACGACTCTGCTGGATATTGCGCCGGCCGCGCAGCCGCTCACCGGATTGCGGATAGTCAAGGACGGCATCCTCGCGGTAGATCTCATGTTCGACCTCGAAATCGCCCGCGTCCGAAGCCTCCCAGTGACGCTCCAGCGCCAGCCGCACGGTTCGGTCATCCATCTCGCTCTCCCATCGATGCTCTGATGGAAGATCGGCCGCGCCCGGCCGGAGGTCAAGCAACCCGACGCGCGTCGGTCGTCACTTCTGCTGAATGCGACTGAGATAGTCGACGATCGCGAGGATGCGCGTTCGCACGACGACGTCCCGCAACCCTTTCGACGGGTCGAGCGCATCATAAGTCGGATCGATGATGTGAGGATAGTTCATGGTGGGGTTGAAGCGGTCACCCCAAATCGGCATTTCACGCGTCCCGTGAGCGGAAATTGTTTTCGAACCATAGATGGTTTCGTAAACGGCGTTGGTGGGAAAAACGCCGTTGTTTTTCTTGGCCAGGACCGTCAAATCGGCAGGCGCAACCTTCAACTGCTCGCTGACAGGTCCTTTGCCCTTGCCATCCGCTCCATGGCAGCTTGCGCATGAGGACTGGAATTCGGCCTTGCCTGCATCGATATTTTCGGCGCGCGCCGCGGCCGCCGCGAAAACCGCGGTGACGCCGGCAACCATCAACCATTTCAGGCAACTGGTCATCATATCCTGCCCCCGTCCGCTGTTTTCGGGAACCCTACTAGCGGTCCCGGGCCGAGTCCAGTTTGACGCAGGTCAACAACCGCCTTGCCGTCCGAAGCGTTCGGCCAAACGCAACGCCTCCGGCCCGGCGCGGTGCTTGCGGGGACAAAGCGGACATCAAACCCGCCGACGTCCCCGCTGAATCCGTCGAAAAGGACCCGGAGCGGATTTAGCCGACCACGCAGCAAGCATGGTTGCTGAGCACAAGCCCCCGATTTTGGTGGTCTGGGGGGCGGAATGATCCCTCGTTCGTCGCCCCGGTGCGGAGGCGTTCAAGCTCGATCTGCCGGATGCCGCAATCCACCTGCTCGACGCTGGCCATTTTTCCCTGGACGAGAAGAGCGACGACATCGCGAGTCTTGTTCTCGCGTTCCTAGCCAAATATTCGGTCTGATTGTTCCACGTGCCGCATTGGCAATGTTGGCGCGGCTGTGACCACAAGTTGAAAGCGCCCCCCTGAGGACCGGCTATAATGGCATTGGGCAGGCCGATCAACATAGGAGCCGTGCATGAACCAAGTACAGGTCGAGCAGAATACCTATCAGATGCCGCCGCAGGACGGGTTTACCGTCGCACACTTTCTCACAGTCGCCGATGTCGAGCGATCGCTTCGATTTTACGAAACGGTCTTCGGAGGTCGCATTCTGAGCAGAGGCGACAGCAGCGGCGCGCCGGGGTACATCCAGATCGCAAACACCTGGCTACTTGTTAACCCAGGGGGCGGTCCCACACCCGACAAACCATCGGTAACGCTCAGCGTCCCCGCCGATCCCGATTTGGTCAGCAGCTTTATGAATATCCGCGTTGCGGATATTCAAGCGTGCTATGAACTTTGGCGAAGTCGAGGAGCTGAGTTCATCACGGAGCCGAAGCCCAAGTACGGCGAGACGCGCTGCTACATTCGCGATCCTGATGGCTATATTATAGAAGTTGGGCAAAGCAACCCGGGCGTTGCTTACGGCTAAGCAGCAGGATGCGTGAAGGCATCTGAGGTGACCGCATACACTCTCAGTGAGCTGCCCCTATGAAGTCTGAGAGGGATGGCATCAACCCCGCAGCCAAGCCAAGCGGAACGGGTTGCGTCGAATGTTCGGCTCTGGGCGGGTGGTGGCTGCATCTTCGCAGGTGTGTCGAATGCGGGCACATCGGCTGCTGTGATATTTCGCCAAATCAGCATGCATCGAAACATAACGCGGCTACGGGTCACCCGATAATCACGAGCTTCGAGCCAGGCGAGCGATGGTTTTACGACTATCGTACTGGAGATTTCCTCGCCGGCCCGAAGCTTCACGCGGATGCGATGTTGAACGGGCCTCGCTCGGCATCGCCCTGCGAGGCGTGAACAGTCCGGGGCGCGTGCGTTCTGATTTGGCCAGCTGCGTAAATGGTTTAGTCCGTTCAAGAGCTGCGCGCAAAAATATTTCTCTTTCGTTTTTGCGGAAATTGCGGTTCAATGGGCTCATCCCGCCCCGGTGCAGAGGGACGTACGCGTCGTCACGAACGTGGGGCGGAACGCGGTGGACGCGAAGTTGTCGTAAGACGTGCGGCAATCGGCGCGGACGGCGAAATCGTGTGGTCCTGGCGCCCCAAAGGCTCGGCGCTCAAGTTGCCGATGATGCTTGCGCATCACGGCGACGACGGTGGCAATCGGCAAGGTTCACCGAGGAGATCACGTATAAGCCGTAAACCATCGCGCAGGGAAGGCCGGTGTGATCACCGCCTGTACCTGTGGACTCGCGCTTGCGCAGTTTTTTTCTGCGCGAGGGCCCCGGGTGCAGCGGCCACCCGGCCTTCCCTGCGCCCTCTGCTTTCTCAAGAGGGCGGTGATGATGCAAAGCTCGGGCGAAATGCGCCGCGAGAACGTGAAATCGTGTCGGCAATTTTTTCGTGGCCATCCTTCGAGATGCCGCTTCGCGGCTCCTCACCATCAAGGCTTCGATACCCGCGCGAAAGCTGGCCCCCTAAATCCCCAACGCCGCCAACGTCTGCGCAATGTCCGCCGGCGATTTCACCTGCACCGCATGAATGCCGACCGCACGCGC
This sequence comes from Gemmataceae bacterium, assembly GCA_035653735.1. GTDB lineage: Bacteria > Planctomycetota > Planctomycetia > Gemmatales > Gemmataceae > JAJPHU01. The sequence continues at coordinate 4,623 of DASRBG010000010.1, forward strand.
GCCTTCGACGTTTTCGGCGACGTCGTCGAAGAACACGATGCGCGAGGCAGGCACGCCGATGGCCTTCACGACGTGATCGTAGGCCGCCGCATCGGGTTTGCGCAGGCCAATGCTGGAGGACAGGAAGATTTCGCGGAAATGCTTGAGCACGTCGGCGTAGACAGTCGGGAAATGCGCCACATGCGCCGCGTTGGTGTTGGAGAAGGCGTAGAGGGGCAGATGCCTGGCGGCACGCGCGAGCTGGTCGGCGATGTCGGGCATCTCGCCGGCGAAGATCGCGTTCCACCCCTCCAGGAACTGCGCGTCGGTAATGCCGATGCCGAGAGAATTGCGCAGGGCTGCGAAATATTCGGCGTCGCTGAGCTTGCCGGTCTCGTGATGCCGGTAGGATTCGTCAGGCACAAAGCGCCCGGCGAGGTCGGACGGCGCGCAGCCGGCATGGCCGGCCCAGCAGGCCAGCGCCTTGCTGAAGTCGATATTGATCACGACACGGCCGATATCGAACAGCAGCGCATCGGCCGCGCCGGGCCAAAGTTGGACAGGTGGCATGACGGCTCGTCTGAACGTTGGGCGAACGCCCGCCCTTATAGCTCAATATCGGTACGGTTCGATGTCGAGCAGCGGGAACGCGCTGAAGACGCCGGGCGCATTGGTCGCGGTCGCTGGATGCAGGAACGATTTGTTGAGCTCGGCAAAGGAGGTGACGCCGAGCAGGCCGAGGCTGCGGATCACCTCGTCCTCCAAGAGTTCCAGCATGCGCAGCACGCCGGTTTCGCCGGCGGCCGCCAGCGCCCAGCACTGCAGGCGGCCGATGCCGACGATGTCGGCGCCGAG
>DASRBG010000011.1:0-17371 GCA_035653735.1 Gemmataceae bacterium
AGACGCGGGCCGGTTCGATGCCCCGACCGCCTACGCGGCCGTCAATCGCATACGACTTGATGACATGCGGCCTCACATTTATCGAACGCATGACGGCGGCAAGACGTGGACGGAGATAGTCAAGGGGTTGCCCGAACGCGATCCGGTCAACACAGTGCGGGAAGATCCGGTGCGCAAGGGGCTGCTCTTCGCCGGGACGGAGCGCGCGGTCTATGTTTCCTTCAACGATGGCGATGAATGGCACCCGCTGCGTCTGAATATGCCGGCCACGTCCATCCGCGACCTCGTCGTCCACAACGACGACGTGGTCGTCGGCACGCATGGCCGATCTTTCTGGATCCTCGACGACATCACGCCGTTGCGGCAGATCGACTCGCAGGTCGCTGATGCGGAAGCGTTCCTTTTCAAACCGCAGTTGGCCTATCGGGTCCGGAACAACCTGAATACCGACACGCCCTTGCCTGCCGAAGAGCCGGCCGGCAAGAATCCGCCCGACGGCGCGATCCTCAATTACTTCGCCAAGTCCGATGCCAAGTCGGTCGTGCTGGAAATCTTCGACACGAAGGATAGGCTGGTGCGGCGCTACTCCAGCGCGGACAAAATCGAGCCGGTGAATGAATCGGCCCTCGCGATTGCGACGTACTGGATTCGTCCTCCGCAAATCTTGTCGGCGAAAGCCGGCATGCATCGCTTCATTTGGGACCTTCATTATCCGCCGCTGGAAGGATCGAGGGGACGCGCTTATGGTATGGCGGCCGTGTATGGCGACACGCCCGCCGGGCCGTTTGGGCCGTGGGTCCAGCCGGGCGATTACAAGGTTAAGCTCACCGTCGATGGTAAAAGTTTCACGCAACCCTTGACGGTGAAGATGGACCCGCGGGTCAAGACGCCAGCGGCGGACCTCGAAAAGCAGTTTCTCATTTCCATGCAATGTTACGAAGGAGTCCGCCAAATCCGGACCACACTGGCGCAGACGCGGCAACTACGAGACCGATTGAAAGCGGCGCGGGAGCGTGCCGGTGGAGGGGATATTCGCGAGGCGCTTAACGCCCTCGATCGAAAGGTTGCGGCGCTCGAAGGTACTTTCAGTCCGCGCGGTCGTCCGGGTTTGATGCGGAGCGAGGACACTCGGCCCACTCTCGCCAAACTCAGCGGCGATCTTAGCGCCGTGATGAGTCTTGTACAAGGGGCGGATCGGACTCCAACCACCCAGGCGATGGCTGCCGCCGATGGTTCGTCCAAAGCTCTCTCGGAGCTTCTGACTCGCTGGAGCAACCTCAAAACAGAGGAATTGAAATCGATTAACGAAAAACTCCGGCAAGCAAACTTGCCCGCCATAAACCTCGAAGCGGAGTCGTCCAAATCGGAGTGAAATCACCAATCGAAGTGGATCATCCCGCGTGTCGATGGTTTATTTGCCGGCCGCCCAATGTATCGCGTTGCTCAGTAAGCGATTGAATGCCTCCTCCTTGAAATCGTCAGGATGCCCCAGTGATGTGTAGACAACACGGCCTCCGGTCTTTGTGGTATGGGTCCAAAGGACCGGCTCGGCCGGCTTGTCGGGGATGGAACCGGCAAGCAGAGGCATCGCCGACTTCGCCAAAGGAGAGACCTTGTACAAGGAGCCGTTGCCGTGAAGCTGCTGGAGGTTGACGCCGGTGAGGATCGGATGAGCGGCCGCTCCTTCTACGGCCTTGATCTCGACCTTGGGTCCGTCGCCGTGATGGTTGGTGTAATGGCCGCCGAGTACATCCGGATCGAACGATTCCCAAGTCGCGCAGCCCTCCGGCGGCTTGCTCCCGCGGAGGGAAAAAGCATGGCTCGCCGTGCGGATGCCAACCAGCGGCTTGCCGCTGTCCACGAATTTGCGGATAATGGCCATCTGTTTTAATGGCAAAGCCCGGCGACGCACGCTGAGGAGCGCGAGGTCGGCATCGTTGAGCACCTCGATTCCGGGCAGTGCGTGATTATCCGTTTCGCTGCCATAAACCGTACTGACGCGGAAGTCCTTGCCGAGATGATTGAGGGCGAACTCCAGCAGCGTGCGCTCCGTTTGATATTCCGACTCGGCGATTACGAGAACGAGATGCGGCCGCTTGTCGCCTGTGAAGCGGAACGGTTTGCCGCCCAGGATTTGATCGCTCGTAATGGTTGGGCATACCCATTTCTCGATATGTTCAACGATAAGATCGGTACCCGTGAAATGGCTAACGAACGGAGCACGGGCGGGATTGTACATGGTATCGGTCAGGTCGCGCATGAGCACGACGTTCTTGCCGTTCTTGGCCATCTGCCGTAGACCGAAAGGGCGGCCTAGAACGCACATGTTCGTATGGACGCCAACGAGGATGACGTTTTCGATACCGCGATGCTCCAATACGCTCCAAATTTCCTCCCCTTTGTCGCTAATTAAGTCGCGGTTGTCGATTTTCAACACATCGACCTGCGACTTCCACGGAGCGCGCGGATTGCGGCCCTTCTTTTGCAATTCCTCTGCCCAGGCTCGATGCTCGGCCAGGTCGTCGTCCTCGCCGCCATCGGTTTGATCGATTGGATAAACGCCCTTCTCCTCGGCGGGAATGCGGTCGCACCAGCGGCCGATGTCCTTGGGCAGGTTCTTCGCGCGCGGCGTCTTGAGGGCGTTCTGGCGTGCGGCATGGTCCTTGTAAGCGTCCACGCAACCGCTCGGCGCGTGGATGATGAGGACGCCGCGCTGCCGCGCGTCGCTCAGCAGTTGGTTCATACGCGGGGCCATCTCGCCGACACGGCGAACGGCGTTGAGACAGTGGTGCGAATCCCACATGTCGCAGACGATGATCGCTGTCTTCTTGGCGTCCCACTTGGCAGGTTGAACGATGGCGTGAAATCGGCCGCTGCCGGGTCGAGTTTCGATACGCTTGCGAAGCGACAGCGATAGCGTTCCGGCATCTTCCGCGGCGGAGCATGGATACGCTAGCCCGACGAAGCTCGCCATCGCCATGAGGAAGTTACTCGTTATTCCGCGCGCTTTCATGGTTGCTCCTTGAGCCGTTCTCTCAGCAGGACCGTTACCACCGCTTGAGTTTCCTCTTATTGTTGTTTATTCGACGGAAAAGGAAAGCAGGAATTCTGAACCATCGAAATCCCTCTTACACCTCCCGTCTTTTTCCTGTCCTTAACGCCGGGCATTGACAAGGGCACTGCCGCCTTCCCGGAACCTTCGCGGAAGCCACCTGAAAGCAACACACACGGCTGTTAACCTCATCCATTTCTCCGCCATCGGCTCGGAGCGTCATGATCTCTCAGCAGGAGATAACCTATGTCGATTTTGCCTGCGTGTTGGGTGAGAAGAGGTGTTTATTCCTTCACCTTTCTCTTTGCTCTCGGAGTGCTCGCTTACTGGATGAACGGATTTCGGCTGCCTTTCTGGCAATCGGATCTGGACCGGCTTCGTGAGGCCGGATCCCTCGCTTTGAGCCGGCAAGGCGGGCACAATCAAGTGGTGTCCGCGAACCTGAGCGGCGAACAGGTCACCAACTCGACCCTAACATCGTTGGAAAGCTGCCAATCGCTGGAGAAGCTAAATCTCTCCAGTACGCTAATCGATGACGATGGCCTTCAATCGCTGGAGGGGCTGACCAATTTGCGCAGGCTTCAACTCAACGACGTCAAGATCACGGATGCCGGACTGGCGCGCCTTCATGGCTTGACTCGGCTGCATACGCTGCAATTGGAGAACACCAAAATCACCGGCGTGGGGCTGGAGCATCTCAAGGATCTACGTGAGCTGGATGATTTGGACCTTTCGTTCTGTCCGCTGACCGAGAAGGGACTGGGAAGCCTGTCGTTTTTCCCGCGATTGCGCTATCTCACGTTGCGTTCCGCGAGGATTGGAGATGAATGTCTCGCCTCGCTGCGCGAGATGGACCAGCTGCTCTCCATTGACCTCTCCGAGACGAGCATTACGGATGAGGGCGTTGAACGCCTAACACGACTGCCGCGACTGAAGAGCGTCTACCTCCGGCAAACGCGAATCACCGACAAGGTACTGAAATCTTTCAAACGCTGGGAGCAACTGGAGATCCTCGCCTTGCAACATACGAAGATCAGCGATGATGGGCTGGAGTCGCTGGCCTCCTTGTCCGGGCTCAAGGAGTTATGGATCAAGGGCACGAAGATCACCGACAAAGGAATAAAGAGCCTCGTGAGCCAGATGCCCTCGACCATGATTTATCGCTGAGCGGCGAGTTATCGTTTCGCGTGAATCGATAACTCACCGCTCCCTCACGGCCGCGGCACTTCCTCGCGTTCGCTTACTCGTGCCGCAGGGCTTCGATGGGATCGAGCATCGCGGCGCGATAAGCTGGGTACAGCCCGAAGCCGACACCAACGACGATGGCCACGATCAGGGCCAGGAAGATCGGCATCGCCGTGACCTGGGCGGGGAGGTGCCAATTCCACAACCATTGCGCGACCGGAGGAACGATGAAGGCGAAAAACAGACCGAATAGCGTGCCCAACAGGCCCCCCAGCGACGTTTGAACAACGGCCTCGATAAGGAACTGCATGGTGATGTCGCGGCGCTTGGCACCCAGGGCGCGGCGAATACCGATCTCGCGCGTTCGTTCGGTCACGGTCGCGAGCATGATGTTCATGATGCCGATGCCGCCGACCACCAGCGAGATGCCGGCGATCATGGCCAACAGCCCCAGGAAGCGGCGCTTCTCGGCCTCGGCAGCCTCCAGCTTGTCCAGCGGCACAGACACCACCCAGTCATTTTTGAGGTGGTCCGCCAGAATGGACTCGATCCACTTGCCAGTGGAACGGACCTTGTCGATGTCACTAACCGTCAGCGTCACCTGACTGAGCGCAACCTGCTCGCGCTGGAAGGAGCCAGCCTGGCGGTTGGTGATGACGGAGCCGAAATGCTCGTTGCAAGTGGTGAGGGGGATATAGACATCGCTATTGTAATCCTCCATGGTCTGTCCGCCGGCATCGCCGACAGGCATGCGGTTCTTCAGCACACCGATGATCACATAAGGATCTTGGCCGATCTTCACGGTTTTCCCCAAAGGATTCTCGAAGGGGAAAAGTCCCTGGGCGACCCGGGAGCCGATGACGGCGACGGGGTCTTTCTTGTCCATGTCCTCTTGGCGAAGGAACCGCCCCATCGCCAAGGGCAATTCGTTGACCTCGGCATAGGCCGGCGTAGTGCCGACGGCCTGTCCGGTGAACCTTCGCTCCACGCGCATCATTTCTTGCCGGAAAATGCGCATGGGCACCATGCGCGTTACCGTGCCGCCCTCCTGAAGGATGGCGAGGCGGTCGTAGTCGGCCTGGGTCAAGCCGTAAACGGCGACGCGAGAACGGTTGGAGGCTCCTGAGTTGTCCGGCGGCTTACGGCTTTGAACGATGATGTTGGTCGCCCCCAGCTTGCGGATGGCGTCAAGGGCTTCCTGCATGCTGCCCTCGCCGAAGGCCATGAGCGTGATGACGGCCCCGGTGCCGATGATGATGCCCAGCACCGACAAAAAGGCGCGCATCTTGTGCAGCCATAGACTGCGGATGGCCAGGACCAAGCTGCGCCGCCCCTTGTCCCAATACACGAGGGAACCAAACCCGGCACCGAATAGCAAAATGCCCACTATCAGAAGGATCAGGTACATGGAAGTCACTCTTAAGTTCTGAGTTCTGAGTTTCGAGTGCTGAGTTCTCAGCAAGAATGTTTGTGGCCGTTCTTGCTCAGAACTCAGCACTTGGAACTCAGAACTTTATAGTCCCACCGGACGCGCGGCGAAGCCGTTGCCGGCCGCTTCATCTGTTTTGGCCAGCCTGGAGCCGACCGTTCGGTGTTGGTTGCGTTCGTCGGTTTCAATCAGGCCGTCGCGCATGCGGATGACGCGCTTGGCCCAGGCGGCGATATCGTTTTCGTGGGTGACCATGATGATGGTCTTCCCTGTATCGTTGAGCTGTTGCAAGCGCTCCATGATCTCATCGCTCGTGCGTGAATCGAGATTGCCGGTCGGTTCGTCGGCGAGGATCACGTGCGGATTATTGACCAGGGCACGGGCGATGGCCACACGCTGCTGTTGACCGCCGGATAACTGCATGGGGCGGTGGTCAAGACGATCGCCCAGGCCGACCATACTGGCCAGGTGGATGCACCATTCGCGCGTCCCGGCGTTGAGCTTGATGCCTTGATAAAGCAGCGGTATTTCAATGTTCTCCACTACCGTATACTGTGGCAGGAGGTTATACGATTGAAAAATGAAGCCGAGATATTTGCTGCGAATCTCGGAGAGCTGATCGTCGTCCATCTCCGAGACATCTTCGTCGCCAAGATAATATTGGCCGCTGGTGGGGCGATCGAGGCAGCCGAGCTGATTGAGCAGCGTCGATTTGCCGGAGCCGGACGGTCCCATCAGGGCGACGAAGTCGCCTTCCTCAACGGATAGCGACACGCCGCGCAAAGCTTGCACCGTGACGGATTCGAGATAATACGTTTTAACGAGATCGAGAATTCGAACAATGTCGGCCATAAGGTGGGATCTCTTGGAGAGCTAGGAGAGGCCGCTTGCGGCTCAGCTTTCGCCCGAAGCCGCAAGCGGCGGGAGTAAGTTTATGGACCGGCGGGGAAGCTTCCGCCGGCAGGTTTTCTCCTTAACTGCGCGGTGGGCCGCCAAATCCGCCGCGGCCGCCTCCTTGCATTCCACCACCGCCGGGCATTCCACCGCCGGGCATACCGCCACCACCGGGCATGCCGCCGCCAGGCATTCCACCGCCAGGCATGCCTTTGCCTTTACCTTTCCAGTCGCCCTGGCCGCCCATGCCGCCTTGGCCTTTCCAGTCGCCCTTGCCCTTGCCTTTGCCCTTGCCTTTGCCTTGGCCGCCTCCGAAGCCGGCTTGACCGCCCTGGTCGCTGGGAGCGGACTGGACGCCGTACTCCGCTTTTTCCCTTTCCGTGAGGAGGATCGACGGGTTCAGCACGACAGTATCGCCTTCCTTCAAACCTTCCTTGACCTCGGCGACCTTTTCGTTGGTCTTACCCAGCGTGATTTCACGAAGCTCCGGATGGCCATCGACCATGACGAAGCAACGGCGTTTCTCGGCCATGTCCACGCCGCCGATCAACCCTTGCAACGGGATGGTCAAGACGGGTTCCGGCGTGGCATCGACGAAAATCGTCACAACCGCGTCCATACCCGGCTTGAGTCCTTGCAGCTGCGTGTCATCAATGGCGATGTAGGTCTGGTAAACCTTGATATCGGAGCTGAAGAAATCCGTCTGCGATGCCACCGGTGACACCCACTTGACATGCGCCTTCAAGGGCCGATCGGGGAAGGCATTGACGAGCACGGTGGCTTGCATGCCGTGCTGCACAAGTTTCTTCTCCAGATCGGGATTGGCGTCCGCGAAATCCTTTCGCAATTCTCGATCGTCGAAGCCGACGTAAACCGGAACGCCCGTAAGCGGCAGCGGATTGAAGAGCTGCGCCGCCTGAATGGCATTACTCGCGCCGGTGGCAACCTCTTTGTCCGCGATGACGCGAGCAACCATGGCCTCGTGGATGCGGGCATTGACGACCATCTTCGCCAGGTCAGGAACGGCCACCAATTTTTGCCCTTCCTTGACCAACTCGCCCTGGGCAATCACGCCCGCCGAGGATTGGCCGAAGCGCGCCCGTTCCTCGACGTAGTAGACTACCATGCCGTCGCGCGGCGCGAAGATCAAGCAGTCGTCGATGTCCTTTTTGAGATCTTGCAACTTTGATTTCTGCTTTAGGAATTGGGCCTTCGCGGACTCGACGGCCACATCATCAAGTTCCAGCTGTTTCTTGAGTTTTTCGATGGACGTGTCCAGATTGCGCTTGGCATCGTTGATGGCGCCCCGGAGACTGACTTCATTCTTTTTCTTGGTTAACGTATCGAGCACATCCAACTGGGTCACGTAGCTCTTCATGGTGAGTTCGGCCGTTTTGCGACGGGACTCGTCGGCCTCGGCCTGCGAGACGGTGACATACTGGCGGCCGGGTTGCGACATGCGATCCGACCATTTGGCTCGTTCCTCCCACATGAACAGGTCCGATTGCGACATGTCCAATTTGTTTTTCAGATCGACGCGGGCGGTCAGATATTGGCCTTTTAAATACTCGTCCAAGCCGATCTCGGCGACGGCGAGGGCGGTTTTCTTCGTCTCCACGTCCGTTTCGTTGGTGAGCTTGTTGACGGTGCGCGTAAGCTCGGCTTTCTTATAAGCCTCCTCGGCCTGGTAAACAGCAATCTCTTGCGTGGTGAATTGATCTTGCAAGGCGGAATCATCCAATTCGAGGATGCGCTCGCCTTCCTTCACGGGGGAGCCGTTGTCGATGACCCAGCGGATGCTGGTAGAGGCTTGTCCAGGCGTCTTGGCCTTGACCTTACAGGAAATGTAGGTGTTGTCGGCCGGCTCCAGGCTGCCGCGATCCACAATAGTTACTTGGAATTTCTTCTTCTCGATCTTGTGCAAGATCAAGTCGGGCCGCGCCGTACGCTGGCGGGAGTAGAAGTACCATCCGCCCATGCCGGTGCCGCCCAGTACGAGCAGCACCAGCAGGGCGATCATCCATTTACCGCGCCGGCTCCGCCGCTGTCCCTTGGGCAGCCGGTTCGGGGCGGGGCTGGGGGAGCTGCTCGGGGCCAGGCTGGTTTGGGGCGTTGCCGGGTGGCTGTTGTCCGGAGGCTGAGCGGTCGTCAGCGGGTTGGTTGGCGGTTGCGTCTGCATCGATCCATACTCCACGGTTGTCCAGGGGCATGACCCCCATGTCACGGTACAGGTAGGTTCGGTTGATCTGGAACGTAATCCATGTACTATACAGGTCGTTCTGTGATCCCACTAGCGAATTTTGCGCCCCCAGAAGTTGGGTGGTGAGAGCGGCCGGGTCGCCCAGCTGAGGCCGCTGGCCGACAGGTCCGACCAGACCGGGAAGGATGGTGTCTGCTCCCGGCGGCGCCTGCGGTTGGGCGAACGCCTGCAAGGCCTGATCCAAGACCATATAAGCCAGCTCGATTTGCCGCTTCTGCACGCGCTGATAGTTGTTGGCCAGGACACGCACCTGGCGCAAGTCGAAGCGAACGTTGAAAAGTAGCTGGTCCTCGAATTGGAACAGGCTGCGGCGATTTTGTTGGAAGTTGATGAGCGTGCTGCGGTAGTTGTTGCGTTGCAGGATGCGAACCAACGGCAGCTGCCCGGTGAAAATCAATTGGTGCGTAGTGCGCGAGCCGGAGAAGGCAAAAGGCAGCCCCCTTCCGACGGGAGTTGTAGCGCCGAGATGATAATCGACGTTGAAGGTGCCCATCAAGGCGTTGGCGGCGACACGGATCTTACGCCAGGCATCGGTCAGCTGCGCCCGCACGTTCATGAGATCCACGCGGTTCTCAAACGTCGCTTGTTCGACGGCGAGCAGCGCCTCATCCTCCGGCGCCGCTAACACATCCACGCCCTTGGCGCGGACCGGCAACAAATCGGGCCAGAGATTCTTGATGTCTCGGAGTCTCTCCACAACGGCGTGGTCGACCACGCTGAGGAAAATGCGATGCGCGCCGAAAAACTGCTCTTTCGCCAATCGAGTCCGAAGGTCTTCTCTGGTGATTTCATCTCGAATGGAGTTGATTTCTTTATTGGTGTTCCACTCCTCGCGTTCGTAAATGCTCACTCCTAACTCGTACTCTGCCATGTCAAGCTCGAACTTGAGTTCGTCTCGGCGATCTGCCTCCGCTTTTGATAGCTTCTCCCCCGGAGTCTCGGCTTCCTTTATCCGGATTCGTCCGAGTTCTCTCCTCAGTTTCATGATCTCGTCCAGCAGAGCCTTTTTCCGCTCCTCCCACGACTTGTCCTTGGCGAAATTCTCCCAGTAGGGCAAGCGGCGGCGGATGAATTTTTGCGCGTCGGTGCCGCGCAAAAGCAAGGCTCCTTCGAGCAAGCGCCGGAACCGGCCTCGCAATAGCCTGGCCTCGGTCGATCGGCTGTATTGGTCGATCGTGGTGATCACGCTCTGGTGATTGATGAACAGCTTTTCGTATGCCTCGATGATGTTGATCATCGGCTGCAACGGTCCCGGGGCGATATCGAGGGGAACCGTCATGGGCAAGCCAAGCTGCTGTTTGAGCTGATCCAGCGACACACGGAAGTTGAGTTGCTGGCCGAGTATCGTCTCGTAGCTGCCCAGCAAACGCTGTTCAACGGTGCCTCGCTGCACTTGGTTGACCAAGCTGCCTTGCAGCCACACGTCGAAGATGCGAAGGAAGCGTTGCAGGGCCTGAATGTTCTTGTAGTAGTTGAAGAGGACCGTCCGCTCCAGGATAGCGGAGAGATACCCTTGCGGGGTGATGAGAACGCCGGAGTTCAAGTTTGCCCCTAACGGCGTTAGCGGCGACACCTGGACCGTTGCGGGATTGTTCACGAGTGGCAGTGTGAACGGGCCGGGTACGAAAGGAATTGGCGTATTCACCGTGCCGGGCAATAGGGCGACCACGCCGGCGCCAACGCCGGGGATGAAGGCCGTGGACTGACCGACTGCGAAGAAAGCATAGTATTCCTGGCGGAAGCGGTAGAAATCGCGGATGGCGTAAACCAAATCGCGTTCGGCCTGTGTCAATGGCTCAAGCGCGACGGCCCGACCTCCGCCGGCTAAAAACGGCTGAACAATGTCCAGATTGATAGTAGAGACGCTGGTCGTCTTGCCGCCGCCGCCGCCCAAGTTGTAAACAGTCTGGTTGGCGAAGTTGAACAGCAAGAGGGCGCCCGTGGAGAAGGTTTTGGTGAAGCCCGCGGTGGCGCTGGAGATCCAGCCATTGAGCGGAGTCGCCCCCGTCTTGGTGCCGGCGCGTTGGCGAATCACTTGCTCGGTGACGAACGGCTGAGCGATGAAGGCGAAACGCTCGGCTGTCACCGCCAGGGCCGTCAGGTACAGGTTCTCGCGCACGGCCTGGAATTGCGGGCTGTTCAGGAACCCCAATTCCGTGATCTGTTCGAGGTTGAGCAAGAAGGGCTTATTGGACGACAGGCCGGAGACGTCGAGCGACACGGGAAGTTGCTGGTTGCCGCTGACGGGAGGTGCCAGTTCGGCTTCAATGTTCTGCTCAACTTCCCGGGCACGCTCGGCGAAGCTCTTGATTTCGCCCATCAGTCTGGCCTCTTCGCCGACTGCTTCTTCCTCCTGCTGCGCTCTTTGCGCCTCCTGCTTGGCGCGATTCTCCGTGTCCCATCGGCGCATCAACTCAATATAGCCAGTGCCTTGCCAATATTTGTAGCCCTTTAGCCAGGGCCGCTGCGGATGCGGCGCCATGTCCCAGGCCGCGGGATCATCCGGCGGCATGGGCGGTCGGTCGGGGTCGGTCGGGTCGGCGAAACGCGACAGCGGATGGGGATAGACGTAGTAGTCGTTGATCTTCCACTGAGGATACTTGTCCTTCTCAGCCAAGATCTCATCGACCTCGGCGTCGGCTCGCCGCCTGAAGAAACGTCGCGTGCAGCCGCTCAGGGACATAAGGAGACCCAGCATCAACAGGGTGGAAAGAACGAACCGACTCAGGCGACAACCTTCACTTTGAACACGCCAGCTCCACATGACATCCGTGCCCCCGCCTTGTGGATACGGAACAACCGATAGAAGCGTTATCGGCGGCAAGGGTTCCCTGGCTTTACCATTAGAAAGACTATCTGAGTAATAATGAGAAGGCGATGAGGAAACGCCAACATGGCGATTCCGCCAAGCATGGGTAAGCGGCGCAATCGGCAGGCGCGGATCCCACAGCTGAGGAAGAAAAAAAAGAGAGGATGCAGTTATAATGCGAAGGGAGGAGATTGTATTCGTGCCGCCAGAAGTGTTGTCTATTGTGCCCGAGCGTTTGCAGGATCTGCCCGAGGTGCTGGCGCGGGTGGAGGGTTTTCCGGCAGTGGTGTCGGCCCTGCGCCACGGCCGCGGCGCCGTGGTGGATGGCGCTTGGGGTTCGTCGGCGGCGCTGGCAACAGCCGTGCTCGCCCGGAGCGCCAGCGAAGGGCAGAGGCCACGAACTCTGCTCGTCGTGCTCGCGCATCCGCGCGATCTCGACGGCTGGAGCGGCGACTTGTCCAGCTTCGCCGGCGTTGATCCCGTCGTCTTCCCTGCCTGGGACGATTTCCGCGCCGAGGCCGAAACATCGCGCGGGGCAATCGATGAGGTTGCCGGTCAGCGTCTCCGTATCCTGAAGCATCTCGAAAGCTCCCACCCTCCACGTTTGTTGCTGACGACGCTACAAGCCCTTATTCAGCCGGTTCCCGGTCGCGCCCAGCTTGCCGCATCGCGGCGCAAATTGCAAACGGCCAAAACTGTCGATCTCGAAGAATTCGCCGGCTGGCTGATTGACCGCGGTTATCGCCACACGGAAGCTGTCGAGTTGCCCGGCGAGTTCAGCCGCCGCGGCGGTATTCTCGATGTGTTCTCCCCCGACGCCGAGGCACCCTATCGACTGGAGTTATTCGGAGACGACATCGAATCCATCCGCCAGTTCTCGCCGCAGACGCAGCGCAGTCTCGGTCAAATTGACGAAGCGGATATCGTAGGCTTGCCAGCCCGCAGCGCAAGCAAGGGGGATCGCGGCCATCTCTGCGACTACTTACCCGACGATTCCTGGACCGTTCTTGTGGAAGTGGAGGATCTGCGCGAGCAGGGGAAGCATTATCTGGAGCGCGTCGCGGAGGAGACAGGACTTTTCTCTGTAGAAGGCGTGTTTCAACAATTGCTGCGTCTCCCCAGCGTAACGGTATCCGCCCTGCCGTCGCCATCGGTCGAAGCGACGTGTCATCTGCACGTTGAATCGGTGGAGCGATTAAGCGGCGAAGTCGGCCGCGTTCGCGATGAACTGGATGCGGTGGCGGCTCAAGATGTCGTTCTAATCGCCTGTCACAATGAGGGCGAATGCAAGCGCCTTAGCGAAGTCTTGGCCGCGGGCCAGCTGGCGCAGTCGGATCGCCTGCGTCTGGTCACCGGCCGCGTTCGAGCGGGATTTCGCTTGATCGAAGGCTCCGGACGCAATGGCTCGGCCCAATCACTGATCGTGCTGGGCGGCCAGGAATTATTTCATCGTGAGGAAGTGCGGCAGGTGCAGCCGCGCCGCCGCCTCGAATCACGGGCGATCGATAGTTTTCTCGATCTCGCCGAGGGCGATCTCGTCGTCCACGTCGGCCACGGCATCGCGCGCTATTGCGGCATGCAGGTGATCGAAAAAGGCGAGCGGGGTCGCGTTAGCGCCCCGAGTGCGGAAGCTCTCGGGGCGCTAACGCGACCCCGCTCGCCCGCGCGCCAATCTGAGGAACATTTGATCTTGGAGTTCGCGGGCGGGGTGCGCGTTTACGTTCCGGCATCGAAGATCGATTTGGTACAGAAATACGTCGGCGGCTCCAAGACCGAGCCGGAGCTATCGAAGTTCGGCGGCACAAGCTGGCAGAAGCGCAAGGCGCGCGTGGAAGAAGCGGTCATGGATTTGGCCAGCGACATGATCCAATTGCAGGCGCTGCGCGAGGCCGAGCCGGGCACCGCCTTTCCGCCCGACACCGAATGGCAGTCCGAATTCGAGGCGTCTTTTCCCTATCAAGAAACGCCGGACCAACTGACGAGCATCGCCGAGATCAAGACCGACATGCAACGGCCGCGGCCGATGGACCGCCTCCTTTGCGGCGATGTCGGTTACGGCAAGACGGAACTGGCCATCCGCGCCGCCTTCAAGACCATCGATAACGGCCGGCAGGTTGCCGTGTTGGTGCCGACGACCGTGCTCGCCGAGCAGCACTATCGCACCTTCAGCCAGCGCCTCGCCGAGTATCCGTTCACCGTCGAATGCCTCAGCCGATTCCGCTCGGCCGGGGAACAAAGACGCATCGTCGAGCGCTTGAAAAAAGGCGGCATCGACATCATCATCGGTACGCATCGTCTTGTCAGCGCCGACGTGCAATTCAAGGATCTCGGCCTGGTCATTATCGATGAGGAGCAACGATTCGGCGTCGAACACAAGGAACGTCTCAAACACCTGCGGCAAAAAGTCGATGTGCTGACAATGACGGCCACGCCGATCCCGCGCACGCTGCATTTGTCGCTTTTAGGCATCCGCGACATCTCCAATTTAGAAACACCGCCGCCGGATCGCCTCGCCATCGAGACGCGCATTGCTCGCTTCGATAAGCAATTGATCCGTCATGCTGTGCTGCGCGAGTTGAACCGCGATGGTCAGGTCTACTTCGTGCATAACCGCGTGCAGAACATTCATGAAATCGCTTCGCGTTTGGAGCAAATCGTGCCGGAGGCGCGCATTGCCGTCGTTCATGGACAGATGGCCGCGGAAGAGTTGGAACACGAGATGCTGCGTTTCGTGCGCCGCGAAGCCGATATCCTCGTGGCCACAACGATCATCGAAAGCGGCCTGGACATCCCCAACGCCAACACCATTTTCATCAACCAGGCAGACATCTACGGCCTCGCCGACTTGCACCAACTGCGCGGCCGGGTCGGTCGCTACAAGCACCGTGCGTATGCGTATCTGCTGCTCGACAGCGACCGCACCGTGACGCCGAACGCGGCACGCCGGCTGAAAGCGATCGAAGAGTTCACCGACCTGGGCGCCGGGTTCAAGATTGCCCTTCGCGATCTGGAGATTCGAGGCGCAGGCAATATCCTGGGCACGCAGCAGAGCGGCCACATTGCCGCCGTCGGCTACGAGTTGTACTGCCAGCTGCTCGAAAATGCCGTGCGGACCCTCAAGCAACAGCCGTTGCGCACACCGCTGGAAGTCCGCGTCGATCTGCCGTGGAGCGCGTACTTGCCGCGCGATTACGTGCAGGGACAGCGTTTGCGTATCGAGGTGTATCGCCGGCTAGCGCGCGTGCGCCGGCTCGAACGTCTGGAGGATTTCCGTCAGGAGATGCGCGATCGCTTTGGGGCGGTGCCGGAGCCGGCCGAATGGCTGCTCCGCTTGGCCGAATTGCGCTTACTTGCGGCGCAATGGAAAATCGCGTCGATCCACCTGGAGAAATCCGCCGAGGTCGGCAGCAGTGCAACTGATGTGGTGTTCGGCTATCGCAATCCACGGCGCATGCAAACGTTGGCGGCACGCAGCAACGGTCGTTTGCGGATCGTGGATGATGCCAGTGCGTATTGTCGGCTCACGGCAGCAGAATTGGAGTCGGTACGTTTGTACGCGGTTCTGAAGAGTTTGCTGGGAAATAATTCGGATTAGGCAAAATGGTTAGCGGCGCTTAGCAGAAGCGTCGAAGCGTTGCGACGCTTCGCAGAAGCGTCGCTAACTGAGAATCGGTGGGTTATCGGGATTCGACGACCTCGACAACGAGGCAAGATACATTATCTTTCGAGCCGGCGTCGAGGGCGAACTGGCCCAGGCCGTCGGCGCACTCCTGCACATCTTGTTTTTGCAGGATGAAGTCGAGCAGCTGTTCATCGGAGACGACGCCGCTGAGTCCATCGGTGCAGAGCAAGAAACGATCGCCGGCCTGAATCGGTACGATCTTCACTTCCGGGCCTTCGCCGACCTCCGGCGACCCGAGGTACTTCCACAACACGTTGCGATAGCGATGCGTCTTGGCCTCGGCGGCGGAAATCGTCTTGGCTTCGACCAGCGCCTGGGCGATGGAATGATCCACGGTCAGCTGCTCGATTTTGTTGTTGCGAATCAAATAGGCCCGGCTGTCGCCCATGCTGGTGATATAGAGGATCGAGCTGCCCTTGCGCCACACAGTCGCCACGATGGTGGTGCCCATGTTTTTCAGCTCGCGGTCAAGGGCGGCCATGGCCATGATTTCTTCGTTGGCTTGGACGATGGAGCGGCGGATGATGGTTTTGCTCTCGTCGTTGCTGACCACGCTGCTGAGGTATTTTTTCAGCTCGCGCGGCACGATTTCGATGGCGCGTTTGCTGGCGACCTCTCCGGCGGCTTGGCCTCCCATGCCGTCGGCCACCAGACAAACAATCATGTCCGGGAACGTCTTGACATCGATGGCATCCTCGTTGTTCTCGCGGTAGTTGCCGAGCAACGTACACTTACCGATGTTCAACGCCAGGGCCATGGCCACCTCGTTTTGCCGCGGGATGAATTGAGGAATCAGTGCTGCGCCGAGTGGGCAGACACCTTAACTATACGCCTCCCTTGCCCTCGGAGCAACTGATTCAAGTGGTATCCTGGTCGATCAAGGATAGTAAGTCCGTCGGCGCGAAGGGAAGAGTCGGGGAGAATACCATTTTGCTTTTTCTGCTTCCTAAGGTGATGATAAGATGACGCGGAGGCCGGCGAGCCATTTGCGGCCGGATCTATATATCATGCCAGCACATTTCTTCCTCGATCCCGAACGCGCTGACGCCGACGGCCTGGTTGCTGTCGGCGGCAATCTAAGTCCGCCGTTGTTGCTTCACGCTTACCGACGCGGCATTTTTCCGTGGTTCGATGAGTCCAGCCCAATTCTGTGGTGGTCGCCGGACCCGCGCGCTATTTTCGAGCTGGACGGCTTGCACATCTCCCGGCGACTGGCCCGTACGGTGCGGTCCGGAAAGTTCATCGCCACGGTCGATCACGCCTTCGGCGAAGTTATCCGCGGCTGCGCCCATCGACCGGATGATGGCGTGTGGATCACGCCGGACATGATCGATGCCTACACGCGGTTGCACAAGATGGGCCACGCGCATAGCGTCGAAGTCTGGCACGACGGCCAGCTAGCGGGCGGCGTGTACGGCGTGACGATCGGCGGCCTATTCGCCGGTGAATCGATGTTCACGCGGGTCCGCGACGCCTCCAAGGTCGCCCTCGTGCATCTGATGGAACGACTACGTCAGCGCGGGTTTCAGCTGTTCGACGTGCAGTTTCTCAACGAGCACACCGCTGGCCTCGGTGCCATTGAGATTCCACGCCGCGAGTATCTCCGCCGTCTACGCAAGGCCGTTGCCTGCGACGTGAGTTTCGTCTAAATCCACTCCGATCATTTCGTTCTCTTGTTCCAATAGATGCGGGCGTTATGCGATTGCCGGCCGACGGCCACGATGTCAATGCGGCCATCGCCGTCCAGATCGGCGGCGGCAAGATCCTCAACATGAACGCCGCCCTCATCGAGCAGCTGACGCTCCCACTTCGTCCCCGTATCGTCGAGTGCTTTGAAAATGCGCACGCCGCATTTCTCGCCCGGCTTCTCGCTGAGATTGTCGCGGACGCCGATAATCAGCTCCTCGCCGCCGTCGCCGTCGAGATCGGCGCACCAGACGGCATGGCCCCATTTCAGGCGATCGTCCAGAACGTGACGCTTCCATAAGGGCAGCAATCGACTGGACTCCCGGGGGGGAGTGTAGACAACGACTTTATCGCCGTGCCACGGCTCGATCGTG
>DASRBG010000012.1:0-19038 GCA_035653735.1 Gemmataceae bacterium
ATTACCGCGAAAGCTACGGGATGTTCGCCTGCTCCGGCATCCTCTTCAACCACGAGTCGCCACGCCGCGGACTGGAATTCGTCACCCGCAAAATCACCCACGGCGTCGCTCGCATCAAGCATGGGCTGGACGAGGAGCTGCGCCTGGGCAATCTGGAAGCGAAGCGCGATTGGGGTTTCGCCGGCGATTACGTACAAGCCATGTGGCTGATGTTGCAGCAGAACGAGGCCGATGATTATGTCATCGGCTCAGGCGAGACGCACAGCGTCGAGGAATTCGTGCGTATCGCCTTCGAGCATGCCGGCCTGGATTGGCGGCGGCATGTAGTGATCGATCCGCGCTTCTATCGTCCGGCCGAGGTGGATGTATTGCTTGGCGATGCCTCCAAGGCGCGGCGAAAGCTGGGCTGGCAGCCGCAAATATCCTTCGAGCAGATGGTGTGTACGATGGTGGACGCCGACATCGCCGCCCTGCGACCGGCTGGCAAGCCGCTGGCGCGGGCGGCTTGAATCCCGCGAGAAAGAGGTGTTCCAGTCATGACCGCTGCGAACAAACCCGACCTGGATCTCGACGAGTTGAAGGCGCGGATCCGCGAACAGGCTGCCAGCATGCGCGAGCGCGCCGCGTCGGCGCTCCCACTGCCGCCGCGCGGTTCGTCGGCATGGTCGTTCAATTGGCTGGAAGTGAAAGCTCGTCTGAAAATCGGGGCGGGATTGGCACAGCTAGGCGCCGTGCCGCTTTTACCGCGTTTCCACGGTATTCAGCGCAAGTTGGTACTGGCTGCCTCGCGCGCCATCCTCTACTTAACGCGCTTCCTCACCAGCAAGCAAACCGACTTTAACGTCTGTGTACTCGATGCTCTCCGCGAAATGGGCGAAGCGCTGCATTCGGTGGAAACGCGCGTGGTGCAGCAGCAGGAGCAGATTCGGCTCTTGGAAGCGACTGTGAGTCAGCTGCAATTGCGCGTCGCCAACAGCAGCATGCCCCGCCGCGGCGAATTGGAACGCAAGGCATCTTGATGTCATCGGCGAGCGGGGTCGCGTTAGTGCCCCGAGTATGGATACTCGGGGCACTAACGCGACCCCGCTCGCCACATTATCCGGTATTTCATGAGCCGAATCGCCATCGTTAGTCTGGCCATCTCTCCCGGGGACGCCGTCGGGAACGACGCCTTGGAAATGCAGCGCGTCTTATCGGCGCGCGGCCACACCGTCGCTCTGTTCAGTTCCCACTGGGTCAAGCAGAGCGAGTATTCGCGCGACATTGCCGAGCTGGCCGACTATCTGGCGGACGATCCCCAGGCGATTCTGATCTATCACCATGCAATCGGCTGGACGGCCGGTCTCGATCTGTTGCGAAGGACCGCGTGCCGCCGGATCGTGAAATACCACAACGTCACGCCGGGCCGTTTTTTCGCCGGTTTCCCCGGCGACACGGTGCGCATCTGCCAACTTGGTCGTGAACAGCTGCGCGATTTGGCCAAGGCGGACTGCGATCTGTATTTGTCCGACTCGCCATACAATCAGGGCGAGCTGATCGATGCTGGCGCACCTGCGGATCGGTGCGCCGTGGTGCCGCCGTTTCACCACATCGACCGCTTGCACAACCTGACCGCTGATCCAGAAATCCTCCGCCATCTCGACGACGGCCGCGCCAATTTGCTCTTTGTCGGCCGGCGCGCTCCCAACAAGGGACACCGTTTTCTCCTCGACGCCTTCGCGGTCTACCGCGAGCATTACGACCGCGATAGCCGACTGCTCCTCGTTGGACGGGAGGATCGTGCGCTCATCAGCTACTCGAACCAGCTTCGCGAGCAAGCCTCGCGCTTGGGTGTGCTTGAAAGCGTGCTGTTCATCGATGGAGTAACGGAAGCGGAGTTGAAAGCGTATTACGAGCGAGCCTCAGTGTTTGTCTTGACCAGCGAGCACGAGGGTTTTTGTGTCCCGCTGGTGGAAGCGATGGCCTTGCAGGTGCCCATCGTCGCTTACGGCACCACCGCCGTGCCGCACACTGTCGGCGATGCCGGACTCGTCTGGGATGAGCCGGACCCGTTCCTCTTGGCGCAATCCATCGACACCGTCCTCCGCGATGAGGCGGTGCGCCGAAGTTTGACGGAGCGAGGCCGGCGACGCTATCAGCAGTTGTTCGCCAATCCACGCATCGAGCGCGACTTCCTCCACGCTCTGCGCCCTTTGGCGGCGTAGCGATTTGTTCAATGATCATTTCCGCTTGGCGCCGAGCTTATCGGCCACATCGGTCATGATTTTCTCGACAGCGGCGTCCGTGAAATCGCTTTTCGGCAGAGCGTGAACCGCGACGATCTTCAGCTTCGTGTACAGCACCACGGTGACGAGATTCTCTTCGCTGAGGCCATACTTCGCCACGTCCGATTTGGTGTCCAAGCTCAATACAACATGCTTCAGCTTCATGTCGGCCCCTGCCCCCTCGATCTTCTTCTCCAATTCCAGACGTGCATCGTCGTTTTTGTTGTTTGTGTCCGCATTCTTCTCGTTGCTGCCCACCACGTCCGGCAGATCATCCGGCAGGAAGACGACAAAGGCGCCCAGCTGAGTGCTGGGGTTTTTCTCGATGGCCGCGTCAAGCCGTTTCAGAAGGTCCGGCAATGGATTGCTGAAATCAACATTCTTGTAAAAGATCAAGACCATCGGCTCGAGGCCATGTTCGGAGACGAGGCAGTGAAATCGTTGCTTGTTCGGGCCGGTGACGTTGTAGGGATGAAAGGGTCCGGGCAGATTGTTGCCCACTTTCAAAGGGGCATCGTTCTTCTTGCCGGCCTTATCTTCTTTTTTGGCGGGCGGATCGTCGGCCGCGGCGAGGAATGCCGCGAAAACGAAAAAAGCAAGAGTGGAAACAAGGGTGCGCATCCGAAAGGCCTCGCGAGACGAGCCAGTTGCGCCGGCAAGAGAACATCTCGTGCCGGCACTACTGGCTCGTTTCAGCATGAACGCGCCTTGCGGCGTCGTCAATGCCGCTTGCGGCCCGATGCGGCAATTCGCAGGGCCGCAAGCGCCGCCTGCGCGGAAATTAGCGCTTGCCCGCAGGCTTGGCAGTCGTCGCGGACATTTCATGGCATCCGCAGGCGATCGGAGTGTTGTTCATCATCACGCAGCAGGTGCAGCCGTCGTTCACCATGCAGCTGAGGCAATCGCAGCAAGCCTGGATCATCTCGCTGCATTTGCTATCGCCGGAGGTGTACGTGATGCAGATGCCCTTGTCGGTCATCTCGCACTTGCACATGCCCATCGTCATGTTGCAGCTACAAACCATCATCCCGTTCATCATGCAGCAGCAGCTGCACATGCCGCCTTGCAGCATTGTGCAGAGGTTCTGCATCATGCTGCACGCCATCTGATCGTCACAGGAGCAGATGATCTTCATGCCGCCCTGGCACTTCTCGATTTTCATCGTGCAGCGAGGGACCATGAGATAACTGCTCGTCGGCGCCGTCCCGGTGGTTGTGCCCATCGGCGACGCGCCCATGCCCGGCATGCCCATGCCAGGCATCCCCAACCCCGTCCGTTCCATCATCATTGTGCTGGACATTCCTAAAGCTCCTTTCCTGCAACAATCCCTTTCCCCTCTGTGCAAGGAGAACGGAAGGCCCGTCCGTCGGGTCTCCAGGGTTGGAGCGATTATATGCAGACCATACAGGGGATTGCAACGATTTTAACGATTTTGCTACCTCCGCCCCAAAAAGATTTGGTCCGCCGATTGCATTATCTCACCCGGGGCGGACTGGGTAGTCGATGTTTGCAGCAAGGTATTTAGTGGCTGCATTTCTCCGCGTGCGCCGTTCCTGCGACTCAGGTCCGCATCGCGCTCGACAGCCGCGCAACATGAGGTGGCGTCATGTTCTACAACCGTCTTTCTTCCGGCGTACCCGCACAACCCTTGGCCGATCCATCCCCTTCTCCGGCGGCATTTCTCCTTTGCCCTCTGCCGGCACTACCCTTCGCCGCGGCGCCTTGTCAGTGGCAGCACGATCTCTATGCGTGGGCATTGGCCCAGGCACAGGCTGTCGTGCGGCCGTCGATCGTGGAACGCGATCTACTCGGGGTGTGGAATTAAATCCGAACCGCGCACGCAGCGCGGCGGAGTTTGCGGCCAGCCCCTCGCTGACGCGTCGGGTTGGTAGGCACACCAACCCGACGCGTCAGCGAGGGAAGTTATGCAGTCGGCCGCATACTCCGCTGCGCTGCGTGCGCGGCTCGGATAACTGTCATCAACGGTTGAAGATGAATTCCTTGGTATTGAGCAGCGCCCACAAGATATTCTCGTAGGCGATCTTCTTGTTGGCGGCGTTCTTGGCGATGTGTTCCAAAGCCTTGCCGCGCTGCTCGTCCGTCGGTTTACGAGCGAAGGCCCACAGAAACAGCTCATCGACCTTTTCGGCGTCCGGACGTGGATCTTTGGCCAGCACATCGGCCCGGCCGCCTGGCCGTCCCACCTTGCCCTGAATCTCATCGGAATTGAGTAGGTGCAGTGCTTGAGCGAGGTTCGCCTCGCTGACACGCTCGCATTCACAGGCGCTGATGCGCTGCGGTCGGCCGAACACGTCGAGGAAATACGACGAGAACGATTCATCCGGCAGCATGATGGCGCGCCTTGGCGCGTAGCGGTCTTGCGGCAGACCGCCGAACGACGCCGGGCTGGCGGTCACCAGATCAACGGCATCGAGCAGCACCTCCGCGCTCATACGCCGCGGATAGTAGCGCGCATAATTCTGCTTGTCGTGTTTATTGAACTCGTTTGGCGTGGCACTGAGTTGATAAGTCCGGCTCTTGCAAATGGTGGCGATCAAGTGCTTGAGGCTGTACTTGTGCTCCACCAAATCCTTGGCCAGCGCATCGAGCAATTCGCCATTGCTCGGCGGGTTTGTGACACGCATATCATCCAGCGGATCAACGATGCCGCGGCCAAAGAAGTGGGCCCAGTAGCGGTTGACAACGGCGCGAGCGAAGAACGGATTGTGCGCATCGACCATCCAATCGACCAGCTTTTGCCGTGGATCGTCGTAAAGACCAACTTGCATCGGCTTGCCGTCGAGAGGCTTCATGACCGCCGGTTGGCCGGTTCGTTTGTTGGTCACGCCGCCCTGCGATCGGCTGTAGATGACTAGTCGGCCGCCGCCGTCATCGTTGTTCTCACCAGGAACTTGGGCCTGCTTGCGAGCGACACGGCCGAAGAAAGCGGCGATACCCCAGTAATCATCCTGCCCCCACTTTTCGTAGGGGTGATGGTGGCACTGGGCGCAGGCCAGACGCAGACCGAGGAAAACCTGGGCCGTATCGTCCACGAACTGCTCCGGATTCTGCAATTCCTTGTACCACACCGTCGGCGGATTGCTCACTTCGTCGCCGGAAGCGCCGAGGATGGCGCGAGCGAATTCGTCATAGGGCATATCGCGCGCGATCGCGGTGTGAATCCAGCCGTGGAAGGCAAACGTGCCGCGCGCCCGACTAGCTTGGCCACGACGCTTGACACGCAGGATGTCGGCCCATTTGTTGGCGAAATAGTAGCTGTATTCGTCTGAATCCAGCAAGCGATCGACAAGCATGTCGCGCTTGTGCGGATCTTTGTCGGCCACGAACGCCTGCACCTGGGCCGGTGTCGGCAGTGTCGCCGTCAAGTCGAGGCTGAGTCGGCGAATGAATTGCTCGTCGGGGCACAACTCCGAGGGCAGCAGGCCGAGGTCGCGCCATTTCTTTTGCATGTAGCGATCGACAACGGTTTGCACGGGGAATCTGAACTCCGGCGTTTTGCCGCCCAGCGGCACGGTCGCCCGGAAGGTGGCGACGTGCTCCTGGTAGCGGACCATGACGGCCGCCTCGCCGCTCATTGCCAGCGTGCGGACCATGCCCGCCGAATCAACGACCGCGACTTCTTGATCGTTGCTCTCGTATTGAGCGCGTCGGGTGATGTCCTCGACGTGGCCGTCGGTGTAGTGAGCGTAGACGGCGAACTGCTGATGGTTACTACGCGTCATGACTCGATGTTCGGGGAACACCGAAATGCGCGTGACGACTGGATCGCTTTTGTCGCCGTAGGGCATTCCAGCGGCAATCCAGCGGCGGATGAGGCGGTATTCATCGGAGCCGACCTCCATGCGTTTGCCGCCGCCGTGGGCCATGCCGCCCGACGCCTTAAGCAGCAAAAGACTGCTCTCCGGCGCGGCAGGAAACAAACGCCGGCCTCGTCCTTCTTTCACCAGCGCATTGAAATCGACTTCCGGCTCGAAACCGAGCAGCGAAATCTTGAAACCGTTTTGACCGCTCGCCTTGCCGTGGCAGCCGCCGGAGTTGCAGCCGAGCTTGGTGAAGATCGGCACGATTTGATTGGGAAAGTTGATCGGCAGGTTGACGTCGCAGCTCTCGGCCGTGATCGATGCCTTGACGGCCTTATCGCCGTAGACGGCGGTGACCTCCGTGGCTCCGTTGGCCAACGGAAGAACGCGGCCTGTGCTGGTGATGCGGACGACCTTCTTGTCGGCCGCCTCGTATTTGACATCGCCGGTCAGATCCTGGACTTGGCCGTTGTGCAATTCAGCGGTGAGCACCAACTGCTGGGCATCGTCCATCCCCTTAAGGGCAATGCGTTTCGGGTGAAGAGTGAGCGATTTAACGTCGCTGGGCTTGGGCAATACGACGCTATCAAACTTGGCAGCTTCCTTGCCGGAGTAGAGGTCGCCGGCGTGGAGGGAGCCGCCTGCATAGGTGAGGGCCGCGAAAGCCAATAGGACAAGCAAGCGTGGGTGAGACATTAAACATACCCCCCTAATGTGGCAGGACTAAAGGCAGGAAAGAAACGGCGGCTGGGGTGTCATCTGAGGAAGACGACGCCGCACGTTTGAAACCAGCCTACGTATTGTCACAAAGAGCGAGGGGAAATGCAATCATCATTCATAACTTTTTAACCACGGATTACACGGATAATACGGACAAAAAAAGGAAAAAATATCGCCTTTCGCGTTCCCAAGCTCTGCGTGGGAACGAAAGTTAGCAATGCTCCGCGTCGCGGCTGGACATCGCGCGCCGGCAAGACGGGACGCAGAGCGTCCACACGTGCATTCCCACGCAGGAGCTTGGGAACGAGAACCGGCGCGTTTCTACTTCTTTATTTATCCGTGTTATCCATGTAATCCCTGGTTAAAAAATATTCGAATGATTATCTGTTTTGGACGGCGCCGCCTGGCCCCTGCGCTCCCTGGACACGTCGCTGCACGTCCAATTCGATGGGGCCGAAGGAGGATTCGATGCGCTGCAGCGTCGCCACCAGCGCTCGGCACAATCGCTTGGCGGTATAAAAATTCATGATCAATCGCTGTGTGATCTTCACTTCGTACTTGCCCTGGACGAACGGATTGGGATTCAGGGCGAAATCGACGATCACTTCCTCCGGCGTGGCGGTGACACGCGCGAAATTCGAGTAAGCACTATGGGCATCTCGATCGTTGAGGACGATCTCCGATTGCACCGTGCCCGGAGCGGGTTCGCCGCCGACCGGTTGGGGATTGATGTCTGCCACGTGTAGCTCCTCCGAAACGGCGATCGGCTATCGGTCTTTGACTATCGGCCTTCTCGTGTGGCCGACAACCGATGGCCGACAGCCGATAGCCGCTTTAGTATGTCGATCCTACGCGGAGAAGGCAAGGGGTTAGCTGTTTTCATCTTAACGTGGTTGCCGATTCCGCTCATTCCTTCGATGCTAGCCGTACTACCGGCATCAGGTCGGGCAAGCGCGGTACGCCGTCAGCCGGGAGAATTGTCAGGCGGACCTCCTCTTCCAGCGTTCCATTGGTTGTCGCTTCATTCGTCTTGTGCAGCCGCGGCGGCCGGGTCAAGCGCTCGAACTGATAAGTCAGACTACGCGACCGCACCCACGTCAACATCCAGTCGTCGCGCAACGGCAGCGCCGCCCACAAGGCATCGCCGGGCCGATACGTCAGCGTTTGCGGCTCGCGGAGACGGTATTGATACGTCCAGACGCGCCGCTGCGGATCGCGCTCGCCTTCGCTGGATGGTTGGAAGACCAGAGCCGGTTTTCCGCCCGCCGAGGCCGGGTGATAGATTGATAGACTGGCGTCGGCGCCCGGCCTGCGCTCTAAGCTCTCCGGTATCTCCAGTGTCAGCCGGCGAATCGTGAGCGGAAAGCTCGCACGGTCCAGAAACTCCGCCAAACTACTGACAGGATCGACGGATTCGGGTGTCTGAGGACTGCCGGGATCGTGCAAGCGAATCAGCACCCCGGCCAGCACGCGCCAGTCTTCCAACTCCTTGGGATCGCGCAGCCAGTTCCGTACGCTCTCCCAGCGCGCCCGCGTCTCTTCCGCGCCACCGCTGGCTTGCTCCAGCTGTTTCAGCACGGCCGAATGCGCCGGTACAAGAAGGTGTTCATAGTTCGTATGCGCGGCCTGATGTACGGCAGGCCGAATCGCCTCGGGGACACTATCAAAGATAAAATCTCTCTTGTATTGTGGATAAGCAAGTTCCAGATCATTGCGCCGCTCGCGCGCCTGCGAGAGATTGAAACCGCGCGGGACAACGAGCGCCGGCGGCCGCTTGTCCCCGGCAGCGGCCAGCCCCAGGGCCGCGCAAAGATCCAGCACGCGCCGCAAACGGACTTGTTTGCTCTCCCAGTCGGCACGGGCAGACTGAATTCCCTCAAAGCGCAGTACCGTCGCATCATAGGTCATGGTCGTGGCGGCGCCGGGCACTGGGCTGGATCCGGTGAAAGCCGGTCGATAATCGGGACGGAGCATGGATTCCGCGTCCGCCGTCCATCGGTCCCAATTGACGCCGGCCGCGCCGCGTCCCGTTTGCTGTCCCGCAAATGTCCGCAACCTTTCCGCCTTCTCCGCGCTATCTCGATACCAGGCCTCGGTCCGATTAACGGCAACAGCGAGCGCCTCGACATCCTGGACACGATCGGCATGGAGCCGGCCCGCCTCGGTGTCTTTCCACGTTTCATGCGGCAGGGCAAGTTCGGTCTTCAGCTCATCTTTAAGGTCGCGCAGCGCGTTCACCGTGTGAATGTCCCGCGGCCGGGGCGATTGGAGCAGGCGATCGAAGTAGTTCAAGTACGCCTCCAACTCGTCGAGTTGATCGCGGACCAGCTGCTGTTGCTCGGCCGAAAGGGAGTCGAACTGCGGATCTTTCTGAATCTCGCGCAGCTCCGCAGCTCGGCGGCGCAGCTCGCGAATCGGCGCCGCGAGACGGGCGACGCCTTGCTGTTCGGAGTCGCGCAAGAGCTGCACACGGTCACGCAGCGCGTTGGTTTGTGTATCGAGGTTGCGCATGGTAAAGCCGACGGCCAGCGCGCTCATGAGTGCGACGATGCCGCCGGCAGCGCCGACGGTCCAGACAAGCCGGCGACTGGATTGCCGGCGTCGGCCGCGAAAGGCGGCAGCCTGTTCGAGACACTGGCGGAACAACTCGGCCACGCCATACGGCTCCCGCGCCTTTGCCGGCGAGCCGGCCAGTGCCGGCCGCTTCACGGCCGTCGCCCACAGGTGCAGATCAATGCCGCCAAACGGCAGCGGCCCTGATTCTTGCTCCCGCCGCGCCAAAAAACGACGAAATCGCGCATCGAGGTCGCGTTTGTGCTGCTCCATGCGTTCCATCCAATCGGCGGCGGTATCGCCGGGCTGGGCGAGCAGATCGCACTTGGTCAGCACCAAAAACACCGGCAAGCCGCCAACCTCGGCACGCTGCCCACGGCTGATCTCCATCTGGCGCAGAAAGCGATCGAATTCGGCAAAATCCGACTCCACCTGCGCCGGCGGCGCCGAGGCATCGACGACCAACACGAGCGTATCGGCATCGTTGACTTCGCGAGCCAGCGTCCCTTCCGGACTGTTCTCGGGGATGGCCTGCCGGCGCACCAGCAAATCATTGGCAACCCGGCCATCGCAATCGATAAACACAGCGCCGACGTGCTGAGGGCTGGACTTGCCGCTATCGGCATTGAACGGCTCGAAATCGACCGGATAGGGCACAACCTCTTCCGCCGTGCGCCGAGAGCTTTCCTCGTAGAGGAGCCGCCGCAATTCATCCAGTCCATGAGAGACATCGATGAGCCGGCCATGCAGCAGGTGTTCCTGCGCCTGCGCCGCCTGAGCTAGTGCACCCAAGAGCGACGACTTGCCGGCCGCCGGCAGGCCGAACAGGACGATGCTTAGATCGTCTGCGCGAACAGAAGCGGCGGCATTCGGGGTAGTGGGTTCGGTCATAGTGAATCCTCACCCTTAACATATCCGTTTTTCCGAACCCTGCCACGACTCCACTGCTATTCATGCTCTGCCGAGAGTACCGGCTGCACCGCTGGTCAGCCGATGTCTGCCAGCTTACTGTCGCAGTTGAGGCAAGATAGAGAGTTCCGTTAGCCGATGAGTTAGCGGAAGGTGGATTCCCCCGCAAGGATGCAACACCATGTCGATTTTCTACCTGATGCCGCCGCGTCCGTTCCTCGGCGATCGCTTCGCCGATTTCCTGCAAACCGTCTTCCCTGGCCTGGACTGGGACAGCTCGTCGCGGTTGAGTCTCGCCGAATTGCTCCGAGATGCCGCAGGTGAGCGAGACGGTATTTACGTGATTTATCGCGATGATCTGCCGCGCGAAGAATCACCGGCCCTCGCGCTCGTGAATGGTTTCGGCGCGGAATCGGGCGATGAAGTCGTCGAGGTCCGGCCCGGCGGCCGGCCTGGCGAGGTCGTCACACGCCGTTGGCGCGTCTAAGTATAGGATCGATCGCCGAAGCGCTTAGGGCTGCCCAACGTGCCCGTTTTTGACTTCGCGCTGGACCGCTTTTGCACAAGCTTGCATCGCGCGACCACGGGCGGATTCCAGTTCTTTCTGCACTGAGGCGTGATGTTCTAGCCGGGCTAGTTCCGTGTTCAATCGATGCAGATGAGCGAATGCCGCATGGGGATCGGTTTCCAATTGCCGGTCGGCGTTTTCGATGGCCTCATCCACGGTTCGGCGGACCCAGGCTTGCTTGGCCGCACGGATGTCCGACGCGAAGGAGGGGAATTCCTCTATGAGAAGCTGGCACCTCGCCGTCCGGCTCTGATAACCGGCGATATCGCCGGCCGGCAGAGCACGCAGCTCCTCGACCTGTCGATACGCCGACCACAAGCTGACGCCATGCACCGTTGGGATGAACCAGAGAGCGATTCCCGCGAGGGTGAGAGCGATCGTCATTCCCCGCAAGCGCCTGTACCAGTTGCGGCGCGGACTGGGGAACGACATGGCAACGAACATACCGCCGCTTAACCCCAGACCGAGCAAGCGCGGCAGGTGCGCGCCGCGCAGCCAGCTTACCTCGTCGAGACAAATTAGCGCCAACACCGTGAGAACGCCGAACGCCGCCAATTGCGAGATGTGGGAACGTCCCGCGGAGGATTGACCTGTGCGGCATTGCCATCGTTGAGGTTGAGGCGGTGGCACCGAGGGTTTATTGTGCGGTGGTGCCTTAACCGGTTCAACGAAAGGTGGCTCCTCCACGGCCGGGCGCACAGGGGACGGAGGCGGCGGACGCCACGGACGGCTGGCGTGGATAGGCTGCGGAATTCGGGCTTCCACGGGACGCCAAGGCTCAAAGGGATTCACGTTGCCTTTCATGGGATGTGCTCCCTCAACAGGTTCAACTTGGAAGAACCTTCGGACCCGCTGATACCTCCTAGACTATCCGATGACCCTGGGGGAAGGCAACTTAGAAACCGGTTTTCACCAGCACGATGGGATGTTGTTGTTCATCGCTCAGCCGCATAAGAACTTGGGCAGGTCGCGGCCCGGTCCATTGCTGAAATTCGGACTCAGTAAGGAGGCAATAGGCGGATTGATCCGGTGCCGGCAAAAAAGTGGGCGCGGGCAAGCGTCTCGCCGGCCGGCCGTAGTAGAACAGGATGCCCTCATCCTTGAGCCGAAAAAGATAGAGTGTAGATTCGGGCGGCACAAGGGCGGCGATTTGTTGCCCCGTTCGGCTCGGCGAGCGGAGGCGATCGCGCGCCGGCACGATCGTGGTCACGAAGACGATTTTGACCGTCATCCAGAGCGCCACGAGTGTGAGAAAGACATAGGCCGGCCGCGGAAACGAGAGCGGCCAGCTCAGCCGGCCGTCGAGCCAGGCGATCCAGACGAGCGCGGCCAAACCGGCCAGTCCGGGCTGTAAGGGCAGGGCGTGACGCAGATGATGGCCGGGCACGATGGTCCAGAACAACAAGCTCGGCCAGGTCCACCAATGGAACAATTGGAGCAGAAGCCGGCCGCGCTCGTCCCAGTGCCGGGCGAAGCTCGGCGTCAAGGTCCACAGCGCCGACGCCGACCACGGCAAGTTCGCAACCCAAAAACCGATCGGAAAAGTAGTTAACTCGTGCCACGGATAAGGCCGCGTGTGATGGGCCGGCGACAAACGCGGCAGCGCCTCGCCGCGCACGGCGTCGAGGAACGGACCCCAGCCGGTCCTCGACGCGACGGCGAGCACCCATGCTAGACAGGGCAGCGCCGCCACGACGACGCTGAGCCAATGCGCGGGCCGACCCAACACATAGAGCCGACCGCGCCGCCATAACAGCGGCACAATCGTGAGATAGAAGAACGCCGGGGCGGTCCATTTTGTCAGGAACCCGCCGTCTACACACAGCAGGGCGAGTTGCCACCATCCCCATTCGCGCCGAAAGGACCGCCTCTCCCCGGTCTCCGTGATCTCTAGAGCACGCAAGAAACAAAAAAGGGCTGCTGTCACCCAAGCGAGTTGGACCAGATCGATCTCGGCGGACGGCACTCGCTGAAGCCAGAGGATGGATGCCGGCAACAGTGTCGCGGCGATCAACCCCGCTCGCCGGCCAAAATAACGGGCAAACACGGCGTAGAACAGAAAGACCGTTGCGGTCGCCGCCAGCGCCGAGGGTAGTCGAGCCGTTGTGGCGCTGACGTGTCCGAATGGCCAACTTGCCAGTGCAATCACAGCATACATACCCGGCGGTTTTGTCAACAACGGCTCGCCGTACAAAGTGGGAATCATCCAATTGCCGCTGCGCAAAAACTCCGCTGCCAAGATGGCGCGCAGACTCTCCGTCTGATACAAGTCACAGCCGTTCAGTCCCAGAAAGAACAAGATGGCGCACAAAGCCACCAAACAAAGCACAATCTTAGTCCGGCTCGGCTCGCCGGACCTACTGGGTAGGCGCCACGAGCCGATCGGCGTCACACTCTTTTCCATTACTGCTCGGAACGCGGCTCGGGATGGAGAGGATGCGAGCAGAGACATCAACGACCTCTTGCCTGGGATCGCATCGGGCCGCTTGCACGATGCGGCCCATCTTAAACAAGTCAGACTGTATCACCAGTGGGAATGGAGAGAAAGGTGAATAAGGTTCCATATCAAGTGACGGTACGATCATTCCGAGAGAGCGCGCTTAATGTGTTGCACAAGGTTCTTCATAACGTAGCCCTGTTCGGGGCAAATGTCTACTTTGGCCCCATGCTTGCGCAAATGATCGGCTAATACAGGACCAACGGCGGCAATACGTGTCCGCGCCAATCCCTGGCGCAATACATCACGCAGATTGCGCCTTTCCGCGACTTCATACAAGCGATCGACCTGCGATGAACTAGTAAAAAGCAGCACATCTACATCCCCGCGTTCAAGCCGGGCGATCAAATCCGCAACGCGATCATCCTCCGTAGCGGGCGCATATATGTACGGCATTACAGCGCGCATCTCCGCTCCGGCCGAAATTAGGAATTGTCCCAAGGTCGGATTCGGTTCGCCATACAAGGTGACGCCGATCGTTCGGCCTTGCAGGGGTTCGCTTCGCAGTGTGGCAATTACACCGTCCGTAGTGGGTGCTTGAGCGATTCGCGTCGGCGCGAGGCCGATTTCTCTTAATACTTGGCCGGGTTTAGGTCCGCGCGTGATGATTATCGTCCGCGCCAGGGCGGCGATGCAGGCATCGCGGCAGCCGTCGCGTTCGGCAAAATGCAACAAACGCCTGAGCGCCTCGCCGGTCATCAGGACGACATAAGCGAAACGATCCTTACACAACTCGTGCAGCCAGGCCAGCACGGGACCAGGCTCCGGTGCATCGAGGATGCTCAGCATCGGGCAGCGCAACGCGGCCGCGCCCTCGGCCTCCAGCATTTGTGCCAATTCTTCGAGCTGACGAGCTTCCGCCAGCGCAATCGTGCGTCCTTCAAGGGATTGCGGCATCGTGAGGCTCTCCTTCCTTCTTGGTGAAGTGCTGGGAGAGGTGGCTCGATCTTATAGATATGAGTCATCCGCTTGCATGGCCAGCAATCGAAGTTGGTTTTGGGCGGCGCTATTGTCAGTGAGTATGCAAGGGCACTCGCTGCGGCTCACCGTTCGGATTTTGCATCGTGTCGAAGTGATAGGCGCAAATCAAAACAAGAACAAGAATCAACACGCGAAATTAACGGATCTGTTAACGACTACAATGCTTGAAATGTTTTTGCCCAAATTGCGTATTTTAACAAATATTCGATTGCATCGGGGAAGTCTGATTGTAAGATAGTCATTAGTTGGCGCTGCGGGTGGTGGGGATTCTTTGTACCAACGCGGTCGGCCGGTGCGGAAGCGAGAAAGGCTGGACAGCGGCGTGAACCGAACCATGAGTGAGATATGAATGAGGAGAACGGAAATGCCACGAGGTAGACCGAACGCGGAACAAGGCTCGGATCCTACGAAAAATAAAATGGAAGCGGTTCGCCGCGCGATGGATCCCAGTGCTCTTGGTTATGATGCTTCTCCGTCAGAGATCCAGAATTACATCAAAGAGAACTTTGATGTGCAAATGAGTACCAACATGATTTCATCTTACAAGAGCACATTGCGGAGTAAGGCTGGACTCGCCGGCCGGCGAAAGAAGAAACGCGGCAGGCCCAAGAAGACCGACTTGGTGGCTACTCATGAGACCACCCCCCTCTCCTTCCATGACGCAGTTCCCTGGAAAGACATCCGCACCATTAAGGAGATCGCCGGACGCATCGGCAAGAAAGGCCTACGCGAATTGGTCGAATTGCTGGATTGAACTTTTGTGATAAGGCTGCCTGGAAGTCGGCCGGTGCGGGGAAGGAGTGCGTTTGCTCGCCCCGTCAAGGGGACCGGCTCGTCTGCTCCCGATTCCGCACCGACCGAGTGTATCCCCGGGAGCCGGGCGCAAAGGCCCGGCTCCCGGTCCGACATGAGTTCCACTGTGAAGCGCTCGCTGGAGTGGCCGACCCAGAAACCACTTGGTCCAGCGAGGTGTTTGCCTCTACCCAGGAGGGCGGGTAGTGCTGGCATTCCCGCAAACCCCAGCACACAGCAGAACTCGGCTGTTGCTTCTCGCTCCGCGGTTGAATCGTTCCCGCGGACCTTGCCTGACAACGGAAATTCTCCGTCGTTTGCGTTGCCTTTTCGGCCCGCGCTGATGTCCAACTAACGAGGAGGGCGTATAGCGTCCAACCCTCGTTTTGGGAAGACCAATTTCCATTGTTTCTCCATCACCGCTTGCATCTGAGCCTGAAGCGTAAGCGAAGGCGCTTTATTACTCGGATACCGATAATCGACGCAATTGCCACCGCACGGTATCCCATTTGCTAAAATAGTAAAGGAGCAAGTAATCACTTCACCCACGGAGGAACCTGCCATGACTTTTTCAGACCAGACCTACAACTTGCTCGTCAATCTCGACATGAAGCACTGCGAGTTGCCCGCGGACGAGTTGACCAAAATGGAGACCATGCTTTCGCCCTTGAACGACATGGTGCGGAATTTCCCCATCTCGAAGCTCCACATCCTAATCAGCCGCCGTCACCGCACCTCCGACTATGTCGTCCGCACCAGCCTCATTCTTCCCGGCGACACGCTCGTCAGCAGCGACCACCATGCCCAGGCTCGCACGGCCTTCGAGCATTGCATTGTCAATCTGGTGCGCGAGGTCCAGCGCTACAAAGACCGGCTCGGCGCCGTCGCGGAGCAGGCCAAGCAGCGCGAAGGCACCCACCATGAGTTGATCCCCACCATCTCTCCCGATGCCGAGGCCATCGAAGCCGCCGTCCAGAGCGGAGACTTCGCTACCTTTCGTACCGCGACTTCCGGCTACGAAGAACCGGTGACGGCCCTGGTGGGACGATGGGTCGAACGCTATCCCAGTGTCGCCGCCCGCCTCGGCCGCGATCTACACATCAGCGATATCGTCGAGGATGTCTTCCTTATTGCCTTTGAAGAGTACGAATATCGTCCAAGAGATATTCGCTTCGGAGAATGGCTCGGGCGGCATATCGATACGGCCATCAAGGCGATGGCGAATCATCCGGAGGACGAGCTGGAAAACGTTAACATGGCTCGGCTGGGCCGCTTGGCGGAAACTGGGCGGGAAATCATCTGACTTAGCCTCACCCTCCCGCGGCGCCGCAGGAAGGTGGGAACAAACGGGTTGAGGGATCGCTGAATGATACGCTCTGATGTCCGGAGATGCGGCGCCCTAAGTGAGGGCGATGGTTCCATTCACTGGCGAGTCTGGGCGCCGCGGGCGAAGCAAGTAGAACTGGTGTTTATCGACGGCAACCGCCGGCGTGCGATGCCGATGCGGCGCGAGGACTGCGGCTACTTCCACCATCGCGAAGCCGCCTCGCCCGACGGCCAGCGCTACGCCTATCGTCTCGACGGCGGGCCGGAGCGCCCCGATCCCTGCTCCTTATTGCAACCGGACAGCGTACACGGTCCCTCCGTCTTGGTCCGTCCCGAACGCTTCACCTGGAACGATGGCGGCTGGCGCGGCGTGCCTCGCCAAGACCTGGTTTTTTACGAATTGCATGTCGGCACCTTCACGCCGCAAGGGACGTTTGAGGCGGTCATCCCTCGCCTCGGCGAACTTCGCGACCTAGGCGTGACTGCGGTGGAGATCATGCCGGTCGCTCAGTTTCCCGGCAACCGCAATTGGGGTTATGACGGCGTCCTGCTCTATGCGGCACAAAACAGTTATGGCGGGGCCTTCGGCCTTCAGAAATTGGTCGATGCTTGCCACGCGGCCGGCTTGGCCGTCTTTCTCGATGTCGTCTACAACCATCTTGGACCTGAGGGCAACTACCTCGCCGAGTTCGGTCCCTATTTCACCGATCACTACAAGACGCCCTGGGGATTGGCCGTCAACCTTGACGGTCGCGGCTCGGATGCCGTCCGCCGATTCGTTCTTGATAACGCCCGAATGTGGCTGGACGAGTTTCACTTCGACGGCCTGCGCCTTGATGCGGTCCACGCCATTTTCGACCTGGGCGCTCGCCACATATTACGCGAGATACAGGAGGTCGCCGAGGACGTGGCGGAACACAGAGGGCGGACAACTCACATCATCGCCGAGAGCAACTTGAACGATCCACGGCTGCTCTATCCGCGTCAGCGCGGCGGCCATGAACTCGGCGGCCAGTGGAGCGATGATTTCCACCACGCGGTCCATGCTTTCTTGACCGGCGAACGAGTCGGCTACTATGAAGACTACGGCCCGGCTCGACAGATTGCCGATGTGTTTAAGCAGCCTTTTCTTTTCGCCGGAAATTACAGCAAATACCGTGGCCGCAGACACGGCGCGCCGCCTGAAGGCCTCTCCGGCGATCGCTTCGTCGTCTGTCTGCAAAATCACGATCAAGTGGGAAATCGCGCCCGGGGCGATCGCTTGTCGGCGTTGCTGAACAATCCGGCGAAGCAGCGATTGGCGTCCAGTTTGCTCCTGTTATCTCCCTATCTGCCGTTGATCTTTATGGGAGAGGAGTACGGTGAGGAGAATCCCTTTCCCTTCTTCTGCTCGTTTGACGATAAGGCGTTGATCGAGGCGGTGCATGAGGGGCGCAAACAAGAATTCGCCGAAATGGTTGGTCAGGGCGCAGCGCCCGACCCGCAAGCGGAGGAGACATTCGCCTCCGCACGATTGAGCTGGTCGTGGCCGCAGGGAACGCCGCGAGCGGGATTGCGGCACTTGTATCGAGACTTGCTGGCGGCGCGGCGCGAGTGGCCGGCCTTGCGCGATTACCAAGAGTGCGACGCAAGGTTGCTGCCCGACGCGGAAAACGGTCCTGTCATGGAGTTGCTCCGCGGGTCGGCTGGCTCGGGGAATCAGGCCTGCATTTTCTTCAATCTCAGCGATCAATCGCAACCGCTGCCCGGTGCTCCTCGCGACGGCCAACGATTCTTGTTCAGTTCCGCGTCCGCGCGCTATTGCGGCAGTCGCCACGACCTGCACGCGATCGAATCTTTGCTCCCTGCCGAGTGCGTTGTGATGGGACCGACTGCCTGGCGAACTTTTTGATCCGCCCGCGGCGCAGCGGAGTTAGCGACGCGAAGAGCCGCGACCGTAAGGGATCGGTGTTGCCTCCCGCTCCCTTACAGTCGCGGCTCTACGCCCGCTGCGTGCGCGGCCTCGATTCGCTTAGCGCAGCCGTTGCAGGGCCGCTTTCGCTTCGCGCGTCAACCGTGTTCGCGGCGTGCCTCCGGCCAGGGCGGCGATCACCCTGCGGGCCGCGGGTGTGCCGATGTGTTCCAGAACTTCCATCCCGCGCAGCGTCCGCAGCAGCTCCGGCGGCAGGGATTGCTTACGGATGCTGTCCAGCAATTCCTTGACGCGGTTCTGCATTTCCAGCGATGGTTTGCGCTCCAGCGCCTTGTGCAAGGCCGGTTCGGCCGTCCAGCCAAGTTCCTGCAACTCCTTGGACGCTCGTTCGCGCTCAGCGAAATCGTCGCTGTCGAGAAGAGCCAACAGACGAGTGATCCGCTTGTTATTGTCGGTTTTGAGATGCAAGCGCTCCGCCAAGAGTGGCACGGCCTGATCGGGGGCGGTCTCCAGGGTGAGGATGGCCTGATAGGCTTTGGCGGCATCCGCACCCGACAGGGCGGACCATAGCTCATCCAGTTCTTTCCGGGACAGTGGACCACGGCGTGGCCGTTCCTTGGCTAGGCCAGCCACGTCCCAGATAAGGGCGGTTGTGTCTTGACTTCCGGAGGCCAGGCGGCGGCCGTCCGGCGAGA
>DASRBG010000013.1:0-18324 GCA_035653735.1 Gemmataceae bacterium
GGCCTCGCGGATAGTTGGGCGCACCCGGGCGGCAATGTCACGGGTGTTTGTCTAATTGCCCCGGAACTGGAGGTGAAGCGTCTGTCCCTGCTTCATGAGGCTTTGCCTTCAGCGCATCGAATTGCGGTGATGTCCGGCCATCGCAAGATCGTGGAAGCAGGCTATCCGCCTTTGCGCAAGGCCGCTGCCGGCGCCGGACTGGAACTAGTCGAAATCTGGGTTGATAGCCCTGACGAATATGCAGCTGCATTTGATGCGATGCGCCGTCAGGGAGTAGAAGCCCTCATCGTCGTGCCTACTCCGGAGTTGTTCGCCGATAGCGAGAAGATCGGCGCCTTGGCGCTACAAGCTGGGTTGCCGGCCATTGGTGGCCACCGCGAAAGTGCTGAACGAGGCTTCCTGATTGGTTATGGCCCGAGCCTTAGAGAGCTAGGCGAACAAGCAGGAGCCTATGTGGAGCGCATTCTTGGAGGGACGCAAGCGGGCGAGCTACCTTTCCAGGGACCCACGCGCTTTGACTTCGTTATCAACACGAAAACCGCAAGAGCGTTGGGCCTGACCATCCCGTCCTCCCTCAGTGCAAGCGCCGACATTATCGAATGAAGTCTGCTGTTGGCCCAACCCCTGGCTTGCCAGTCGCGCTGAGAGTGTCCGCTGCTGAACAGAGCGGACGTCAATAGGACCCGCCCGACCAAAATCACCTTCGCCGAGATGCACGCCGCTGACGTGCGCCGTGTGTTGATCTAGCGCGCCGACTACAAGTGTAGCCACTGCACCATCGGGGCCGATTACGGTGACCGCTGGCCTACCGGCCATCGCCAATTGTGGCCATAGCGCAACACAGCTCGGGATTTCCGGGGATTTTCGGCAAATAAGCCCAACCGCGGCCTGCGCAATCTTGATCGGGATCAGCTGAAGGCGCAGGGTTTAAAAGATCAGCTTGGTGGACGTGCAATGGCTCATTTGCCATTTTCGTATCTATTTTGCGGAGAGAGCATCGCAGCTCGCGAACTTCATCGGACGGCGGCGCGGGTCGTGGTGCCTGCGGGAAAGACTATCTTTCTTGAAGGCGAGCGAGCCGATAGCGCGTTTGGCCTCTCTGAGGGGACCGTACGCCTCTTCAAACCACTGCCTAGTGGCGGGCGACAGATTGTGGCTCTAGCCCTGCCCGGCGAGTTTCTTGAGATGCCAACGGTCGAGCGATTCAGGCAGTCGGCCGCCGCAATAGGTGAAGTTGAACTCTACCGCTTCCCACGCGACCAGCTCTTAGCCCTTATTTGGTCAAGCCCGAAGCTGATGAGCTTGCTGCTTGACTTCGCTAATCGTCAGCTCGAATTGGCACACGACCAAGTGGTGATGCTTGGCAACGGTTCAGCAGAAGTAAGGATATTGCTCTTTTTAGCCATGTGGCGTGACCGAATAGCGGCGCTCAAGCCATCTCAACAATACTTGCCGCTACCGATGATGCGTCAGGACATCGCCGATTTTCTCGGGCTGAGGCTTGAAACCTTAAGCCGTGCCCTCGCGAAGCTCGAAGCCAAGAACGTAATTCGCATCGTTCCCAAAGGCGTAGTCCTGAATGAATCGGACCAGACGGCGGCGCTACCTCACTTATAAAATGCAGCAACCCTTTGGATGCGCGCGCCAACGTGAAGCAGCCGGGCAGCTTTGTACAAATTGAATAATTTTGACGTGGATCAATGCACCAGCGAAAGATTGTGAGAGCCTGCAACTGCCTCAAAGCTCCTAAAGGGAGGTGAGGATTATGCACATGTATGAAACGACGACCGGACGCCGGCGCCAAAGTGCGGGCTACGCGGGATTGTTCGCGATTATATGTCTGTTCGCATCGATCTTTCTGGCATGGGCTGTGATGGGGGCCTCGTAACCGTGGAGCGCCCGAGTGGGCGGGACCGCTCTATGCTTCATTGTGGTTTGCCTCGCGAAAACAGAAACGGCGCTGTTGCCAGCGCCGTTCTGGTGCACCTCGCGTGGACCGGCCCACTTCGACTGGCGCTGGCGGGAGCGACCCGCACTGGCACTGCTGGCGTGGGATACCTGCTCGCGATCCGCAACAAGATTATGCCGCATCCACCGAGACGCTTTGATACATCGCAAGATCGGTCTTAATGCGGGCTCGGGAGCTGTGCGGCCTTGGCCTCGTACGATCGGGCGAGACACAGCAGCATCGCGACCGTTTCGGCATCGGTCGTCGACTGCGCTATCCGGCGGCAGCGCTCGGCCTGCTCAAGCAGTCTGCGTTTTTCGTCAGGCATTCTTCGTTGAACGTTTGACGCAGCTTCGGAAAACGAAAGGCGAGGCCCGGCGTGCCTAGGAGATCGGGCCTCGCACGGGTCACTCGGTACGATTGCACTCTTAATGACGAAACGGCAAAATGGCATTGATGCGGCGCAACCAACGCGCCGCCGCATTTATTTTTCTCTGCGGTTGAGAAAGATCAAGAGGCGAAGAGCGGGGCAGATTAGCGTTTGGCCATGGATTGGCAAACCATATCGTCCGCACCCTTTGACCGCGATCTTGAGTTGGCTGTCATCGACGTACACGGCCCGCACTCGCTCGTGTTTCCGTGCCGCCGCATTCTTCATGGCTGGGTAAAGGTCGGCACTGAGCAGCAGGTGGACGTTCACCCGACGCACTGGCGGGAATGGCAGGACACCAACTCAGTGCTTTTTCCTATCGCTCCGCGCTTTCAGCGCAGCGGCAAGCTTTAACTCTTCCTCAGCCAAGAGATCTTGTAGTACGGCACGCTTCTTCTCGTCCGTTTCGGTCTCCAGCAGCTTCTTGAAGTGCTCGATGTTAGCCTTAGCGATTGCGACGTCCATTCCAAAGCTCAGTTGGCCCTCGTCCCGAAGCCCATTGTTACCCGGGAACTCGTGACACGCAAGTGAACCGAGAGCGGGTTTGTCTATGCGGCCAACAAGTAGACTACGGGAGGAGTGCGCTAGCGACCGATTCCGCGCCTCGCTACAGGGCCGAAGGCCGGGGCACACTCCTTCGTGTGCGGAGGCAGCCGGAGGGCCGGGCCACCGTCCCAGTGCCATAGCGCGAGGGCGACGGTTTTCTCGGGCTCGGCCGCCGGGGGTAGCGGACGCTGATCCGGGCGCAGCCAGCTGTGAGGCAAGAAGGTGCTGGCCCGGGCGTAGACGTATTTGCGCCCTTCGCGGGTGTGGCCACCGATCACAGTACACACAAAGCAGCCAGCGCCGCCTGCGGGCAGGTAGATAGTAGCCCCGTTGCCCACCAGCGGCGCAACGCATTTCGCCTCGGCGGTGGCGAAGGCGTCGGCAGCGTCTAGTGCAGCCTGCCTCAGGCTGGCCTGCGGGGCGCGCTGAAGCAGCCGAGCCGCGGCGTGGTCTGCGATTTCAAGAACGAAGGTGCTGTACAACGAAATCGCCTTCACCCCGGGCAGTGGGGGATTGGGAAAGGCAACGGCGGCGCAGACCAGAAGGCAGTTTTGAAGTTCGCCGCCTACACCGCCGATGATGATCGGCGGCTTGGGGCTGACCCAGGTCAAGCTGACCACGTCTCTTTGCGTCTTAGACGGCGTGAGCTGGGCAGCGGGAAAACAGCGCTGGAGCGCCGTGAGCATCTTCTGGCGGCGCACGCCGCGGGCGCGCATGAGCAGCCGGAGATCGCCGATCAGTGTGTCGTTGCGTAGCCGGTCCTCGATCAACTGGGCCGTCGGCGCAAGTGTGTACTTCAAGGCACGCAACTGCCGCCATATCGTCTGCGGCACCT
The DNA here is from genome assembly GCA_035653735.1 of Gemmataceae bacterium. GTDB lineage: Bacteria > Planctomycetota > Planctomycetia > Gemmatales > Gemmataceae > JAJPHU01. Next base: position 3,760 of record DASRBG010000013.1, read on the forward strand.
CCGGGCGACGCGCCTGCCAGCTCTGCTCTATCTGGTCGGCTACAGTCATTGCTTGAAGCGTTCGGCCTCTTCGCGGTTGAGCCTTTCCTCTTGGGCTTTGCCCTGCTGAGTGTAGTAGTCGGCAAGCCGGGCCTGCTCTTTCTCAATCTCAGCACGGCGCTGGGCCTGGACTTCTGGGTCACTCCAGCGGTCGCCGGGGCCACTGGGGAAGATCATCGATTGCGCGAACGAGGCCGCGAAGCTGCCGTTGACCTTTGGCGCACCCCACTTGCGTTGGTCTGTGGCGCTGTCGAACAGCTGAGGCAGGTGGAGATGGTTGAAGTGGTTGTACTCGTCAATCGCACGGGCGAGGTTGTTGACCTGCTCGGCCTCTGCGTTATGGAGTGCGACGCGTTCGGCCAGTTCTGTCCATTCGTTCTTGAAGCGCTGTATTGTGTCGTTGATCTGGTCGGAGATGGCCTCGTGCTCAGGGGCGAGGTGTTGGAAAGCGGCGCGCCAAGCCGCAAAGCGTTCGGCGTGGTCTGCGCTGGCGTAGCGCTCGCGTAGTTTGGGCAGAACATTTGCTAAGCGCTGGCGGGTGAGGTTGGCGAGCTCGGCAGCCTCGAAGGCTGCCTTGGCGTCCGGTGCTGCGACAAGGTCGGTGGCTGCTTCGCGCAGCCGGGCGACATCCTGCTCTGCGGCGTGCGCTGCGAGTTCGGTTTCGGCGACCAGCTTGGACAGTTCGCTGGCGGTGGCCGCCGGGTTGGCGAGGGTGGATGCGATGCGCTGCTCCAAGATGGGGGCGGGCTGTTTCATTTGCCGGTCCTCCATGCGTTCTGTAGCTCGGCATCGCGTTCGGCGTAGAGCTTGTCCATCAGCTGGCGATGCTGGGCGGCGTCGGCGCTGCGCCGGGGCTGGCTTTCGTCGTGGGGGATAATAGCTTCGGTGCGGCTCTCGTCATCGTGTTCGTTGTCGCGAAGGAGATAGGCGTTAGTCAGCTGTCGCTCATATGCCGCATAGGCGTCCCGTGTTGCCTGACGATCATTTGCGACCGGAACTCTGAAACCCGGCCGACAGCCCGCGAGCGGGTCGGTGGTGCGGCCGTCTGTAATGCTGTCACTGGAGCGCGGGCGGTCAGGCACGCAGATGCCGTTGCGGATATGATCGGGGCTGCCTTGATCGAGTGTGTATTCCGGATTACGCACAGTACACGCATCGCCTTCCCTACGGCTTGACAGTGCCGCATCGCGCATTGCCATCGATATTCTCATCCTGCGTCCGTCCTTCAAAATTTGCTTAGGCCTGCCGTCGAAGCCGGTGATGGTCTCGAAATCTTCGTCATCGTTCATTTTGAAATCTCCTGTTGGTCCATTGGAGGTCATTGCTTCAGCTCCCCCAAAGCAGCATGGCCAGCACGGTGAGACAGGCCGCCGTGGCGATGATTGCTGTGGCGCTGCGGAGCCAGCGGTCGATGGTCATAGCGGTATCCCCAATGAGCGGAAGTACTGGCTCATTCTCCATCGGCGCCACGCATCGGCTTGCCGTGCGTGGCGATCGCCAGTCACGGTCTCGTCTTCGTCGTTGACCATGCGTTCGATTGAAAAGCCCAAGTAGTTGCTGAGCGTGCGCAACACGCCGCAGACCGCGTTGGCGTGGTCGTCGTGGCCGCCGCGGGGATGGTCCACGCTGTCCTTACCGCCGCGGTGGGTCCGGCGTTCCAGCAAGCGAAGCTCGCGAAGTAGCTTGGCGTGGTCAGGCAACCGAACGAGACCGCGGGTGAACAGTGGGAGTGACTCCAGATAGATTGCGCTCTTCGGAATGTCGCTGGGCACGTAGACAATGCCCGCATCGCGCCAAGCGCCGGCCACCCATTCTGCGCCGTAGTGATCGCCGGTCACGCTGCCGATGCGGTACTGCTTCAAGAGTTCGGCGTAGTCTTTCGTGACCTGTGCGGGGTCAAACTTGCCCTTCGTGCCGCGAACAAGGTCCACGGCATAATGTTCACCTTCCTTGTGCGCGATGGCCAGCGTGTAGGAGTCGTTGCCGGTGCCGCCTGCTGCGTCGGTGAATGCTCTGTAGAACGCTGGGAAAGGCCTTGGGCTGAGTTCTAATGGACGACCGTACTCGACCGCGGCATCGACCAGCTCATCGTCAAGGAACGTGGAGATGTCGGAGCGAAACTCTGCGTCCCATTCGGCTGCGGCGCCGGTTGGGTCGGCCTGACGCTGGGTCTCGATTGTCTGCTCAGATAGTGTTGGATTGAACTGGCGGGTGCCACCCTTGACTACCAGCACTTCGTCACCATCCGCGCCGAAATGATCGCGATGTTTCTGATGGAGCAGGCCGAGCTTGCGATACGGCGAGCTAATGCCCACTAACATGCCGCGTGTGGTGGCCAGCGCAGGCAGCACGGCGCGATAGACTTCGATGTCCGGCGTCGCTGAGGCTTCGTCTCTCCAGAACGCGACCTCATCAAAGATGGCGGCGATCAGCGTGCGCCCGCGGATGGTGCGGAAGGAGTTGGAGTGGACCGCAATCACGATGCCGTTGCGCAGCGTGACTTCCGCGGCGGTGACGTTCGCAATTTCCCGGCGCAGCATTGACGATGCGCTGAGGAAGCCCTTGATGTATGCGAACACGGTCTGGGCCTGATCGCGTGACGCGGCCAGCACAAGCACCATCCCAACTTCGCCAGGGGCCAGCCGATGCTTCGTGAACGCAGCAAGGAAACAGGCCAGCGCCGCGGCAATTCGCGACTTCCCCCCGCGGCGGCCGATAATGGCCCAGAGTTCACGCACGCGATGCGCTGGCGGCTTGCGTGCGCCTGCGATGCTGGCAAAGATGCCTGCCTCATCTTCGGTGAGGGGTAGACCGAACGCAGCCTTCAACACCACGCGCCAGCTTGCCCAGCTCTGCGGTGGACCCAGCGCGGCACCGAGCAGCTTTGGGTCGCTGATCGCATCGATGATGGTGTAGGCGCGGCTCACCCAGCGGCCTCCTCATCTGCAATCCCGTCGATGTAGTCCGCGAGTGTTGGGGTGATGGTCTTGGGTACGCGGTTGATGCCGATGCGCTGGGCGATACGCACCAGAGTGGAGGACAACTGCGCGTGCTCCACGATGTTGATCTCTACGCCCATCGCTAGCTTTGCCTCCATCTGCTCTGCGATGACCGCGGCGGCGGCAAAGCGGCGGATGAGTTGGAGGCGGGCCTCAGACAATCGACCTTCGCCGCCTTGGTCTGCGATGATCGCGCTGGAGATGTCGCGATAGCGGCGGGCGGTCATCGAACGACCATCGACGCCGGGCAGGATGTCTGCGCCGTTGGTGACGCGACTGCGGGCTTCCGGTTTGAGGCGACCTACATCGGGGTTAGATGCGGGCATCTGTGCTGTGGTTGTCATACACGAAGCCTACGCTCTTAACGTGTGTAACGTCTAGCGCGTGGCAAAACCACATCTCCGTTTACCCGAGCGTTACCCGGGATGCGCAGCGCGAAGACTAAAGGTGCCGCTACTGCGAATAGTGAATTCGGGACTGTGACTTAGGCGCGCGATGGCGAGGCGAGCGGCGGTTTATATAAGCGTGGCGGTGTGTGGTTTTGTGGTGTGCGGACCTCGGCCGAGGGTTCTCGGCCGGCGGCAGCCTGTTGTGGTTGTGGGGTGTTGGTGTGTGTGGGCGGGGATTTTTTCCACACATCCATGCTCGTTGCTGAGCATCACCGCCGGGGCTCACAGCAATCATCTTGAATGCAGCACCGCCTCTGCTTCCTGAAGCCAACGAAGGGGCCACACCACACACCATTTTTGACAGGGGCGTTAGGGCCCGTTAGGGCCGTAAGGGGGTCTCCCTATAAGTATTCTCCGAATAGCTAGCGGTAGTTGCCCGAGCTCCAGGAGGCAGTCCCCGACCTTCTCCGTCCCCTCTCTACCTCTTACCTCTAACGGGGCTAACGGGGCTAACGGAAGCATCAAACTTCCTGTCGTTCGAGTCACTTACGGGCGTTAGGGGCCAGCGTTAGGGGTCGCCAGGGCGTTAGGGGCACCACAGCCTTGGCGTTAGGGGCCTCTGGCCTTGGCGTTAGGGGCCATCATCATCGTCAAACGGCGCAACAATTAGCAGCCCGTCCGGGTTGCGCATCACCATCACGGTCGGCCGTGGCTTCTCGGGGTCGCCCCGCACAAAGCCAGCAACTAGCTTGCCCCTGATACGCACCGTGCCCGCCGAATTGCGGGTCCACCCGAGTGCACGCATTGCCCTACCCATGCGCTCGTTGTGACTCTGTTCGCGCTGGCCTCCGCGCATGTCGAGTATCGTCCACACTTCTTCAGCCGCAATCTTGCCCGCCTCGATGTGGCCGATCATGTTTTGGAGCAATTCGTAGAATGGGTCCGCAGTCGTCCGTTTCGCTTGCTCCTCGGCCGCCGCTGCCCATAGTTCCTTGGGCAGCCTGACACTTGCGCCACTCGCCTCGCGTGCCGCCGCCTCGGCCCAGAGCTGGTCGCGGTCTTGGGCTAGCCTCTCCAAATCAAATTGTTTCACACGCACTGGCCAGAAGCGCCGGTTGCCCGTGGTGTCCTTCAGATATTCGGCGTGATTTGTCGTACCAACAGGTACCCATTGCCGTGGCACATCGACAGGGATGCGCCCATAGGCCATTCGCGCACGATCAACCTGGCGCGAAAGCAGCCCCTTGACGTGCTCAACCTCCGTCTTACGCATTCCAGCCAGCTCGGCCACCTCAATGATCCAGCGGCCACGGGTTAGCTCGATCACCTCTTTACCGTTCACGTGGAGCGGGAGGTAGTCAGTGAACCAATCGGGATTCACCGCCAGTAGAGCAAGTGTGCTTGATTTGTTTGTGCCTTGGTCGGGGTTCTCCAGCACGACGATTTCATCGAATTTACATCCAGGCTGGCGCACGCGGCGCACAGCAGCGGTCAGCAGCAAGGCGCCCACTGCGTTCGTATAGGGTGTGTCCTCTGCTCCGCCGTATGCGGTCAACCACTTGTCAAGCCGCTTCACGCCGTCCCATTTCAAGCCGTCCAGATAATCACACACCGGGTGGAAGCCATTGCGCCGCGCATTATCTGTAACAACGTCGTAGAACATTTCCTTGGGTACCAGTAACCAGTACCGCAGGTCGATCATCAAGCGCAGACGGTTCATCGCTGCGTCATCCAGCACCGGGCCAAACTCCTCTAGGCCCGCAATCAGAATTCGGTCCGCAAAGCGGTCGTAGCGCACCCTTACGCCCAACTTAAAGAGCGCGATGCGGATGTTGTCTTGCGTGAGATAGGGTATGCCGTGCTTGTCGACAGAAAGGGCCAGCTTCGCTTCCACGTGGGCAATCTGCTCTTCGACATAATGTCGGGGATTATTTTGTTCGTAGACCTTCGCCGACACCCCATTGTTGCGCTCGAGCAGCACCGCCGTTATTGCCGGCGCATAGTAACCACGGCGCAGCATCTCGTTTATGACGAAGAACTCCGCCCGCGAACGGTCGCCACCATATCGGGCACCACCATCGCGAATAGCCGCCGTGAGTGGATCCTCATCGTCGCCGGGCTGGCGACCATAGTACCCACTATCCTCCACCTTGTCGGGCTCAGCCGCAGGAAAGTCCGCCAGCTCATAGCTGACATCATTCAGCTCAATGATCTGGGCCAGACACGCAGTGCGGCCGTTTTCGCGCTTCTTCCTGTTCGGGTGGTTGACCGTACCGGGCACGCGCAAGATGCGGTCAATGTTCTGAGTGCCGGCTTTCGAACCCAGCCCAATAGTGATTGCCTTGGATGTCGCCTCAATCGCGGCGAAGCGCTCAGGCCCAAGTGGCGACTTCAAGCGCCAGAGCGCTTGAATGCCGTTGCCGGAATCCACAACCGTGGTCGGCTGTCGCAGCGTCTTTAGCGCCCCTAGGTAACGTGTCTTCGCATCTGCCGCGCTCTCATCGTCCCGCGGGTCGAGGTCGGCCTGAACAAATTCACCTTGGGTAATGTCAGTTTTCTGCGGCTTCTTATTCGCCGCCGAGCGAACTGGGTTGACCTGATAGTAGATATTCTTCTCATCGTTGTGGGCCGCGATGAATGTGCAGGCGTCTTCAATCCGAGTGAAGGTGCGCGTGGTCGTCAGCCCATCGGGCACAATCGCAACCAGCACCCATGGGCCGCCGGGGCGCTGGTGTCTCAAGAATTGCGCCGCGACATCCAGATCATGAGAAAGCAGTCTCTTGCCGTACATAGCACTTCCCCGTCGGAAAGCGCCGATGGCAAACGGAGCCCTAGTCTTCGCGGAGGGAGCGCGCTATAGGAGAGGAGATGGATTAGCCGCCAGCCAGTCCTTCATCCAATAGGCAGCGCCTCCGATTCCACATTCGGGGGCGTTTGTCGTTTCGGCGCTGTCATTCCTTCATGTTGTCTACCCGTAGTGGTCCCTTAAAAATGCCGAAGGCGCCCCTTTGGGCGCCTGCTATGTGATCTTAGCCTAAGTTAATCGCTCACGCGCTTCTATTCTTGCTTCGTCTCGAATGACTTTCGCCGCGCGGCGAATCCGGGATTCTCAGTCGTCTTCCTCCTTTTGAATCACCCGCATCCGCTCGCACACGTCATCGGCGCTGGCCCCGGTCAACACCAGCGCCCGGCAGAGGATATTCCTCGCCTGCCCGAGCGTGTCCGGGGCTGGACCGCTCACACCCATATGCACCAACAGCTGTTCTGCCCATCGTCTCTCGAACTCGCTCACTGCACTCCTCCAATCTCAGTCTGCATCGTCGCGTCAGGCCAGACCTGCCGCATCCGCCTCAGAATCATCGCATTCATGTCTGTTGTTGCCGCACACCGCGCGCACAGCCCAGAGACCAGCGACAATTCCGGCGGCCCGGCGAACGGCCGGGAAAGTACAAATGCCGTGGGCTGCCGGCCGGCGCTGAATTCGAAGTCACAGTCAAAGCAGAGTGGCGGCGGTCGGCGCACCACGCGCTTCAGGTAGTCTTGCAGCGCGACAAGCTTGTACCTAGCCTCAACATCACCAGACACAGCACAGGCGAACAGCGCAAGCGCGCTGGCGTAGCTGATCACCTCAACCGAGAAGACCCCGCCGCTGGCCTCATGAAATTCGCGTAGGCTAAATCGCTCTTGCCGGCTACGCGTAGTCGCATTATAAGCTCGCCTCTGTGCGCGATTGAGCTTCACCCCGGCTGCGGTGTCCGCCGCGCCGGGGCCTTTGTTTCTCTGGTCCATATCGACTCCTGCTCATTGGGGTTGTCCTCCCTCGGTTTGCTTTTTGGAATCTCAGGTCAGGGTCAACACCAGCGCGATCACCACGGCGGCCAGCACGGTCACCCCGGCGAAGATGCGCCACACACTGTCCTCACGCTGGGTCACGCCGCATCCTGCCCGCCCGCACAGGCGCGTTCGTAAGCTTCCAAATCATCGAGCCGGAAGAGCCTCAAGCGTCGTCCGAAGTATATGGGCTTGGGAAATTTAGGGTCCTTGGCCAGTTTACGGTCCAGCCAAGAATCAGACCGGCCACCATAGCGGGCAAGTACCTGGGCAGCGCTGAGATAGACCGGCGGTGTGTCCGGAGCAGCTTTAACACTCATAAAAAACCCTCACGCTTGTTTCGTGAGGGTCTTTCTACCCGGGCGCACTGTGGCGGATAAACCCCGGCAATGTGCAGACTAAACCGGGGTCGGTCTACCCCTTCACGTACTTGAGCAGCTTCTCTCTCCGGGTGCCGGGGTGCCGTGCGACCACGTAGTCAACTGCGCGGTCGCGAAGGCTGGTGATGCCGGAATCTCGATAAGCGCGCACCTTGGGATACGACCGCTTCAGAATTGCCTGCACAAGGCGCACCAGATCGGCCAGAACATAATAGGGGTAGCGCGCTCGCTTAGCCGGTTCGGACAGAGGGAGTTTCTTCGCGGGGCGCTTATACTTACCCTTTATGATGTCCATCATTAGCTCGTAAGTGGTGGGCGCCAGCCATGATGTGATTCCCAGCCGAGGGTCGAGTAGGTCAGCTAGTAGTGTGAAGTCACCATGTTTTTTCACTGCGTCTACGGCTTCGCGCTCTGCTAAACTGATCAAGTCGTCGTAGACTGCATCTGGGTCTGGCTTGCAGTAGCCCTCAGCAAGAACCCAGTCCACGAAGCCAAAGACCGCCTGCTCGTCGTCCCACGGTGGCCGCCGGTCTATTGTTGTGCGCTTCAGCATTATTGTCGTTTCCCAATCGACACCACAGCCGCCGAACGTCCAGCCACCAGACCCTCAATGTGAGAACTCCAGCGCTCCAACGCGACCTTCACTTCGGCGGCGTATTGGGCGCGATTGTAAACTCCAGCGATACCACCTTTCGCACCGCTGACGTGATTGAGCACCGCTTCAATGATATGGGGCTGGATACCAAGGTCTGCCATACCCGTTGCGCAGCTACGCCGCAGATCATGCAGCCTCCAAGGTTTTACCTCGACAGCGCTACCCAGCTCCACCTTTGTGGCTGCGATTGCTTCGTCAAACTTCTCCTTGGCCACGCTCCAGCCGTTTAGCGGCGTGCGTCCGTTGGTGCTAAACACAAACCCGCCCGCGGTCACCGGCATCTCAGAAATCAGCTCGCGAGCCAGCGGAGGCAACGGCAGCGGGTGGCGCCTATGATTTTTCACTCGCTCAGGGGGGATAGTCCAGATGGTGCCGTCGAACTCCTCGCAGCGCATGCCGCTCACTTCATTCAGCCGCGCACCGGTGAGCAGCAGCAGCCGGGCCGCCGCCGCATAGGCCGGGTGCAGCTTTCCTGCAGCTGCCCAGAAAAGTTTGATCTCTGCGTCATTGAGCACGCGTTCGCGGGCTGGTGGTGCGCCGGGATGCCAGACCCCAACGGTCGGGTTGACGCTAATGCGGCGATGTTTCTGTAGCCATGCGAACATGACCGAGAGCGCCGCATGCACCTTGCGCCCTCGCGCCTCTGACACACCCTTGTTCTTCCGCTGCAACCCGGGAATGCCCATGCGCCGGGCGTCATCGACAGCTGTGTAGATGTTATGACCATCAATCTCGGCTACCGGCTTATCAGCCCAATTCGCCGCCAGTCCACCGGGGATTACTTCCGGCTCTGTCGTTGCTGGATCAGCATCGGCCGCCCAACGCAGCCCAAGTACGCGGGCATCGCCACGCCAGCGCCTTGGCCTTTCCTGGCGCTTGGTCCGGTGGTCTCTGAAAAACTCAACCACAGCAGCGCCGAAGCTGGAGGCTGCGCGCTGCTCGGCTGCACTGAGCTTGCGCAGCTTCTCCGTCTTATATTTTTCGATGACATCTTCGCCGCGAGCGCGTTCGCGGTCGATACGAGTCGCAAGTTCGCGTGCTTGACCGATGGTCAACGGACCACCGAACACCGGCTCGTCCTCAGTCTCACGCTCGCTCAGGTCCACTGGGCCAAGGGTCAGCTTGGCCGGGCGGCCGTTGGGCCGCCGGAAGCGCATGCACCAAGACTTCGCGCCGCTCGGCTGGATCACAAGGTAGAGGCCGTTCGTGGTGTCGCGGATTTCGCGCCGCTCCTTTCCGGGCACATATTTCCCGATGCCGGCAACGGTAAGTTTTTTCGCAACAGTTTTGGTCATGGAAAATCTCTCGGGGTAACGCCGGGGTAACGTTTCGGGGGCGCTATGCTAAGGACCCCCGAGCTAGTTAATTAGGGGTCTTTAGTCCGAAAACTAGAGCGTTTTGAAGGACTTGGGAAAAAATAAAGGGGCCTTAAAGACCCTCCGGGACCCCCGACAGGCCCCTTTAGGAAACCGCCGCTCTATCCAGCTGAGCTACGGGACCGCGTGCGCCTCAAGCGCTCGGTACGCTCCATAGCAGAGCGAGGGGCCGACCGGAAGCCTTTCTAGCGCGCCGAGCATCGCACAATGCTGAGAGTGTTAGCAAGCTTTGAGCGGGAAGGACGCAGCGGAAGTATCAGCTGGTTACGATCTCTCTTCACCCGTCCCTGGCGGGGGCGGGTGAAGAAGCAATGCTTTCAAGTGCAACCAAATTGAAATCGCTTGCGCGATGCAGCGTGAGAGCACAAAGGGCGGACCGACCCCGGGGGACGGCCTATTTCTGGTCGACCACGTGGCGCAGGACCAGGTCCGACAGCTGCGTCACCAGCGCCCGGAGACGGGCGTTTTCCTCCAGCAATGCGATCACGTCAGTATCCAGGTCGGACTCCGGATGATCAGCGTCGCACTGAATCCGGGATGGCTTCATTCGATCGACAGTCGACGGTGAAAAGGCGTTCCGCATGAACAGACTCCTCTGGCAAACTGAACTCCGCCGAGTCAGGTACGGTTACGTAATGCTTGCCAGAGTCGGCTGAGTCGGCGTCGAAATTGGGACCGTTCGAAGGTAAATTCGCGCGCGGCTGCTCGAAGCTTGGGCAAGATCAACTGATCTGACTCGAATGTCATCGTCGCGGGCGTCGCGCGATTAACAAGTGTTAGTGCGCGGTTAACCTGTCGCTGGCCACGCGGTGGACGTGCAGCCGCTCAGTCTTTCGAGAAAGGGATGTACTGCTGATATTCTTTTGGCACCGAGCTGCGATAGCGCGACGGGACGGTGCCGCTTTCGATCGACTTCTCGACCTCATGCCGCCGCGTGGTACCGGCTGTCTTTTTCTTCCTGGACTTTTGCGTGCTGTCCTTGGTCGTGCTGTCCTTGATCGAGCTGTCGGCGGCGGCGGGCGCATTGGCCGAGGGCGGGCTGGCCGCAGGCGAAGTGGCCGACTGCGCCGCTGGCGCGGCTGCATTGGCGGGCGGCGGCGCGGCGGAGGCCGGAGCAGCGGCGCTTGGTGGCGTGGTCGCGGGCGCCGCGGCGCCGGCCGAATCAGGGGCGTTTTGTGCCAGCGCGAAATCGTGGGACGCACAAACAAGGATCGCAGCAGCAGCGAGTAGAACAAGGGTCCGCATCGAAAGCTCCCAATTTTTCATTGCTCAAAACCGAGAAGGAATCGCTCAGGTCAATATGATGGACACGACCGCCGCGCGGCTGCCTGGCCGGCAGCGGGTATTCAAATCATGATATCCTAAAAATTCCAGCCGATGCACATTGCCGATCGGGAGCAGCGACGATCAGTTCGGGCGCGCGGCGTCGGACGGCGGGGCTGCCGGCGCCAGCAACAGCGCCGGCTGGCGCATCTCCGCCAGCCGCGCCCGGCAGTATTCACGATAGATGATGTTGAGCAACGTGGACATAGCGGATTCCCTTTCGCATCAGGATCCATCACGTCACAGATAAATAATCACACGCCGCGAAAGGACCATGACGAAAAGCCAAAAACACTGTTTCGCCAGGCCTAACAATCAGCCAACAAATCGCGATCGATCGCAGCGCTGTGATCAGCGCATCGCGGTGCAGCCCGGCAAATCGAACAGGGCGGCCAGCCCGCACGGCGAGGTCAGCATCTTGTCGCCGTCATGGCCGACATCAGGGACATCCCAGAGCCGGTGGTTCGGCGTGCCGGCGTCACGCTCGGCCATCGCAGCCGCATAGGCATGGCCACGCGCATAGCGGTAGGGCCCCTGGGCCTCCGCCATGCAGCTCTTGTCTAGCGCCGGGTGGTTGGGATTGGTGTCGCGGGTACCGAGCAGATAGATCACTTGACGCGCGACATAGCGCTGCTCGAGCGTAGCCGCGCTTGCGGACGCGAGATAAGGCGGCCGCGCCTCCATTCCGTATTTCCAATTGTTGTAACCCGGACATGATGCGGCGATCTGCGGCTCCGGCCGCTCCGCGCTGAAATAGGCGTAGGAGGAGGGGTTGGCGACCACATAGCGGATCGCGATGTTATCCGCCTGCAGCGCCGCCTCGCCCTTGGTCGCAATGGCATAACGCTGCACCACCTGCCCGCCGCCGGAATGGCCGGCGACCACGACCTGCTTGAGGTCGGGAAACAGATGCCGGTCGGCGAGGCGCGCCAGGATCGCATCCAGCGCATCGAAGGAGCTCGCAGGCTGCGGGCCCTCGGCGGCATCGCCGCCCTCCCAGCCCTCCAGCGACCAGTGCAGCGTGTCGGCGGGCAGATGATAGGCTTCGACATCGAGGCCGGCGAGAAACTGCGGCACGATCATGATGGTCGATTTGCCCGCCTCGCCTGCGGCCGCCTGCGCGGTCAGCGCCGAGCGGTAATAGACATCGGCATTGCGCAGCCGGCCGTGCAGCACCAGGATCGCCCGCGTGATGCCGGGCAGCGGCCTGGACCAGTCGGCGGAGACGTAGAGCGGCAGCGTGCCCTGGTTGCCGACGGCGATGCGCGCATCCGCGACGGCTTTCACAGGCTTGCGATTGGCGGCGTGCTCGTCCTCGGCATGCGACGGGGTGATCATCAACACAGCAGCCAGCGCCGCAAGGCCCCTCAGCAAATTCATGCTCACCACTTTTCATGTCACGCCCGGCCCTCGCGCCCGGCGGCCGACCCGAACGGCTGCGGCAGCCCGACCCGGCCGGTTCCTCGCTCCAAGATGAACGATTTTTTAGCGGAGGACCCTGCGATAGTCCATTAAACCCGGCCGCGCCCGACCGGCCGGCTTGACCGGGCGGCGGCGCAATGTCATCGCAGACGGGACGCGAGCTGCTCATTTCTCATCCCACGCCGCGCGAGACGCGTGCCCGCTCTTGCAATTCTTAAGGACTGTCGATGATCAAGAGGTCGTTCGTTTTCGGCATGCTTTTGAGCGCCGTCCTGGGCGTCGGCGGTGCCTTCGCGCAGGACAGCCGCAACCTGCTGGAGTCCAAGGAATCGCTCTACAATAACATTTATGTGTACTCGGAGCCGCCCTACGTCAGCATGACCTTCGGTCACAACCGGCGCATCTACACCGAGAGCATGTACAACACCCATGACGACCGCGACCTTCCGGTCGACTACACGCGCTACATGACCGCGAGCCTGATGTACGCCAAGGACGTGCACTCGATCCTGGAGATCGGCTTTGGCGGCGGCCGCACCTCATGGTACCTGCACCGTTTCCTGCCCAATGTCTCCGTCACCTCCGTCGAGCTCGATCCGGCGGTGCTGGAGCTCGCCAAGAAATATTTCGGTATCCGCGACGAGCCGAACTTCCAGGTCGTCAATCGCGACGGGCGGCTGTTCCTGTCGGAATCCAGGGACAAGTACGACATCATCCTGATCGACGCCTATCGCGGCCCGTTCGTGCCGTTCCATCTGTTGACCAGGGAGTTCTACCAGATCGTCAAGGATCATCTCGCCGCTGGCGGCGTTGTCGCCCAGAATATCGAGCCCTCGACCATGCTGTTCGATTCCGCGGTGAAAACCATCAATGCGGTGTTCCCGCAGCTCGAGTTCTACAAGGCCGACGGCAATATCGTCACCGTCGCCTATGACGGCGCCGAGCGGAAGGTGGAGGATCTCGCAGCCGTCGCGCACGATCGCGACAAGGCCTATGGCCTGCGTTACAGCCTGACCGACATGCTGAACCAGCGCCGGCGCATCGATATCGCCGGCGGCCAGGTGATCGATGCCAGCGCCAAGGTGCTGACCGACGATTTCGCGCCGGTCGAGACGCTCAAGAGCATCGAGAAGCACAACAGGAAAATGCCGTGACGGCGCCCTCTCGCATGCTGTCCTTGTCGATCTATGTCTGCGCCTTCCTGGTCGGCGGGGTACTGATGGGATTCGAGATGCTGGGCAGCCGCTACCTCTTTCCCTATTTCGGCGGCGGCATCGGCACCTGGGCGAGCCTGATCTCGACGGTGCTGTGCGCACTCGCGATCGGCTATTTCGCAGGCTCGGCGATCGTGGCGCGGCATCCGTCGCAGCGGGTCATTGCGGTCGCGATCCTGATCGCGGCGGCCTATATGGCGCTGGTACCCGCCACCGCCGATCCGATCATGGAAGCCATCCTCAACTCGCTCGGGGACGGCGCATACGCGACGCTGACCGCCTCCACGGCGCTGCTGCTGGTGCCGCTGACGCTGCTCGGCACCTTCTCGCCGATTGCGGTCAGCCTGTTGACGCGCTCGGCCGACGAGGCGGGACGCGTCGCCGGTCTCGTCTATGGTGTCTCCACCATCGGCAATGTCGTCGGCACGCTGCTCACCACCTTCGCCCTGATCCCGACCATCGGCTCGCGCGCCATCACCTATTACTTTGCCCTGGTGCTTGCACTCTGTGCCGGCGTGCTGTTCCTCAACCCCGTCAAGCGGGCTCCGTGACGATCCCGGTTTCCACGATGCGACAAAGACTTCTTGCAACGATCGCCGCCACGCTCACGCTCGCACTGCATCCGCTGGCCGCGCGCGCGGCCGACGTGCAGCTCGAGGTCTGGGACGGCCAGCGCGCGATGAGCGACATCGCCGATCTCCTGCGTTTCACCCCGCGCGCGATCGATACGCCGGGACATGAAGCGGCGATCGACTACATCAAGGCGGCGATGGGCAAGACCAGCGCGGATGTCGTCACCACCCAGCGCTGGACCTTCACGGACACCGCGGGCAAGCCGCATGCGATGACCAACATGATCGCCTGCTTCCAGCCGGCAAATCCGCGTCGCATCATCGTCGCCACCCATTACGACAGCATCGTGCGCGCCTATCGCGAT
>DASRBG010000014.1:0-12795 GCA_035653735.1 Gemmataceae bacterium
CTCGACTGCGCCGCCCGCTTCGACGTGCTTGCTCTGAGCTGGCCGGAAGGACAGCGCGAACCCCATATCGTCCATCACCGTCAAGCCTTTGAGGCAGTCGGCCGATTCCAGATGTATAACTAAAAAACAACTCACCACAACGTCACAGAGAACGCAGGGAAAGAAACAGAAAATTAAGCGAGAAAGAAGGAACATTTTTCCTCTTTTCTGTGTTTTTCTCTGTGTTCTCTGTGACTCTGTGGTGAGTTCTTCCGGAGGACAGGACGTGAAGAGTGTCGCCGAACAGTTGGAGCTGATTCGCCGTGGTACCGAGCAGATCGTGCCGGAGGCGGAGTTGGTACGGAAGCTCGAACGCAGTGTGCAGACGGGCCGGCCGCTACGTGTCAAGCTCGGCATCGATCCAACCGGCTTCGACGTTCATCTCGGCCACACCGTCGTGCTGCGCAAGCTGCGTCTCTTCCAAGAACTGGGCCATCAAGCCGTACTGATTATCGGCAACTACACGGCCCTGGTGGGCGATCCCAGCGGCCGCGATCAGGCGCGCGTTCGTCTGACCCAGGAACAAGTGGAAGTCAACGCACGCGATTACCTGAAACAAATCAGCAAGGTCATTCATGTCGATAAAGCCGAGGTGGTCCACAATGGCGACTGGTTCAGCAAGATGTCGTTCCTCGACGTGCTGTCGCTGACCGGCAAGATCACCGTGCAGCGCATGCTGGAGCGTGACGATTTCTCCAAGCGCTTTCGCAAAGAACCATCGGAGCCGATCTACCTGCACGAGTGCTTGTACCCGCTGATGCAGGGGCAAGACAGCGTCGAGATTCGCGCCGACGTGGAGCTGGGCGGCAGTGAGCAGTTATTCAATCTCATGGTGGGCCGCCGTTTACAGGAGGATGCAGAACAAGAGCCGCAGATTTGCCTGACGATGCCGATCCTGCGCGGCCTCGACGGCGTGAAAAAAATGGGCAAGAGCCTGGGTAATTATATCGGCGTTGACGAGCCATCCTACGATCAGTTCGCCAAAACCATGAGCATCGCCGATGGTTTGATGCGTGAATGGTTCACGCTGCTGACGGACCGTTCGCCGGAGGAGGTCACACGATTGACGGATCCCCTGGCGATTCACCCACGCGAGGCCAAGTTGACTCTGGCCGGCGACATCGTTCGCTTTTACTACGGCGAGAACGCCGCCACGGCTGCGGCGGCTGAGTGGATCAAGCGAAATTCGAACAAGCAGGATCCTTCAGAGATACCCGAAGTCGCTATTTCTCAGGAACAGTTGACGGATGGCAACATGCTCGTATCGAAGCTGCTCGTCGCCCTCAAATTGGCGCCGAGCAACAACGAAGCGCGGCGATTGATCCAGGGCGGCGGCGTGACCATCGGCCCCGAGCGCGAGAAAGTCATCGATGTCAACGCGACAGTAACAGTGACCTTGGGACTGATCGTCCGCGTCGGCAATCGCAAGGTGGTGCGCGTCCGCGTGGAGTGAATGTTCGCTCGGGACGGAAAATCTCCACCGTTGCCTTACGAATACAGAGGTGAAGTTCTCTTCCTCTTCGGGAGAGATGCCTTTCCTTCCCTCAGGAGATCAATCATGTGGAAAACCACGGGAGTCTTGGGCGTTATCGGCTTGTTGGCACTTAGCATCCCCGTCCGCGCCGGTGATGACGCCAAGCTGCGTGAGGTCGTGGAGCGGGCGATCAAGGTCCACGGCGGCATCGACAATTTGACGAAATTCAAGGCCAGCGTTTCCAAAGGCAAAGGCAAGTTCCACGGTCTTGGCCAGGCCATCGATTTCACAAGCGAGACATCGATTCAATTGCCCGACCGCTTACGGACCGAGGTGAAGTCCAAGGTTGGCGACCAGGAATTCGCCTTCATTCAGATCCTCAACGGCAACAAGGGATGGAGAAAGATCGGGGACAACACCGACGAGATGGACAAAGACAATCTCACCGAAGCCAAAGAACAGATGAACACCGCCAACATCACTCAACTAGTATGTCTGAAAAACCAGGACTATAAATTATCGCCGTTGGGCGAGGTGAAAGTCGGCGACCGCCCGGCCATCGGCATCCGCGTCGAGCACAAGGGGTATCGGGACGTGAATGTATTTTTCGATAAGGAGAAAGGTTTGCTGCTCAAGATGGAGACACGCGGCAAGGATCCCATGCAGGGAGAGGAGTTCGCTTCCACGACCCTGTATGGCGATTACAAGAAAGTCGATGGCATGATGCTTCCCCACAAGATCACGGTCGAACACGATGGCAAGCCTTTCGTGGAAGTCGAAGTGACCGAGGTGAAGAATTCCGAGAAGCTCGACGATAGCGTGTTCGAGAAGCCGTAAACAAGTCGCTGCGATACGGCAACCCGTAGCGTAAGCGGGCGATTCACTCGCTTACACTACGGGCTTCGACTTACACATTACCGCGCTTTCAACACTCCGCCATGTAGCGCAGAAACTGCCGCGCGCAGCGATCGAGGTTTTCCTCGCCGCCGCCGCCGCGCAGCGGCGAGCACATTTCATACGCCACGTATCCCTGATAGCCGATTTCACGCAGCGCCCGAAAAAAAGCGCGGTAATCGATAAACCCTTCGCCCATCGGCACGGCGCGGATGGCATCGGCCTCGCGGGCATAATTGACCAGCGCCGGTTGATAGCGAAAACGCGGGCGGCGCACGTAATCAGCCACGGTGGTGTGAACGAGAAACGGAGCCATTTCCTTGACGGCCGCGGCGGGATCGTCGCCTTGTAGCGCCGGCGCCCAGGCGTCGAACATCGCCTTGCAGTTCGGCTCGTTGATGTCTCGCAGCAAGTCGAGCAAGCTCTGCCAATGGACCGCTACATCATGATGATTCTGCACGCCAATGGTCACACCCAGCGGCGCCGCGGAACGAGCGCATTCGCGCAGACTGTCCACGCACCACGCCCACTGCTGTTCCAGGGATACGCCATCCTGCTCGAACCCCGTGAAGATCCGCACCAGTCCGCAGTCGAGGTCGTGAGCCAACCGGCACAATTCACGGACATATAGCATCTGCATTTCGCGCGTAGGGATGTCTGGACGGTCGGCCCCCATGCAGAAATCGGTGTAACCCGCCAGGCAAGCGACGTGCAATTGCAATTCCGCAAGGCGTTCGCGGAGCCGATGTCGGGCAGCGCTATCATGATCGAGCACCGACAAATGCGGCCGTTTGGCCATGAGCATGACGGTCTCGAATCCCAGCAGGCGAGCCTTGATGAGAAACTCATCGAGAGAAAGTCGCGCCTGTCCCGGCCAAACGCCGGCGTAGCTGACGGAGTGCAAGGCAGTCTTCATGATTTGTCCTCCCGCGGAAGCATATCGGCCGTCGAGGATGGAATCAACCATCATGGAAGGTTCGCTTGCCCAGCCGTCGTGAAAATGGCAAGATGACTCACGGAAGCGACCAGAGGAGGTTATACGATGACGCCAATCATGGGGACTGTCCGCAACGGGCAAATCGTGGTCGATCAGCCGGTCGAATGGCCGGAGGGTTGTCGGGTAGTTATCGAACCAGCGGCGAACGAAGAAACACTCAAGGAACGCTTCCGCCGACTCTCAGCAGTATGGCAGAAGGAGACGGCTTACCTTTCGTCGATGACGGAGGCGAGCCACCACCCAGCCTACCAAGAGATCATTCATTTGGGACCTGACGTGATCCCGTTGCTCTTGCGGGATTTGCAAGCACATCATACCCATTGGTTTGCCGCCCTACACGCGCTTACGGGGGCCGAACCGATCGACCCCTCGGTCGCGGGGAATGTTCCAAAGATGGTGGATGCTTGGTTGTGCTGGGCGAAGGAGCATGGCTACCAATGGTAACGTCCCTGGTAGAAGTGTTTCCCGGTTTGGCTAAGGGCAATTATCAAATCACGAGTCCGGCAAATCCGGATTACAATTGCATGGCTTGGGCCGTCGGAGATATTGGCAAGTGGTGGTGGCCTGGCCCCGACGAGAAGCGAGAATATTGGCCGCCCGACATTCTCCGAGAGCCGACGCAAAACGCATTTGAAGCGGCGTTTGCTCGCTTTGGCTATGAGCGGTGCATGGAGGAGGATGTGGAACCGGGCTTCGAGAAAATCGCTCTTTTCGCCGATGCTTCAGGAAAACCGACGCATGTGGCGCGGCAACTTGCCACCGGACGCTGGACTAGTAAACTTGGTCGCATGGAGGATATCGAACACGTGCTCCGCGACTTGGAAGGCGTGGTATATGGCTCTGTTGTCCTTATCTTGAAACGACCTGTGACAGCGATTGTGTGAATGAGCTGGTGCCGGTGCCGAACTCACCTCCTGCTTCTGAGCCAAAGCGCGAGACGACGTAACCCTTCTTCGAGCGATACTTTCGGTTCGTAACCCAAGTCGCGCTTTGCCGCTGTGATGTCGAACCAGTGCGCCGTCGTCAGTTCGCGGGCCACGAAGCGCGTCATCGGCGGTTCTTCTTGCGGGCGAAACATCGCGTAGATCATCTCCAGCAACCACCCCATCCCATAAGCCAATCGTGGCGGGATCGAGCGCGTCACCGGTCCGAGTCCGGCGGCGTGCAGAATGCGATTAACCAGATCCCATAAGGGTATCGGTTCACCTTGCGTGATGAAGTAGACTTTGCCGGCGATCGGCGATCCAGGCGTCAGACGGTCGGCGGCGAGAACATGGGCATCGGCCGCGTTGTCGATGTAAACGCTGTCGATGAGCTTCGATTCCGTGCCGAGGCGGCGCAATCGGCCGGCTCGAGCACGGGCGAGGATGCGTGGGATCAGGTGATTGTCTCCCGGACCCCAGATGAGGTGCGGGCGAAGCGACGCCGTCGCCAGGCTCGCGCTGTTCGCGCGCAAAACCATGCGCTCTGCGATGGCCTTCGTTTTAGGATAAGCGGCGTCGTAATGCGTGGGATAGGGCACGGATTCATCGACGCCGGCCATATCGCGGCCATCGAAAACGGCGCTGGGCGAACTGGTGTAAACCAGCCGTGTGATGCCGTGGTGACGGCAGGCTGCCAGCACGTTGGCCGTGCCGAGGACGTTGGTACGATAATAATTGCGAAAGCGGCCGCCTACGCCGGTCTTGGCCGCGATGTGAAACACAATATCGCAACCGGCCGCGGCGCGCGATACCGCGGTGGGATCGGCGATGTCGCCTTGATGTTGCGTTACGCCGAGAGAATCGAGTTCGGCATGGTGACTGAGTGAGAAGCTGTGGACCTGGTCGCCGCGCTCGCGCAAGCGACGGACGACGGCGGTGCCCAGGAAACCGCCGCCGCCGGTAACGAATGCGTTCATGCCAGCTTCTCCGCGGCCCATACGGCCAGTTTCTCGCGGAAGATCTTGGCGTTGTGACGGATGTCCACAGGGAAACTTGGATGAAACAGGACTGTCCGGATTGCGCGTGTGTGCGGATGCCGATCGCCCAAGGCGAGCAACTCGTGGCGCAGATCCTCCTCGCCTGGCGCTGTCGCTTCCTTGTCGCGCTCGACACACAGGACCGGCTCGGTTGCGCCGTTGCGTGAAACCCCGACGACGGCCGTGCGGTACACGGCTGGATGGGCATTGAAGACGCCTTCGCAAGGTATCGTGAAGAGCGTGTCGGCCGGCGTTTGGACGCGCTGCGATTTGCGGCCGCAGAACCAGAGTCGGCCGGTCGCATCCAGGTATCCAACATCGCCCATGCGATGATAAAAACCACCGTGGATGGGATCGGCAATCTTCGCCTGGGCCGTGGACTCCGGACGGTTCCAGTAGCTAGCGGTCACAACTGGACCTTGGACCACAACCTCGCCGATCTCTCCCGTCGGCATTTGCAGTTCGTCGCTCCAGAGTGGGATCGGCTCGTCGCTGATGCGGATGATCTTGACGGTCATGCCCTCGACCGGCCTGCCAACGCACACCCCGGCGCCGTTGGCGGTGCCCAGTCGTGTCTCACGCAGGATTTCGTCGCTGCCAATCGAGCTTACCGGCAGCGATTCGGTTGCACCGTAAGGCGTGTGGACCTGTACACCATCAGGGAGCAACGACGCGAAACGCTGAATCGCCTGCCACGGCACGGGAGCACCCGCGGAGATAACGCGCCGCAGCGACGGCAGTCGAATGCCGCGCGCCGCAGCGTATCGGCCGACACGCTGAATGAGCGCGGGAGAGCCGAACAAGTTGGTCACGCCGAAATAGCGGATAGCCTGTAGGATCTTGTATGGATCGACGTGCGCCGGCCGGGTCGCATCCATCTGGGGGATGATGGAAGCCATGCCGAGTGCCGGACCGAACAGACCGAACAATGGAAACGTCGGCAGATCAACTTCGCCCGGTTGAATCCCATAGAGGCCGCGCAAGCTCTCGACTTGCGCGGCGAAGATGCCGTGCGTGTACATAACACCCTTGGCAACGCCGGTGCTTCCGCTGGTAAACAGGATCGCAGCCATCTCATCGGCTCGGGTATCGGCAAGAATTGACAATGGCTTGTCAGTACTGAGCCTGCGTACTTGCTCCAGCGTCCAGCCGCCCCAGCCGGCTCGCCGCCCCACCGTGACGCAGGTGCGCAGGCTGTCGCGACACCAACCGAACAGTAATCGAGCCAGCTGAGCTTTTGGGATGCCGATGAACGCTTCCGGCTGGGCCTCGTGCAGACAAACGCCGAGATTTTTCAGGCCCATGCCGGGATCGACCAACACGATCACTGCGCCGAGCTTGAACAGAGCGAACGTCAGCGTGAAAAACTCCAGGCTCGGCTTTACCATCAGCACGGTCCGAATGCCACGACCGATACCGATCTGTTCCAATCCATGCGCCAAAGCGTCGCTTTCGGCATTCAGTTCGCGGTAGGTGAAATGGCGATAGCGAATGGATCCGTAGCGATCGCGACCGAACGGTTGGGCGATGGCCAACATCTGCGGCTGCGTCTGGGCCATCGCCGCCAGCGGGGCGGCGATATTAACGGTTTCCGTCGAGCGCGGGAGGACGGCGATGCTCATGGCTCATCCCCCGTGGCCAGCGGATGACGCCGCAAAAAATCGCGGATCAAGGGCAGAATCTCCGCCCCCGCGTCTTCGAGAACATAATGGCCGGCGTCCGGAAAAACGTGTACTTCCGCGGATGGAAAACGGCGACGCCATTCATCAAGGAAATGGCGATCGAAGACGAAATCGCGTTCGCCCCAACAAATCAGCATAGGCAGCGATGCGAATCGATGCAGCCCGTCGGCGACCGCTTTCACCAAATCGAAGCCGCGGTCGCCGGGAGCAAGCGGAATGTCCTGCACGAACCGCAAGACGGCGATACGGTTCCGCCAGGAATCGTAAGGAGCCAAATAGCCGTTCTTCACTTCGGATGGCAACGGTTTTTGAACGCAGTAGCGAATCGCTCCACGACAGAACGCATTCAAACCTCGGACGAAAAGCGGGCCGAGCAGCGGCGTGCGGGACAACTTGAGCGACCACGGCAAGCGCTTATCAGTCGGTATCGGAAACGCCGCCGTGTTGAGAATAACCAGCCGCTTGATCCGCTCCGGATGGCGATGCGCGAACGCCATGCCGATCATGCCGCCCCAATCGTGCAGGATTAGCGTAAGATTGTCGTGCAATTCCAAATGATCCAACAGCGCCTCCAGGTCCGCCACGCGCTGTCGCAAGCAATATTCATACTGTGAGTCATCCGGCTTCTCGGACAGGCCGCAGCCGATATGGTCCGGGACGATCGTGCGATAGCTATCGCGTAGACCGAGAACAAGATTGCGGTAGTAGAACGACCATGTCGGATTGCCGTGTAGCATCACGAGCGGTTCGCCGCCGCCTTCATCGAGGTAGTGATAGCGCAGACCGCCGAGATTGAGGTAATGGCTTGGGAAGGGATACAATGCAGGTGCCGAACGGGAATAGCTCGGCATTGGGACAATCGTGGCTTGTGGATTCAAAACGGATCTCCGATGGAACTGAACCGCGTGAGGGAGGCAAGGCACTCCGGCATTCCAGGGGTTAACATGATGCTTTTTTCTATTATTTTCCTTGCCATTTGGTAGAAATCAAAAAAGGAAGTTGGAGCATATCCATGTCGTTCAGCGACTTCACGCTTGAGTCCGTCGGCCGCGTCCTCGGAGTGATCTCGCGTGCCGCGGAACTGTTTCCCGACTTGCAGCCGGTCACGGTCCCCGTTTGGTTGCAAGAAGCGCTGTCCCGCGGCGCCCAGGGCATCCAACTCTCGCTGCTTAGCGAAAAATCGCGCAGCGAGTTCATCGTCGCGCCAATTCTGCTTGCCGGACGCGAGTTGAGCGGCAATCGCTTCGCCATCTACTCGGGGCAGCGCTTGGATGTTGATCCCGAACGAGGATTGACCGGCGAGTGTGATTTCATCCTCTCGGCATCGGACCCGGTGCTGCCCCTTCAGGCCCCGATCGCCACGATTGTCGAAGCGAAAAAGAATGACATTGAAAGCGGGCTAGGCCAGTGCATCGCACAGATGGTTGCCGCCGATCGCTTCAACCAGTCCATGGGACAATACGGCTCGCGAGTGTTCGGCTGTGTGACCACGGGCGAGGCATGGCAGTTCCTGCGGCTGGACGGAGTGGAAGCACTGCTGGAACGGAGGCGTTATTACATCGATAATGTCGGAAGAATCTTGGCAGCGATCCAAGCCATCGTCAACGAGTGCCGGAAATCCAGCTGACAAATCTCGCCGGAGTCACGGGCTGACGACAAAGCCGCGTGTCACCACTCGACACCCAGCATCAGGCAATTCAACCCGCTACCAATCCCCAAAAACCCCACGCGATCTCCCGGACGCAGAAAATCGCGCTCCTCCGCCAGCGCCGCCGTCAACGGCAGCGATACCGTGCCCATGTTGCCCAGAAACGGATACGTCGAAAATTCTTTCTCCTCGGCGATGCCCAGCGCCTTGAGGATCGAATCGCGGTGGCTGGCGCCGACCTGGTGGCAAATGACCTTATCCACCGTGTCGGCCGCCCAGCCCAATCGCGTGAGGAAAGCATTCCACGTCCGCAGCCCCAGCTCGACGCCATAGCGCAGGACGGCCACGGAATCGGTGGATGTGAACTGACGCAGAGCCGTCAACATTCCCTCTAATCCCCATCGGCAAAGTCCATAATACTGCGGTGCGGCCTGCATCGTGCCGCCCAGGATGCGGCGGCGCGGGACGGGACAGAACGAGCCGTCGGTGACGAGCACGGCTACGGCCCCGGAGCCGCCGGTCAAGGTGGCCAGCGATTTCTTGAACACGTCCATGTTGCGTGTTTGCAGCATGGTTTCGATCATCGCATCGTTGATCTCGCGGGCTGTCTCGCACGAGACCACTAAGCCGGCGCGGACCTGCCCAAGCTCGATGCGGTTGGCGATGTCCACGATGCCGTTGAGCACGCCCAGACAGGCATTGCTAATGTCGTACACGGTTTCGGGATTGATGCCCAACTCGGCGGCGACGCGGCAGGCGGTGGCCGGTTCGAACTCCTCGCGGCAAACGGCGGCGTAGATCAGCACATCCACGTCCTGTGGCCGAACTTGCGACAGGGCCAGCGCCTTGCGGGCGGCCTGCACGGCGCCGCGTGAGAGCGGATAGCCCGGTTCCCACCAGCGGCGCTCGATGATGCCGGTCAATGCTTCCAGTTGTCCTTCGGCCAGATGCAGCGCTTGGTAAACAGGGCGCAGCCGAGACTCCAACTCCTGGGTGGTGACCACCTCAGGCGGTAGTTCGTAGCCGATGGCATCGATAAACACACGCGAATATTTCATGTCCCTTTATCGACTCGCAGAGTGAAATCGTTCATCTGGTAGATAATCAATCCGTCCACCATGAGCAAGCCGTCGGCGGTCAGGGTCCGGGACTCATCGTCGCGGGATGTGACAACGGCTTGTACCATCACTTCCCTGCTGGTTGGGACCACCTGACCTCGATAGCGCCAGCGGTGTTTCTTCTCCGGACACGCACGGAACCGTCCGGCTCGGCAATCCGGCCAGTATTGCATGGCCACCGCCTTGAGCAACTGCAAGAAAGCCTCCAGACCCAGTGAGCCGGGCCACACGGGATCCTGATAAAAGTGGGCCTGAAAGAACCACTCCTCCGGGTTCACGATCTTGCGCCCTTCGATGAACCCCAGTCCGTGCGGGCCGCCGTCCGGTATGAAACGCTCGATACGATCGATCATCCGCAGCCGATCGTCGGGAAACGGTGCTTCGCGGGGATAGTCGTATCCGTCCGATCGCTGACGCTCCTGGTCCGCCGATTCGTAGGGCTTTGCCTCGCGGATGCCGATCTGTTGGGCCAGGGCCTCACGCGAAAAGAAGCCGAAGGTCGTCTGTCCTCGATAGATCTCGCGTTCGCTGTCACGGACGGAGAACTCGTAGCCTTGGATAATCATGCCGCCGGAGGACGCCACGGACAACAGGCGTACTCGCGTCGTCAGCGTGCCGCTATCGGGCGTCACGACATCGAGCAATTCGGCCTCCCCTTCGAGGTTGCGGAAGGCGAGATCGACCGGGCTAGTCAGCGCCGAACCAACGTAGGCGGCGAGGAAACCGCACGATTGTAACGCGATCTCCAGCAATACCGCGAACAGCATGATCGGCTGCCGCTCGGACTCGAAGTACCATGCGTCTGGAGGAACATCATATTGCGCCAGGAGGGCGCCGCCCGCAACCATCTTAAACGGCTCGGCCTCGATCTGGGCGATGCGATCGATAAATGAGAACGGTGGACGGGGAAGCCGGGCAATGAAGCGGCCCTCATCGAAAACGCGGTACGGCTCGCCGAAGGCGTCGGAAGGTTTGCCCGAAGCGAAGGCGAGGATCTGATGTCTGTTGAAACGGGCTGGCGAGCGGGGTCGCGTTAGCGCCCCGAGAGTAAGTTCTCGGGGCGCTAACGCGACCCCAGGACCTCGGGGCGCTAACGCGACCCCGCTCGCCCACTCCGCCGCAATAATCCCACGTGTCAGCCCCGACAGCCGCACCGACATATTCGTAATTTCGACGATTAGCTTGCCGTCGGCGTACATAAGTGCATCGGCCAGCGCATACGGCTCCGGACGATAACCTCGCTCCTTGAGAATCACTTCGTAGGTGACGGTGCGCGTCGCTGCCGTCACCTGCCCGCGGCACTTCAAGACGCTGGCCACGCCGGGCACCGGCTCACAGACCACATCGTCCGCCTCAGCAATCCAACCAAGGCGAAGTAAATATATCCGCAATGTATGCAGACAGCACTCATACATCAGCGTGCCGGGCATGACTTGATCGTCCACGAAGTGACACGTCAAGAACCATGCCTGCGGATCGATGTCCGCCTCGGCACGGATGATGCCCATGTCGAAACGACCGCCCTTCGGATCGAGATGGACGACACGATCGACCAGTTTCATCCGGCCGCCGGGCAAACGCAGACCGTCGGGTAAACGACGCTCCGCGAACAATGAGCCGAAGCATCCTTCAGGATCGCCGGCGCGAAGGGCATCGAGCTGTTGAGCGCTATACGACTCTTTCCCGATCGCCGGCAACTCGGCGGTATCATCGGGCTGAATGCCTGGACGCGGGCGCGTATCCAGGGCGGTCTGCACGACGCCCTTGCCGGCGGCCAATTCCGCGGCGGTGAAAAAGCCGGCGCAACCGTTCTTCATCGTCAAGAGCGGTTCCCCGTCCACGCTGCCGTCGAATTGGAATTTGAAGAGATATGTATCGCCCTGGCGGAAAAAACGCTCGATGCGAATGTCGTAGCGGATCGTCTGGCCGGGTCGCGGTAGGCTGCGATGGAACGTCACTGCCGCATCAAGCAGTCGATAGACGGCGAGGCCGCGCGTCTGAAAATCGATGCCAAGATAGCCGGAGAGAAATAGATCGGCCTGACCTGCCTCGATGGCGATGCAGGTGGCAATGCGGCCAGCGTCGAGGTACCAAGCGCCGGGATGAATGTCATGTTCGGTGACGACCCGTCCCGACGTAAGAGAACGGGGTTCTCCCTCGATAGTCAGGATGCGATCGACCAACATGAGCGGGTCATCGGGCAAGCGGACGCGCGTCGGGTGGCTATCGATGGCCGCGAAATCGGGACCGAGGACGCGAGCGATGGAACCGACGGCGAATTCGAGACATTGGGCACGATCGAGAATGGCAGGCAAGCGGGGCCGCGTTAGCGTCCCAATCATCTCTTCTCGGGGCGCTAACGCGGCCCCGCTCGCCAGAATGTAGTCGGACAGCCGCGACTGAAACTGGAGATTGTCCAGCAGGCCGCTCTGGAGAGTAGCGGAAAGACGCATATATGCGGCATGAGCTTCACCGATGGACTGGCGAGTTGTTATCAATTCCCTCGTTCCCACGCTCTGCGTGGGAACGCACGTCGGGACGCTCCGCGTCCCGTCCGGTAGCGGGGAGCGACGCGGAGCGTCGCTGTTTGCGTTCCCACGCGGAGCGTGGGAACGAGAGGTAGGTGTGCGAGGTAGCAAATCTGCCTGTGGCACGACGAACGGCGCTCCACCCACGGGAACACTCAACACCCGCTTTTCGACGGGCGCCGCAACAACGCGATGCACAATCTCCGGCGGGTATAGTGGCGATAGATCGACCGGCACGCGCTCGGCGCACAATTCCGCCAGCAGTCGCAGCACCAACGAGATGCTGTCCGCACCGGCGGTACAGGCGGAGCGGGCACGATGCGGGCGGTCGCCGAGGACGGCGTCGATCATGCGTGTGCAGGAAGCGCCGGGACCCATCTCCAGGAAAATGCGCACTCCATCACGGTAGGCGGATTCGATGACGGCGGGGAAATCAACCGTATCGAGAGCCTGCG
>DASRBG010000015.1:0-6428 GCA_035653735.1 Gemmataceae bacterium
CGCGTTCACCACAGGTACAGGCGGTGACAACCGGCCTTCCCTGCGCAGTGGTTTTACGGCTTATAGATGCGCTCCCCGGTGAACCAGCGTTTGCCACCGTCGCCGGCGCGAAGCCTTTGGAGCCCGCGCCGACTTGGCGCAGCATGGGTGCGCCAGGACCACATCACTTCGTCGTCCGCGAATGGGCCTCACGTCATCAGGCACATTCCCGGCCACCGCATTCCGCTCCACGTTCGTGACGACGCGTACGCCCCTCGTTTGGTGCGGAGTGGGACAAGCAAACAATGAATTCTGACAAAACGAAAGCGAATTATTTTTGCGCCTGCATCTTGAACGCGCCAAGCCGCTTGATGCGCTTCATGAAATTGGTCTTTGCGCGCACGCATCCTTAGAACGCGGTTTGGCGGCAGGCAGGGCAATCGGCCGTCTGCACAACAACGAGGTGATTTGCCCGACCGGTGCGGCTCGCAAGAGGTTGCGGCGGCGTTCAGACGCCGCGCAGCAAGTTTCCGATCAGCAGTACAACATAGGCAATGAGCAGAATCAGGAAGGAGCTGACGCCATGCAGCAGGGCGAGGTGGCCATAAACCGCCAACACCGCGACGATGGCCAGCAAGACAGAAATAACGAAGGTCGGGATGGCCGGGGGCGTGAGATAAAAACGCCTATATGGTCTTGTATAGGGCATGGCAAGCGTCCGTTGCTGAAGGTTTTGACCAGAACCTCCAGGCCCGGTGTTTTGTTCCGCATGTCAGCCGATCAGACGGAGCAGCAGCGGCCTGGCGCGATCACCCGATCAACCCTTGCAAGGCAACCAGGGATACAAAGACGAGCGTGACGACCCCGATGAAAGTGATGGCGAGGAAGACGTTTTGCATGGCGATCAAGACTTGCTGTCAGACCAGGCAGTCTATCAATCAAGACTGTCCACATGTGTGAATAGCATCACGCAATGTGGCCGCGAATCGGTCTATCGTTTTGGCTTCTCCCTGGACTAGGACCCGTCGCCAATGGCGGGTCCCTTTTATATTGGCCCGTGGGTGAAGGCATCAGGATAGCCGTTCGCTTTGCCTGTCGAGGTTTGCGCGGCGCGCTGCGTGTCGGCGGATTGCGCTGGCGCTGATCCGCCGACGGGTTGTCACGGGCAGACCCGCACCGGTGGATGAGTCCGCGGATCGCCGATCTGGACGCCGTGACAGCGCAGCACGAGCGGGCCTCTGTTCCAGGCTCCCAACCCGTCCGCATGGCGGGCGGCCCCGGGGCTGAAGCGCATGCCCGGCGGCAGCGGCTGCGGGTTGAGTGCGAAAGCGGGCGTCGCGAACGCCAGGGCAGCGGCTGTCAACGACACCATGCGAAGTCGTGCAGTGAAGATCATGGATGTCTCCTCATTCGTATCAGGCTGTTGGCCCCAGCTGATTGGTGGCGCGATCAGCGGCACAGGTTCGTTGCGTAAGCCCGGGTGTGTGCGTCACCTCACAATGAGGATCGCTGCCTGCCAGCCACCAGGGCCAATGGCGTTCTGCTCGGGTTGCCGGCGCCGAGCCAATCGGCGCCGGTCTCGCCTGCTCCGACCTGACTGCGGCGGAGAAGGCAGGCTGCTGCGGCGCATCCCGGCAGTCCCATTATGAACGAAAATACTAGTTCCGCTTGTGTCACTTTTTGAACCGTGACCGCGGTCGTCGTTGCAATATGGTATCCCCGTGGGGACAGCCATGAAAGACATGCAAAGCCAACTGGAGAAGCTGCTGACCGAGGCATCGGAGTGCGCGCTGATCGCAAGCCTTGCGACAAGCAAGCCGAAGCGTGATCTGTTTGCGAGGCTTGCCGAGCACTACAGGGTGCTGGCCTCGGAGGTGGAGAAGGCCATCGCGCAAGCCAAAATGGCCAAGGAGCCGTAGCGGCGGGGTCTCGCCCGGATGCAATCCTCGACCCCGTCCGCCGCTCGGACGGGCGCGTGGGGCGGCTTTACCAGCTCTTAACCACCCCGGCGCACCATCACGGCATGAAGATTCGCGACAACATGAGCGCGGTGATCGCGGGCCTGCAAAAGGACCACGGTTTGCTTGCCGCGTTTCTGGAGGCGACCGACAAGATCGATTGGCGGGCGCTGAACAAGCAGGTCGTGATCAGCCGGCCGCCCGAACCGGCCAATGTCGAGGCGCAAGAGCTACAAATTGCGCCACACGTACCTGACGCGGAGCCGTCGAGCTCGTTCACCTTTCGGCGTGCCAACCTCGTGCGTGCGGCCGGGGCGGATTAGCGGCCTGTCCGCCGTAGCTCGCAGAGCGAAGTCGGAAGCGACATCCGCAGAACGACAAGGTTGCAGAGGCGGGCGCTGGCGCTGACCAAAGCGGCGCTTTCTGTCATCGCGCATGTCCGGGCTGCCGCGGCCTGCGCTCGCCTGTGAGCTCTATCTGCTCCCATTCGTGTTCAGCTCGTGATCCGGCATGGATTGCGGAGGCACGCGGGTCGTATGGACGGGATGGCTGTCGGGATCGCGTGCCGCCTCGGGGACTCTGATCGTGATGGTGGGTATGGCCTTGACGTCGCGGGTGAGTGCGGGGCCTTGGAAGGCCTGCGGCGGAGCCGCCAGCTGGCCTGACGGATTGCGCGGCTGCTCGCCAATGCGTGGCTGCAGCTCCGGGGAGTTGTCCTGAGGGGACATCGTCCTGCTGCGCTCGACCTCAGCCGTGGTTTCGTCCGAAGACGTGATTGGAAGGGTCTGGACCTTTGTGGGTGCAAGCGGATCGGCGCTGGCCAGCCCGCCGGGAGCAAGCAACAGCGCGCATGTCTGGCAGACAACTAGGAAAGAGAGCCGGGAGGTCCTGGTCAATGTTCGCCTCTGCAGTCGGAATCCAGGTTACGGCCACGTGGCTGGGTCAGGTTACACGTCAAGCGATGTTGAGAAAGCACGCGTACGTCGGATGAGCCAACGCTGATCTGTCCTGCGATCTCGTTTCTGCGTATTGGCCGGCGATCGATTGTCCCATCTGCTCGCATAGGTTGTTATATTTTGATGATATCGCCGGAGGTTGACAAGCTGTAATCGGCGTGAGCAATACGCTCCTGCGACCTGAGGGGGGCGGGGCATGGAGCCGCGACGTTACGCCTATATCGACGCTTTGCGCGGCTATGCGATTCTGCTGGTGATTGCGGTCCATGCCTCGCAACTTGTCGACGACGCGCGTCTGCAGTTTTTCGCGTCCCAGGGTGCGCGCGGCGTGCAGCTGTTCTTTGTCGCCAGCGCAATCACGCTCTGCATGTCCTGGAAGGCGCGGCACGACGGCGCCGGTCCGTTCTATCTGCGGCGTTTTTTCCGGATTGCGCCGATGTTCTATCTGGCGCTCGGCTTCTTTCTGTGGCTCCGCGGCTTGTCGCCCAACGGTTCTGCGCCTTATGGACTCGGGCTGCACCAGATCCTCATGACCGTGACCTTTACGCACGGCTTTCTGCCCGACGCGATCGACAGCATCGTGCCGGGATCGTGGTCGATTGCCGACGAAATGGTGTTCTACGCGATCTTTCCGCTCGTCATTGCGGCCGTCAGCAGGGCCAGATTTGCGCGCGTGGCGATCGCCTGCGCCATCCTCCTCGCGATCGGCTGCGCGATCGAGATCTTGGCAGTTCGTGCCGTTCACGGGATCGCCGATCCGGTCCGGCATGGCCTTGCCGCCAAGTTTGTATTCCTCTGGTTCGTGAACCAGGCGCCGTGCTTTCTGTTTGGCTGCCTGGTGTTCAAGTGGTCCGAGGAGGGCGGACATCTGCGGCGCGGCCCGGCCGCGGCGCTGGTGATCGGTTCGCTCTGCGCAATGGCGCTGATCGCGATTGTCCGGAACCAGACCGGCTGGACCATCCTGCTGCCGATGCTCTACGGCGCCCTGTTCGCCGCTTTGGCGCTGGGACTGACTTGTTGGCAGCCGGCCGCGCTGGTCAATCCGGTGATCGGCTGGATCGGGAAGGTCAGTTACAGCGGCTACCTGATACATCTGACGCTGATCGCCGCCGTCCCGCTGCCGCATGAGAGCTTTAGCGAGGCCTTCGTTGTCCTGCTGGCCGCGACGCTCGCTCTGTCGGCGATCACCTATCGCTGCATCGAGCAGCCGTTCAACAGCGCCGGCCGCCGGCTGGCGCGGCGCTGGACGTCGCGTGCAGCCGCGCCTGCGGTGAAGGCTGAGGCGGCGTGACAGGGGCCATCGATGCGACCGCGCGCCGAGATCTCGCAAGCGGAACGAGTCTGATCCGCCCTGCGAGCTAATCCGGCCTGTCTCCAGCCCTGAGAGACAGGCTCATGCGCGTGACGATGTCGTCCCACGCGTGCTCCTCGCGGCTCGGATAGTTGATCAACAGGCAGTGGACAAAGCGATGTGAGAAGTTGCAGCGGTCGTACCAGACCTTGTCGCCCTTGTAGCCGGACACGGCGAAAAACCGCGACGTAATGCGCTTGTATTGGATATGCCGGGGCGGATGCCTCTTCTGCAGGAAGGAGGCTGGCGAATCGTTGGCGGTATTGGGCACCGACTGGATCGTCAGGTCGGCTCGACCATCTGCAGTCCTGAACCGCTCTCCATATCCATCCGGACGGCCAGCTGGTTTCACAAAGATGGACGAGGGAAAATCGACTGAGGTCCCGGTCTGCGGGATTGAATAATTGGTCCAGTCCGTCTCTGCAGCCGCGGCGGTCACCGTCGAGGCAGCGAACGCGATCAGGAAAAATCCGAGACGTAAGTGCATCCTTTTCCTCCTGATGGTCCCGCCGCTCCCGCATCGGCCTCGCTGAAATTCGTCCGCGGTCTCGCCAATGCTAACGCAGACGACCGCGCCATGATCCATCGCGCCGCCCGGACGGATCATCTTTCCGAGGGGGGCTTGGACATCTCGATTTGAATTGCGGAGACTGTGCGTCCAATCAAGAGCGCCCTGGCGGGCACCATGCGGCAGGCTGCGTCGCTTGTGCTAACTGAGTACACTGCGACCGTGACCCCAGCGGGCCCTCGGCGTTGGGGTCTCATAGGTAACGACCCGAATGGAGATCGTGAGATGGAACCCAAGAGGATCGCAGCAGTTGCGGCACTGACGGCGGCGATGGTTGCTCCGGCCTTCGCTCAAGGCGCGCCGCGATCTGCATCAGCAGAACACCGGTTGCAGAAGCAGCGGATGCACGGTCCCGCTCGATACCATTCTGCGGCCACTTATGAGTACCAGCCCGCTTACCGTTACGTGTACTACCCGCCCGAGATCAGCGATCAGGAGGACGGCATCATAGCCGACTCATCCGGAGCGAACCCGTTCGGCGCGCCCCCGTATCCGTGGGCGTACCTCGAAGGTCCGTATGTGTCCTCGCGTCGCCGGTCTCCGTACTAGACCCTGCCTCGGGCTGCTGTCATTCGGCGACCATGACGGCGGGTCAGGATCCGCCTTGCGAACCACGAGTCGCGCGCCCCGCGTCGGATCACTTCGAGGCGTGGCTGATCTTGTGCTCCAGATGGCCGGTGTCATGATCGCGGCGCAACTGGCTCAGCGAGGTCTCGTTCATCTGATGCAGGACCTCGCTGAGCTGGGCCGTATCCGGATAACCGGCGGCAAAGCCCTTGCCATAGATCTTGCGCAAGGTGCCGAGCTGGGTGTTGCCGTGCTTCCTGCTGATCTCGCCATTCTTGTCGCGGTGCCGACCGTCGAGGCCTGGCTCTTTCATGGTTCCCTCCCGTTTGCGTCTGACGCGCCTGGCGAGAGCCTGCGCCTGGGGAGGCGGATTGGCAATGGTCAAACGGACGACCGCTGACGTGCATTGCTCCTGGTTCTCAACTGTCCTTTGTTCTCAACTGTCCTTCGGCTGCGTCTTCTCCCGCGCCAGCCGCTCGGCCTTCAGCCGCTCCATGTTCTTGCGCCGCGCGATCTGCTCCTTCTCGTATTCGGTCAGGGGCTTGTCGGACGGACGGAACGTGTTGTTGGCATCGTTTTCGCGTTTGCTCATGACGTGATCCTTCCATGGATCGCCAGTGTCGGCAAGGCTACCGAATGAAGGCTATCGCAAAGTCCGGAAGAACGCCCGGACCTCCCGCACAAACAACTCTGGCTGCTCGAAGGCGGCGAAATGGCCACCCTTTTCCATCTCGCTCCAGTGCGTGATATTCGTGAAGTTCGGCTCCATCCAGCGCCGAACCGGCGTGATGATCTCCTTGGGGAATACCGCCACCCCGGTCGGCACATTGACAACAGGCGTGGTCCGGCGCTTGCCAAAACTTTCCCAATACAGCCGCGCAGAAGAGGTCGCGCTTGCGGTCACCCAGTAAAGCATGACGTTGTCGAGCAACTCGTCTTTACTGAAGATGTTTTCGGGATGGCCGTTGCAATCGGTCCAAGCCCAGAATTTCTCCAAAATCCAGGCCGCCTGTCCAGCCGGTGAATCCGTAAGCCCGTAGCCGAGTGTC
>DASRBG010000016.1:0-5366 GCA_035653735.1 Gemmataceae bacterium
GCTAGCAGTATGTCTCCACACGCCACGCCTACAGTAATCTCTCCACCATCTTCTCGCATTTGTTCTTCCTCGCCACGCTGGCGCGTGGATACGTTTCGCGCCTTGAGGCATCGCAACTATCGGCTGTACTTCTTCGGGCAATTCGTGTCGGTCACAGGCTCCTGGGCGCAGAGTGCCGCGCTCATGTGGCTGGCTTACGACTTGACAAAGGAATCGAGTTGGCCTGCCTGGGTCGGCGCGATGCAAGTTTTGCCGACGTTCGTGCTGGGCGCCTGGGGCGGCAGCCTGGCCGACCGATGGCCGAAACGAGCGCTGATCTTTCTCACGCAAGCGACATTGCTCCTGCTCGCAATGCTGCTGGGGGGCATGGTTCTGCTGGGAAACATCACACCCTGGGATATGCTGGCCGTTGCCACGGCTGCCGGGATCGTCAATGCCATCGATCTGCCGACTCGATTGGCGTTCGTCATCGACATGGTGGGCCGAGACGATCTGCCCAACGCCATCGCCCTGAATTCCATGCTTTTCAATCTGGCGCGGATGCTGGGCCCGATTGTCAGCGGCGTTCTCTTTACGTTGACGGGTGGAGGCGCGACGGGTCAAACGGCGGCCGGCGTGTGCTTCTTGCTCAACGGCCTCAGCTTCGTGGCCGTGCTGGCAGCCCTGGCCTGGATGGAACTGCCGCCCAATCAGAGACCCGGAATCAGGAAACAGGAGACAGGGAACAGCGAACTGACTCCTGTCTCTTGTTCCCGGTCTCCGAGCGTGTGGGAGGGATTCCGCTATCTGAGCGAGCACCCGCGGCTGATCTTCCTTCTGGTTATGTCCGGATCGATGTCGCTGTTCGGCTGGCCGATCCTATCGTTGTTGCCGGCCGTGGCAGATCAACGTTTGCACGGCAGCACCGGGGCTTATGCCTGGATGCTCAGCGCCATCGGCGCCGGGGCGGGCTTTGCGTCATTGTTGGTCGCCTCGTTCAGTTCGACGCGGGGGCGTGGTTGGTTTCTTGCCGTCGGCATCGGTCTCGCCTCGTCGTCACTGCTGGGGTTGTCTCTGGTGCGATCGCTTCCTGTGGCAGCCGGCTGTTGCGCATTGCTCGGCTGCGGCTTGATCCTGTTTTTTCCGACCAGCCAAGCCATCATGCAGCTCCGCTCTGCCGATCATGTCCGCGGCCGAATTATGGGTATTTGGTCGATGGTGCTCAGCGGAGCTTTTCCGTTGGGACATTTGCTTGCTGGAAAGGCCGCGGATCGCTGGCTCAATTTCGAGGCACTCAGCGGCGTGCTAGCCGAATGGCTCTCCTTGCAACCGGGCGAGGCGAGCGGCATACCCTTGGTATTGGCGCTGATGGGACTGGGCATTGCGGCAGCTTCCACCATCGTGATGATGGCGTTCCTTTTGGGCCGGAGGCTTGACCGCTGGAAATGAGAGCCTTCGTCGGTTTGCCGCGACGCGGAGCGGAACGCGCTCTGCTGCGCGTCGCGGCTAACCGAAGGTTGCCCAAGAATCATCGTCGTGGTCGAACGGGCAACTCGCTGGGGAACAGTTTCACCTCGTTATTGTTGTTGTCGTAGCAAATGAACTCCAGGGTCTCCGGCGGAGCGGCAGTGGAGCCTTTGATCTGCACCTGGATGTTGCCCGATTCCTCCAGGCGGGCGATCTCGCGCCGCTTCTTGTTGAGCAGGTAATTCGCTACATCGTCGGCCACGCGGATTTCGACGTGGTGAACGTGATCGCGGTGCGCTGCCAACTGGAGCATCCGCATCACGTCGATGCTCATGCTTTCACACGTTTTCACCTGGGCCATGCCGTGACAATAGGGGCAGTCCTGATAGACGCTGCGTTTCAACGACGGCCGGATGCGCTGGCGCGTCATCTCGATCAGGCCGAAAGCGGAGATTTTCAGGATCTTCGTCCGCGCCCGATCGCGCTTAACCGCGTCACGCATAGCTTTTTCGACGGCGCGGCGATGCTTCTCCTCGCGCATGTCGATGAAGTCATTGACGATGACACCGCCGAGATCGCGAAGGCGGAGCTGGCGAGCGATTTCCTTGGCGGCTTGGAGATTCATCTGAAAGGCCGTTTCCTCGGCGTTGTTGTCGGCGCGGAAACTTCCGCTGTTCACGTCGATGGCCACCAGCGCTTCGGTTTGCTCGATGACGATGGAGCCGCCGTGCGGCAGTGGTACTTTGCGCTGCTGAATGCGCGCGATCTCTTCTTCGATTCCATATTTGTGGAAAAGCGGCTCCTTGCCCTCGTAGAGCTTGATGCGGTTGGCATAGCGCGGCATGACAATCTGCAAGAACTCCTGGGCATGCTCGAACGCGGCGGGTTCATCGACCCAGATGGTGTCGATGTCGCTGGTGAATGTGTCGCGGATGGTCCGCGTGATCATGTCGCTTTCTTGGTAAATCTCGGCCGGCGACTTCATCTTGCGGATGCGGCGGACGACCACTTGCCACAGCCGTGAGAGATACAGCAGATCGCGCTGCAGCTCCTTCTTGTTCTTGTCGATACCGGCGGTGCGAATGATGAAGCCCAGGCCGCGAGGCGGCTTGAGTTCGTTGAAGATCTCTCGGAGTCGGCGGCGCTGCTCGTCGTCGGCAATCTTCCGCGATACGCCGACGCGGTTGAGTCCGGGCATTAGCACAAGATAGCGGCCGGCGATGCTGATGTAGGTGCTCAGGGTCGGCCCCTTGGTGCCAATGCCCTCCTTGATGACCTGGACCAGGACTTCCTGACCGCGTTTGAAAATGTCCTGGATAAGTGGCTTGGGGCGTCCGAAGCCATTGCGTCCGCGGTCGCGTGGGCCGTTGCGCCCCCGGTCTCGGTCGCGGCCATGACCATTTCGCCGTCGCCGATCGTCGCGCCGGCCGCCCTCACGCGGGCCGCGATGCCCTTCGTAGGGACGATATTCCTCCGGTTCATGTCGAGGCTCATGTCGAGGCGCCGGCAGTTCCGCCTCGAACTCGGCTTCGAACGGCTCTCGGATTTCTTGCGTCTCTTCGCCCAGAATCGGGGGCTGAGT
Source organism: Gemmataceae bacterium (assembly GCA_035653735.1). Lineage (GTDB taxonomy): Bacteria > Planctomycetota > Planctomycetia > Gemmatales > Gemmataceae > JAJPHU01. The sequence continues at coordinate 3,029 of DASRBG010000016.1, forward strand.
CTCGGCCTCGCCCGAACCGATTTCGGCGGCTTCCAGATCGGCGGCAAGCTCGTCCTCAATGCTGCCGCGTCGTTCCGAAAACGCCGGACGCGCGCGCGGCGGCGGCACTACCGGAGCGCTGAGCGCGATTTGTTCTTCGATCTGTGGTTCCGGCTCCGGCTCCTCAGTCGGTTCCGGGCTTGGCAGCGCCCCAGGCTCCGGTTCGCGCGGAAAGAACAACAGATCTTCGTCGCTGACGCCGGAATCGCTGCCAGACGGCGCGATCTCCGGCTCCTTGTCGGTTGTGCGCCTTTCGGCAGATTCCATGTACGGTGGTTTCTCCGGCTTCTCGGAGGGAGTTTCTTCCGCCGCTTCCGGTTCGGAGGGAGCCTCTACTTCCTCGCTCGCCGTTTCCTCGCCGGCGGATTCGGCCGTTGGTTTGCGCGAGCGCGATCGCCCGCGTGAACGGCGACGACGCGCGGGTTCTTCCTCGATTCGCGTCTCCGGAAGGGCCGTCACCACCGGTTCCGTCTCGGACGCCGCCTCGCTTTCCATGGGAGACTCAGCGGCGGGTGGCTCGACCCGATTCTCTTCATTCGTCGGCTCAGCGCGAGTCTCGATCGCCTCGTTCGTTTCCTCTTCGGTGATCTCGACGACTTCTTCGGGCGATTGCACTTCCAGGGCGGGTTCATCCGGCAGCAAAGCGGCGGCATCATCGAGAGGAGCCAACGATTCATCGAGCGACTCGACATCAAACTCTATCGGGCCACGGTGACGGTCACGGTCCCGGCCGCGGTCTCGATCGCGCCGGCCGCGTTCGCCGCGGCGCGACTCCAGATGACGGTAATAGGTCGGCTCGACATCGGAAACGTGCAGGAAGCCGTTCCGCCCGACGCCGAAATCCACGAAGGCGGCCTGAATGCTCGGCTCGATGTTGACGATGCGCCCTTTGTAGATGTTGCCGACGTAGCTCTCGTGGCTGGTGCGCTCCACGTACAGCTCTTCGAGAACGCCGTCCTCCAGAATGGCAATGCGGCACTCTTCAGGCTGCAACACGTTTATCAGCATCTCTTTTTTCATGCGATCCCTTTTCCACAAGGATGGAGGAGGAAGGCTGAAGGATGAAGGACGAACCGCAATCAATGGGGTTCAACCTGCATGCTTCATCCTTCATCCTTAAGTTCCAGCCGGCTGCGTTCGAGTATCGCGCCGGCATCAAGTAAATCTTCAATTCCCAGAAGGGCCAGCACCTCTTCGGGGCGAGCTGTCCCAGTGGATGTCAAACGGAGAACCATTTCCAACCGTGCGTTCCCAGCGGGTCCGCGCGGCGGGTGAATCAACAGGTCAACAAGGAAAGGACGCAGATCGAGTCGGCGTCCGGCCTGGCGCGAATGGGGGCGTTGACGATCGATCCAGCACTCGCGCGCGGCCAGCAGATCGGCACAGCGGCGGCCCAGGTCCATCGCGCGATCCGCGGGCACCTCGACCGCGTAGGCCAGTCGGGACACTTGAGCGTTGCTCTTCACCGGAATGCGTTGGACCGAGAGGATTTCCAGTCCGGGCGGCGTTTGCTGGGCCAACCGCGAATGAATTTCCTCAGCAGAAAGGATCTCATCGAGTTCCAGCTCCACGACCTCTTCGCGGCCGACAACACCCAAAGGCAGCGATAGAGCGAAGATGAGGCGCGGTTTGGGATGGAAACCCTGCGAGCTATGGAACGGCAAGTCGCTGCGCCGCAGAAGGCGCTCAAAGGTGCGCATCAGGTCATGATGGCTGAGCAGGCGCAAGGCACCGCTCTTACGGAAGCGAATGCGGGCCTTGTCCACAGGATGTTTCGCTACCGATCGGTTGGCGCGCCCTGCGGACGCGCCATCGTGGAATCGGGTATCAGGTGCCCCAGGCACGGTTCATCCCTATGCGCGGGGAACAGGCGTTTCGGTTTTCAGTTTTCGGTTTTCGGACTTCGGTGTGGTTTCATGCATTAAAACCGAAAACCGAGCACCTACTCAAACACTTCCGGGAGGATCCGTCGCGTCTGTTCCCGCAGATAATTGTTTACATCACGGGCTGTTTCCAGCCGCATGGCTTCTTGGGCCACCGTGACGGACTCCTCGACCGTCACGGAGCGGATAATGCGCTTGATGGCGGGGATGCTATGCGGTGTCACGCTCAGTTGACGTATCCCCATGCCCAGAAGCAACATCGTATATAGAGGGTCGCCGCTCATTTCGCCACAGACGTTGACGGCAATGTTGTATTTCGCGGCAGCCCACACCACACGCTCAATCAGGCGGAGCACGGCCGGATCACCGGGACTGTACAGCGTGGACACCGTTTCGTTGTTTCGATCGGCGGCCAA
>DASRBG010000017.1:0-30008 GCA_035653735.1 Gemmataceae bacterium
ACCCTCTCGATCTGATACGCGACGACTGCGTGGATGATGTCCGGGCCTTGGCCGAGGCAATGGTTATCAGGACCGGAGAAGAGAAAGACCCGCACTGGAATGACCAGGGCGCTAATGTCATCGCGGCGTTGCTGGCCTTCATTTGCGCGGAGATTACGGCGGAGGAACGTAATTTTTCATCGCTCAGGGATTTAATCGCGCTTGAGGATTTACGTAATGCCGCAGTGGAATCCATGAAAGGGAAAGGCGGCATCTATGCACGTATGGCCGGCGTCATCGACCAGCTGGAGGACAAGGAGAAAGCGGGCGTTTTATCCACTGCCCACCGGCACACTACCTTCCTCGACTCGCCAGCAATCATCAAGAGCGTGAGCAAAAGCAGCTTCGACGCTCGTGAGCTGCTTAACGGCAATATGACGATTTTCCTCGTGCTGCCCCCGCATCAATTGGAAAGTCAATCGCGCTGGCTAAGACTCATTATCGCCTCGCTCATCCGGCTGATCGGCCGCGAGGGCACCCAGGAGAACAAGGCATGAAAGAGATTCTGTTTATCCTCGATGAGAGCGGCCAGTTGGGGCATATGCCCGCGATAGACCAGGGGCTTACCTTGCTGCGGTCCTACGGTCTGCGCATGGCTTTCTTTTTCCAGTCCATCGGCCAGTTGCACGAGACATTCAAGGGCAAGGAGGCGGTGCTGCTGGACAATACGGAGCAGATTTACTTCGGTCTGCAAAATTACGAAACGTGCGAGCGCGTGAGCAAGATGCTGGGCGCCAAAACCATCACCACGGAAAGCGCTAATGAAAACAGCGGTTCAAGCTACTCGCCAAACCAGATTGGCGGGAGGGACAAAAGCACGAGTTATTCCTTCACCCGCAATCAACAGGAAATCGGGCGCCCATTGCTGATGCCCGACGAGGTGCTTCGGCTGCACGGAGAATACCTGATTGCGTTTCTCCGCAATATGCCGCCGATTTTATGCCGCCGGGTGATGTGGTGGGAGCTTGCGCAAGCCAGGATGCCGCTGCTGTGGTGGGTGATGGTCGTGGCGGTGGTCGCGGGAATGGTATGGGCCTTATGGCAATGAGGTGCAACATGGCTGATGAGCAACGAAAGAAAAGCCTGAAAGATTTGGTCACGCAGAAGGCAACGGATGCCTACAACGGGCTACCCGTGATCGGGAAAGGCCACGCCGCCGCGATGGGACGGCTGGGACTGGCGGAACTCCGGCAGGCAATCAGCTTTGGCCACGGTTCTGTGGAGCAACCTACCCCACCGGGCATTTTTGGCGCACCCACACAAGGAGAGATCGCCGAGGCGCGTGGCGGCCCAGGTGCCGGCCCTGAACAGGAAAGCAGGCTCTCGCTCGATGATCTGAGAAAATTCGCTGAGGAACGCGCTAAGGCTGCTGAAGCGCGGATGAATGAACAGGGACGCGACCAACAGCGTCAGCGCGGCGGATTGGAGATGTAAGGAGGGTTGGCGATGCGGCGATTCATGGTTCTGTTGCTGGTGCTGCTCGCGCCTGTCGATGCTGCGGGGCAGTTCAACCCGAATGGCCTCAGCGCCTACCAGCGCCGTCAGATCAGGGAAAAGGCTGTCATGTGGGCCGGCCCGGAGTCCCGCGCGTTCGTTGAAACAGGCGACGAGGCGGCGGTTGCCTTGCTGGCCTGTTCTCCGTTGGGTGCCCGCAAACTGGTCGCATTCCATGAATCAGGGCTGCTTGGCAAAGTGGCCCGGCCCACTGATTTGCTCCGAATCATTACCCTGTACGGCGATAACGCGCTGCTGTTCGCGGTCCAGCACGCGGGGGAATTGCGAGACCCAGACCGTTTCCAAGCCTTCATGGCAACTCCGCTGGATTATTCATTGGGCCTGAAGTCACTCGATCAGGGGGTTGCAGAGGCAAGGACGGTAAATCTCAGCTATTTCGCACGGAGTCCACCGTGGGATGCAAGGACGGTCGTTTTCTTCGGAGGGATTGCAGCCATCGCCGGACTCGTTGTCTGGCGGCGCAGGCGAAGAGGAGGGATTGGGGTTTGAGGCTGCGGGCCTGCCTGACACCGCAGCCCGTGTCAGCACTGTCACACTTTTTCTGGAGATTCAACTATGGAACTGATCCTGATTGTCGGCGTCGGCGTGATGAGCGTCATGATCATCGCTGCCGCTTGTGGTGGCATCGGTGGCAACTCGAAATAAGGAGATAGGCTGCGGGCCGGGTTCAACGCATAGCCCGGCGCGGTCAATCGTGAGGTTCGCACGCCTTGCAGGGCCGCCGCAGCCGGTTTTATCACAATCACTTTCGCCCATAGAGGTGCAAGCAATGGAAGGGTTTATCTTCGGCCTGTTCATGGCCAGCGTGATTATAGGCTTCATTCTCCGCGCGGTCGGCAAGTCTGAGGAGACAAACCGCGCTATTAAAGACGGCGGCCTGAAGGCTTTGCAGTGGTGGCTTCGCAAGTGAAGCTATCGAACGGTCAAATACGGACGGCAAACCCGGCCGAGGATGGCAAGTTCGCTCATCTTCCAACACTTTCGCCCGCAAAAAAGGAGATTTGTTGTGGACACGATCATCGGCGTGGTGATGGGTCTCATCATGCTCGGCTGCATACTCGGCAGCGTCCTGCGCACTGCTGCTAAAAATGAGGAAGTCAAAAGCGCCGGCCTTTCGGCGCTCGAAAAGTGGCTCAAACGCTAACACGGACGGCAAACCGCGCCAAGGATGGCCTCTTTTTGGGGGTTTAACAATGCACGCGATGATAATCGTGACCGGGACTGTAATTACGCTGTTGGCGCTCGCGGCACTCTGGCAGCTTGTCACCGGACAGCAAAAACCGGAGCCGCTTGAGGCAGTCATCAAGCGGACGGCAGAGGCTTCTCTGCCCGGTGTGGAGGAGGCTATCCGGCAGTTTGCCGAGCAAAACCCGGAAGCCATTCGCAAAGGATGCCAGCTACATATCAGCGTGCGGCCATGCGACAACTCGCGCCTGCCGCCTGAATACCTGAAGGCTTTCGAGAAGGCGGGAGGGGGAAATGGACAGGCTGAGGCATGATGTGGCTTTTGCGGCTGCCAATGCCTGCACCGATGCTGTAGCGTCTAAGCTCCCTCCGGCTAAACGCGGACAGGTGTTTGAAGTCTTCTATAAGGCTTTCCGGGCCGCGCTGGAGAAATATGACGCCATGCGGGAGCTTCAAACGGCCAGGTTGAAACCATCGAGGAATTGACCATGCGGAAGATATTCAACCGGTCGATGCTCGTGTTCTTCCTCGTGGCCTCCGTTTGGAATTGCCACATGATCGCGGAAGACCTGAAGCACCCGGAAATATGGGATCAGGACTGGAGGCATGATCCGCGCATCTGGCTGCCGGCGCTGGGCGAGATTGCCGTTCTTTACGCTGCGTTCGGCGCGCATATCTGGCGCGTGGAAAGGCGGGACAAACGATGCAGCGCTCCACAGAGACGCTCGACGAAGTAATCGAACGCCTCAGCATGAATGCTGAACTGGGCGCTGTATCGCAGCTCATGCAGGAGAAGCAGGCCATGCAGAACGAATCCGATCCCGACAGGCTGAATAAAGCGCTCGCACAAATACGTGCCCTGAAGTCAGCCGATTATCCGGTCATGCGACTGGTGCATCCACAAGGGCCGGTGGAGCACAAAATGGCCTGGCGGCGCTGGGCCGATGTGCCGGAGCCGGCTAAGTTGTTCATGCTCCAGGATTTGGTCTCATGGGAAGACATTACTAACCGTGACATGGCCCATATCCTCCTCCGCGAACTGGACGTGGGCAAGCTGAGCGACGGCCAGCGTGATATGCTGATCCGCCTTGCGGAGCCGGAACCGGCTCGCGGCAAGATGTCACTGGAAGAGTTGAAGAACCTGGCCAATTGGCAGAGAAACGGTCACGCGCGGAGCAAGGATCACAGCCTGGAGCGGTAACTGGGGCAATGCCGCCGGGGAACCAACCGATGAGCACGCCATCGCGGAAGCCTGACCACAGGATCATCCGCCAGATACTCGACGATGTAGAAGCGGTGACAAATGGCCGCTTCTATGAAGACCCTGACCCTCCGCAGGGGCCGGTCGAAATGTTTCTGGCGCGCGATGGCAGGCAGGGCTATGCGTTCCATGCCTTGCCGATAGCGCAGAAGGTGCAGGTATTAAGCGATTACGCTGAACTGGACAGGTATGAAGCCGCAGGCATCAGCTACCGGCAACTCAACCAGATTGTATGGAACGTGATTGAAGGCAAGCCGCGCGCAGAATGGCTCGATGGTACGGGCCTTCACGATCCGGCTAGGAAGATTTCGCTCGACAGGCTGAAGGAAATGGCCGCTGACAAAGCGAAGCAGCCGGTGCATCACAAGGGCCGTGATAATGGAATGGAAAGGTGAACAAGCAACGATGAAAAATAAGCGCCGCATCGAGGAACGGCTAGAGAGCTACAAGCTCTTCTTTGACAGATTTAGATATAGTTCGTCACTTACGGCGGACATAGATGGAAAATGGCGCACTTGGCCGGATTTAACCGCTGAGGGAAAGCTGGACTTCATGCTGGTGAATGCGGCTGCCAGTGGCATTCCGTTTGAGCCGCTCGCGGAAGTGATGCGCGATGCTATGGGCGATCTGCCCCAAGCTGTCCGGGAGGAAGCTGCCCTGCGGGTCGCGCTACGCTATCAACAGGAATTGCACGAACTATGGAAGTTGCTGCCGCGTGAACAAGAACCGGCATCCCTGATCGAAGGGTTCAAACAAGTGCTGGGCAAACAATCCCTCGCCGCTCTGAAAGCCGAGGGCCAGGGAAAACAACCGGGACGGCAGCCATCCCGCAGCAAGGGAATTGAGAGGTAGGTGCCACGATGACCGTGGAGGAGCGGCTGGAGCGGATCGAGGCGATGCTTGCCCTGCTGGTGGAGCGGCAGACCGTGCGCGAGTGGTACACTACTGAACAGGTCGCTCAGCTGGTTGGCAAGTCTGAATTTACCGTCCGGGAATGGTGCCGCCTTGGCCGCATCCATGCCGAGAAACGCCGCAGCGGTCGCGGCGCTCACCCGGCATGGATCATTTCACATGAGGAATTGCAGCGGTTCCAGCGCGAAGGTTTATTGCCGCTAAACGGCCACGCCGGCTAATTCCTGCCCGAACACGCGGTCAATCGCCGCCTGCTGCGTCGATGGATACAGGTGCATGTATCGCCGCGAAGTCTTCTCATCCATGTGGCCGCACCATTGCTGCAGGAGGCGCTGATCCACGCCCATGCTGGCGCAGGCGGATACGAAGCTGTGCCGCAGGGTGTGGAAGCCCCGCATCTTTTCCCATTTCGTCCCCGCCAGCACACGCTCAAAATGGTCCCGCATTTCATTTCGCGTCAGGGCCGACTGCGCCGGCCTCTCCCTCACCCGCACCGAGGACAGCCGCCCTTTGAGCGATGACGGCCGCACCTTTTCGTCCTGGTGGCCGGTCGTCCGGCTTCGCTTTTTGCTGCGGAACACCTCGCCGACATGGCAGAACAGGGCTGGACCGCCCGGATGGTCGGCCAGCCAGTCCTGCAACACTTTCTTGAGGAAACTGCTGAGCGGAACCCGCCGCGTCGTTCTTTCCCCCCTCGCCCGCTTCTTCTCCCGGATCAGCACGGTATTGCCTGCGAAATCCACGTCGCTGACCAAAGCACGCATGATTTCGCTGCGGCGTGCCCCGGAGTGGGCGGCGAAGCAGAAGACAGGATAAATCCACGGATGCGATGCCTTCGCTTTCACATGGGCCAGCAGCTCGATCAATTCGCCGGCTTGCAGGTACAACGCCTCCCAGAGCGTGTCCGGGTTCCCGCCGGCGGCAATCTGCCGCTCGATCTCCGCCATCGTCATGAAGGGCGGTTTTTCATCGGCCTTGGGATAGCGCAGGCCGCGATTGGGAAAGCGTCCAGAGGTCAGGCCCATTGGCTCACCCCAATTCCATGCAGCCCGGAGCGTCGCCACTTCCTTGCGGATCGTCGCTGGGGCCACGTCGTCCTTGGCCCGCTTATTGACGTAATCCTGCAAGTTGGCCAGCGTCAGCTCCGGCAGCGGGAAGCCATTGCCGAGGAAGCGGCACGCATGGTTCAGGTGCAGCTTGCAGGTGTCGAGGCTGTTGGCCTCGATGGTGCCGTTGCTGTGCGTGGCAAGGTAGCGTTCCTTAAGCTGGGAGATGGTGGTGGCCTGGCGGTGGTTGATCGCTATGCCGTTGGCCGCCTGGGGTGGTTTGCCATCGTGTTCCATGAAGGTCACGATGTCGATGCCGTCTGGTACGGCCAGAAGCCGCTGCTTGATCCGCATCAGCAGGTAATCAACCAGCCTGGACTTGGATTGCGCTTCGTCCTCGCTCACGGCACCGAGGGTGAAGGTGTGCCGCTTTCCAAGATACATGAACAGGATACGGTAGCTGTCGCCTCGAAGCTGAATGGTAGCCACGGTACACTCGCTGTTGCGCGAATCCAACGTCATCACAACGAGTGTACCAAGTTTGTACCAAAGCCGAAGGCAAGTTGTCGGGAAACAGTTACGGGGAAAGGCTTTGCGCCGTGTGGGATTCGTAGCTCCTGAACCTGGCGCGTCTGCCAGTTCCGCCACTTCGGCAAGTGCGTTTCAACGGAAAGTATCTTAGAGAGCGCCGCGCGCGATCGTCAAGGGCGATTGTGTCGATGGCAATTCTCAAGTGTTTATGGCCCTCGTTCCTTGGCTCAACCAACGATTGGCAGGAGGTTCATCCGCTCTGCTTGCGATACCAGGATAGCGTTTGCGCCAGACCGTCCTCGAAGCCGATCGCTGGTTCGTATCCCAACTCGCTCCGCGCCTGGGAGATGTCGGCGCGGGAATGGCGCACGTCCCCGGCCCGTGCGGGCGCGTGCCGCGGCGCGAGGTCGGTGCCTAGCTGGCGGTTGAGCGCCGCCACGAGTTCGAGGACGCTGGTACCTCGGCCCGTACCGATGTTAAAGACACGACCGGATACGCCCGGCCTCTCGGCTGCCCGTGTCAGCGCTTGCACGACATCCGTGACAAAAGTGAAATCGCGCGTCTGCAAGCCGTCGCCGTAAATCGTCGGCGCGCGGCCCGCGCTGAGCGCCGCGGCGAAGAGGGCAATCACACCCGAGTAGGGACTGTCCGCCCGCTGACGCGGCCCAAAGATGTTGAAAAAGCGCAAACGCACCGTCTCCAGCCCGAAGGCGGCCGTGAAGGATTGCGCGTACATTTCGCCGGCCAGTTTCGCCGCGGCATAGGGAGAGAGCGGCGCGAGAGGATCGCTTTCCTTCTGCACCTCTCCCACCGGGATACCGTAAGCGCTACTGCTGCCGGCATAGACGACGCGGCGCACACCGGCACGGCGAGCGGCGTCGAGAACGTGCAGCGTACCGCTGGCGCAGACACGGTGCGTATCGGCGGGCGCCTCGATGCTCCGCTGCACCGAGGCGAGAGCAGCCAGATGAAAGATCACACCGACGCCTTGCACGGCTCGCTGGATCAGCGCGGCGTCGGCCACATCGCCGTCGATGATCTCCGGCGCCGGTACGATCTGAGACAGGTTGGCGCGGAGGCCGGTGCTGAAATCATCGAATACGCGGACACGTCTGCCCTGTTGCACCAGCGACTCGACCAGATGGGAGCCGATGAATCCTGCTCCGCCCGTCACCAAACATAACTCGCTCATGTATCCTCACCCACCTCTTCGCTGCCAATCGTCTCGAGGATCGACAAAGCAAACATACGCCCTGGGCAACGAAAAAGCGAGTCGGCGTTCATCCACTTATTGGGATTTGTCGCCGTTTGCCGACGCGGGGGGCGGTTCCGACGCCTGGATTATTTTGCTCGCGTTGGCGTGGGAACTAGATTCCTTGGCGGCTTGGGATTTCGCGGAGGCATCCTCCATGTCCGCTAAAGGTCCGTATTGCCAGTAGGCGGGCTTGGTGACATTGACCACCGCGTATTTGGAGTCGTTGGCCTGCTTATCGAACAGTGGCACAACGAAATGCTGTTCATCGAATCCGGTGCCTTTGTGCAAGCTGCCGCGCTGGAAGGGACCGGCGCCGCACACCCAGCTATTGCGTTCGCTGCTGATGGCTTGCAGCGTGCCCGATTGCCAGACCGGATCGCCGGTGACGCGATTGTAGGCAAAGACAGCGATCTTGGCGACGGCCCGGCGATTGCTCTTCTTGGCGAGGGCGATCTCCGGAATCATGGCCCCCGGAATGCCCGGCATGACAGCCGGTATCGACATCTGCGGCACGCCGACGAGCATCTCGTTGCGATCCGTGCCTACGCTGCCGGACCGCGCTTCGACGACGTAGGTCGCTTTCTTGCGATCTTCCTGCAAGAGACATCCGCAAGCCAACAATTGTTGCCTTAAGGAACTTATCAGATACCCTTTGTCCGTAACACCGTCGAGGTACTGCGGATCGAGGTAAACGCGCTTCCCGGAAAGAAGGCTGAAATCGAGGCGGGAAACCGTGTTGTCGATGGAATGCGAGATCAGCAATTGCTCGGTGGCTGTGCGGGTCGTGTCCGTGACACGGGTAGTGCCGCATCCCGCAGTCAAAACAACCAGCAGAAGGACCACGCCAACGCCGCGGCCTTCTGACGCTCGCTTGAGATGCCGTTTCCTCATATTCTGCTCCCCGCCTGGTTCCACTCGTTCTTTGGAAGAAGGCGCGGCAGGCCATCGGAAATCATGAAGGAGGGGAGTGTAGCGATTCGATGCTGCGCGTCAAGATGAGGCTCCGCAGAAACGGAACCTGGTCACTACTCTGAATAGGCCGCCGGGTTGGACCGTCTAGGACAGCTAAGCGAACGAACCAAGGCGGCTGGTTGCCGTGTGAGGAAAGAAAATGGGTGCTCGGTGGGTGTTCGGTGTTACGCTGGTGTTTTTAGTTGGATGCGGGTCCCCTTCTGCAAGGCTTGAGGAGGCCAAGGAGTACGTTCAGCAGGCACTCGAAGTCTGGAAGAAGGGTGGCAAGCCGGATGAACTGAACTCCCTCACTCCGCCGATCGACTTTCACGAGGCGATGTGGAACGCCGGAGAGAAGCTCGTCAGCTTCGAGGTGGGCGCCGTTCGCTACATCGACAAGGCTAAGGTAGTCCGTTGCGAAACCCGCCTCACCGTCCGCAACCGCAAGGGCAAGGAACGGACCGAAGCCGTGGTCTATGATGTGACGCTGGGATCACCCGTGAAGATCGTCAACAACCCCATGCCTTGAGGTTAGCATTCTCTCATTCGGCGGCACGCTCGATACTCACTTCCTCGCCAGCCGACTGGAAGATCACGCCCTCGACGGGAAGGGTGAAACTGGCCTCGATCCGAGCACGCGTCGCCTTCGAGGGAACAAGAATCGGTGCCTCGACCGAGGCGAGAAAGCGCCCGTCCCCTCAGCAATCGCGGACAAACGCTACTTCTAGAGGATCACCCAATTGAAGCTCGCCGTCGAGAAACGTCACCCTTGCGCGCATGACGGCCTGTTCCGGGGTTACGTCCTTATCGTCGAGATAGCGGGCCTCGCCCCCGGGCCGATGTACCTTTATCAACATGCCAAGAGCCACCTTGGCTTCTGGGGGCCAGGGAGCCTGCGGCGCAAACGCGATCTCTGGCCGGATGACATCTCCCGGCTGCAGAACGGGGACATCGGGTCGAGAGCAGCCCGATCCCAGCAGCACGACCAGGAGGACCGGGATAAACCATCGGCGCATAAACGCATCCCTTGGATGGGAGTGAACCGTCTGGCCCCATCCTTTTGCAAGAGTGGGACCAGACGCCTGGTCCGAATCATTCCGGCTCGATTACCTCGCCGTAATCGGGCGTCTCGATCGACACCCAGGTTTGGTCCGAAGCACTTGAGCTGAAGAAGCGAACACTGCCGTCTCCCATGCACACATTGATGCCCGAGATGGTGAAACTCTGCGACTTCTGGGGGTGAACACTGGTAATCGGGGGCGCCCATTCCGGATGCCGCATACAGTGGCAGTTCCAGGGCTGGTCGAACGGCCACGACCCGGGGACCGCGCCGCCTCGGTTGACGAAGCCGTTACGCGGGTGATACGGGCTGTTATAGAGTGAGCTGGGAACCATGCCGTTCGCCCACTGCGCCGCGCCGGGATACTGGTTGGCGCCTAGCGGTGGATTGAAGTCGTTGGGGATGGAGCGGGGGTCGACGCCGTAGCCCCACAGTATCGCGCACGCGCCGAAGGCGCCACCTGTCATCGTGGAGTACTTCTCACCGAAGATGAAGGTGTTGGACAGGCCGTCGGTGATTTTGGCGAATTTGGCCGAGGTGTCGCCGAAGACCTGCCAGTTGGCGGAGTAACTGCTCACGCCCCAGGTGGTGTTGGACGTGCTGGCCCAGTTGGGATAGAGGTTGGGGAAGTTCGTCGAGCCTTGCTGCCCGGACAGGGGTAGCTGATAGGTGCCGTTGGGGGGGTAACTGCGGTCCAGCGGGGCCTGCAGCACCTTGAGCGGCAGCGAACGCGAGGCGTCCACCCCAAGAGCGTGGATATTGTTCTCCTCCACATATGGGAGCAAGTGGTAAAAGATGGACCCGCCCGCCAGGTCCGAGGAGTTCGGATAGATGGTGCCAAACATGGGTGGCAGACGGTCATAAGCGCTGTAGAAGTTGTGAACCGCCAGGCCGACTTGCTTCAGGTTGTTCTGCGACTGCATACGTGCGGCGGCCTCGCGCACCTTTTGCACAGCGGGGAGAAGCAGGCCGATCAAGATCGCAATGATCGCGATCACAACCAGCAGTTCAATCAGCGTAAAGGCGCGACGCCTTCTGAGACGACGATTCATGAGATCTCCTTTGGTAAAATGAGAGTGAGTGCGTTGGATGGCCTGCGGCGGCTCCGCACGAGGCGCGGAGCCGCCCGCAGCACACGGAACAGGGTCAGTGCGGGGGGTGGAAGACTGCGGTTCACGCCGTCTGGTAGAGGATTACATTCAGGAGAAGCCCTGCCCGTGAGCCACCGGCTCGAAAGCGCGCAGGGAGAGACGAGTTAAGGCAGGGAAGGATCGGATTGGACCTTCGTTGTCGTTCATTCGCTAACTCCGATCATGACCTTCTTAGGAATAGACAATGTAGTGCCCCTCGTCAATCAATATTTTCCGGTACTTTACAGCCCGCTGGCTAAAACCGATTCCATTCATATCCGCTCGATCCGCAGAGGATTCTCGCGCAGAAAAATCTCCAGCTCCGGCTTTGCGAATACGCCCGTCGTCGTGCCGATGGCGCGCACGCAACTCGCTCCGACGGCGCTGCCGATGCGCAAACATCCTTCCTCATCCAGCCCGCGCAACATGCCGTCGATGTAGCCGGCGGCGAAAGCGTCGCCGCCGCCGGTGCCGTCCACGAATGGCACGCGATAGCTCTCCGCCCGCAAGCGCACGCCGTCGCCGATCAACACCGAACCGCGATCGCCCATCGTGATAATGACCGTTCGCGCTCCCAACTCGTGGAATCGCTCCGCCTGACGCAATGCGTCTTTTTCGCCGAGGATTAGCTCCGCCTCGTAATCGTTCGGCAGAAACACATCCACATGCGGTAATAGTTTTTCCAATCGCGGCAGATAAGCGGCTGGCCCCGGCGTCACCACGTCAAGGACCGTCTTCGCTCCGCCTTGGCGCGCCGCGGCGAACACCGGGATCAATTCCTCTGCTTCCAGACCGCCCATCAGCAGATAGCCGCCCACGTACAAAATGCGGCATTTCGCCACGCGCTCCAGCGGAATGTCGGCGGCGCAGAAAGCGGCGTTGGCGCCGAAGGTGTGGATGAAGCGGCGATCCTGACCGGCCACGTTGACGATGATCGTTTGGGCGGTGCCCACATCCGGGCTGACAAGTAAAGAAGTGACATCGACCTGGCACTCCCGGAGCATATCGGCGACGACGCGGCCAAACACATCCTCGCCGACACGCCCAACCACGGCCGCCGTTATGCCCAGCTTGACCAGATCGACGGCGACGTTCGCGGCGCAGCCGCCGATGGTCAGAAGCAACTGATCGGCCACCACCAACTCGCCCGGAGCCGGAAGGTGCGAAATCGGCGAGCTTACGTGATCGGCAACAATGACGCCGGCACACAATACGTCGGTCGAAACAGTCATGACGCGCTCCAACGAGGACACGATAAATAAGGGAACCGCGATGCAGGATAACACAAACCATGTGTCAGGCAACGCACATCCGCGCCGCGGCCGAAGAGCCGCGACCGTAAGGGAGCGGAGGCGAGACCGCTCCCTTACGGTCGCGGCTCTTCGGCCGCGGCGCGGATCTTGCAAATGCAGACCAATCTTATCGCTTATTTATTTCGTCGAACAACTTGCCTTCCTCTTTTGACTCAACCGTCTCTGCTGGTTATGATGATTAGAAGGAAGGGAGAAGGAGCGGCAGGTTGCTGGGCCTTTTTGTGTTCCCGAGGGCGCATCCACACGAGAAGGATTGAATAGAAAAAAAACCAGGAGTGGACGCGGAACATGTTGCAGGGCTTGGTTGGGACGGCGACGCGATGGCTCAACGATCTGCAACGTTCGTGGCATCGCCCTCGCCCCTTGCCGCCGCCGGCAGGTAAATCGGCCTCCACTCCCATTAGCTATGGCCCGCTCGAACGTGTGTTGCTGACCGATGGCGTTGGCCGGACGCTGTTCGAGGAGTTCGCCAATCATCGCTCGGAGGCGCGCGGCGAAGAGGAAACGGGCTGGCTCTTGCTCGGTTTGCGGGAGGCGCGCGAAGCGGTAGTGTTGGCGACGTTGCCGGCCGGTGCGATGCGCGATGCCAGTGTCGCGCACGTCCGCTTCAACAGCAACGCCCAGGCGGTTGCCAGCCGCATCGTCCGCCAGACGGATCGTCGTCTGAATATCATAGGCGTGGTGCATACCCATCCGGGATCGCTGCGCCATCCTAGTGACGGCGACTTGCGAGGTGATGGGCAATGGGTGGCGAACCTGCGTGGCCACGAAGGCGTCTTTGGCATTGGCACGGCCGATGGGATTCCGACGCCGGGCGACTTGTTCGCTTATCAGCCGCGGCCGCATGTGCAATGCCTTCGTGGACTGCGCTTCTCCTGGTACGCTCTTCGCCAGGGTGACAGCGCTTATCGCCCCTTGCCCGTGGAGCTGACGATTGGACCGGATCTGGCACGATCGTTGCACGATATATGGTCTACGTTGGAGTTCCACGCCGAGCGCATCGAGCGACTTTGTCGCCAACAGTCGGCGATGCGGTTCGAGGTGATGACCGATGAATGGGGCACGGGGTTGCTCCTCACCCTGCCCCTGGCCGAACCCGGCGATGCCGTGCAGGTGCTGATTCGGCCCAAAGAGGTGCGGTACTATGTGCTTCGGAGCGGGGAACTGCTGGAGGTCCAACATCACGACGAGTGGGTGGACCGCGGCGTTTACCAGCTGCTCGCGTTCTTGGCGGCGCGAGCCTGAATGCGTGCAATGCCAGCCGCGGGGCTGGCTCATCTCGTGGTTTCCTCCGGCCGACAAGCCGGGGGCAGATTAAAACTGGGAAGGAGAACTGTCCATGGACTTCCGTCCCCTCAACGACACCGAACGACGGCAGCTCATCAATGCCCTGCGCGGCAATGCCGAGAGCGATCGTGCCATCCTCATGGACCGCCGCGACACCAGCTTCCTCGGCACCGCCGATGAAGTCACAGACGAAGAGGTGATCTCGGCCATCAAATCGGTCCCGTGTCACTATTAACCTGGTTTTCGGTTTTCGGTTTTCGGTTTTCGGTATAAGACCCGGGAGCCGAAAACCGAAAACGGAAAACCGAAAACTGAAAACCGTATGAGTCTTCTCGACAGCGAGGCCGGCAAGCGGCGCTTGCTCAGCGTCGAGATTCCGGTCATTGAACGCTACAACGAAGGGCGTGATCCTGCCTTCCAGATCCGTCTGAGCCGGCTGGGCGGCACCCTTGTGTTGCGCTATTGCCTCAAGCCGGGGCACAATATCTATCAACTTGAAACACGCCTGGTTTCCAGTTATCCGACCGTGCCGCCGGAAACGCGGGTGCTGACCGCCCTCAAGCATTGTCCGCACCTGCTGGAAGGCCAAACGTTGTGCCTGTGGCGTCAAGGCAGCACGCGGGCAGGCAGCCGCTGGGATCCGGCGCGGTTCACCTGCATTTTCGCCGTGCAGGCGGCATGGCGATGGCTGGCTTGCTACGAAGTCTGGCACGAAACAGGAGAATGGCCGCTGCCGGAGGCGAAGTGACTCCTCCGAGCCTGCACTGTAAGCGAAGGCAGCCTTCGCTTACAGTGCAGGCTCGGATATAGACAGTGATGCGAGGACGCAGTTATGGCTCATCTCCTCCAGGTTGGAGCGGGAAGCGGTGGAATGCCGGTTCTGGACATGCTCTGCCGGGACCCAAAGATTGGCCGCGTCACGCTCATCGAGCCGGACGTTTACAAGCCCCACAACGTCGAGCGCCATCTGTTTCCGCTCTCGGCCGTGGGCGAGCCGAAGGCCGAGTTGGCCCGCTGCTGGCTGCTCGAACGCCGGCCGGATCTCGTGGTGGATCTCTTGCCTTGCGATTTGTGCGATCCGGCGCATCAAGACGCCATCGACGTGGCGGCGGCCGGCTGCGACATCGGCGTCTGCGCCGCCGACAATGAGCCGGCCAAGTATCACTGGGACGCGCTGATGCGCCGCCACGCCAAGGCGTGGACGCTCGGCGAAGTGCTCAGCGGCGGCATCGGCGGATTCGTCCACTGGTTTGTGCCGGGCGGTCCCTGTTACGGCTGCGTGGCCAGCCACCTTAAGCGCTCCGTAAAGGTGGAAAATGAGCCGTCGCCTGATTATTCCCAACCGGGAGGGCCGGTCCGCGAGACGACCATACCGGCCAGCAAGGCGTCGATTCAGACCATCGCTTCGCTGCATGCCTTGATCACGCTGGCCCTGCTGGACGACCCTGCCCGCTATTCGCCCGGTTTTACGAGCATGTTGCTGACGCTCCAGCGCGTGCCCGAAGTCTTTGACGAAGCCTTTCGCCCTTACCGTTTCCGTGTGCCGCGCGCGGCGGACTGCTTGATCTGCCAGGCGCGACCGACTCCTTCCTCGGTGGAGGAACTCGATGTGGCCCTGGATCAAGCGCTGGCTCGACTTGAAGATGCATGACCTTTGGCCGCTGTATCGCATCGGCCCTCGGTCGCAGGCCATGCACTTTCGCTATGAAAAAGCCGGCCGAAACGTGGACGATCAACCCATCCCCTGGAATGCGGAAGCCGTCCTCGTGCAAGCGACGGTGCGTCTGCCCAAGTCCAGCAATCGCCGCAAAACCGACTTCCAGCTCCGTGTTCCCGGACTGGATCTCGTCCCCGCGGAGAGGATGGAGCATGAAGGCGATGAACATCACCGCTTGACCTTTCGCATCCCGCCGCCCGGACAGGATGTCATGGTCGAGCTGCTCTGCCGCGAGAAAGTGCTCGGCCAGCTTTCCTTGCCGTTTTTGAGCAAGGATGAGTTCCTACAAAACCTCCGCTTGCAAATGCCGACGTTGTGCGTGCGCCTCGGCACGCAAACGGTTGCCTGCCAAACGTTCGTTTCCAGCCAATGCCGCGGCCTGCTCGCCAGCGCCGTGCTCACCAGCCCGACCAGCCTGGTACCGTTGCTCGATCTGGAATTGCAAGTCGAGTTCCGTTGTGAGCGCAGCGGCTCCGTATCGCGCGTGCCGGTCTGCTTGTGCAGCTCGCAGTTGGGCGGACGGCAGGCACTTGTTACCGTAGTGCCCAAACGGTATCCGCGCCGCATTGGACCGTGGGTGGCAACCTGGCTCCTGAGCGATCGACCGCTGGCAAGCCAACGCGTTCGCGGCATCTCGCAACGCGCCTTCCATCGTTCGCTGGGCATCGCCGATACGCGCTTCGTCATCCAGGCCACCCCCGAAACCGTGCGGTTGACCCGGCAAGTGCCGCCCTTGGAGAGCACCAAACGAATCGGTCCCTGTTTTCTCGTCCGCAGCGGCGAACCTGGCATGGCCGGTATGTGCCGCTTGCAAATCACCGCTCAGGTGCCCGGGGCGGTCAAACCCCCGTTATTACTGGAGCAAGACGTGCTTATCACCGATGGACCCACCATGGTTGCTCCCGGAACGCTTGACGCTGCCGATCTCGAGCAAGTCAGCGGTTTCGAGCTGAGCATTCGCGGTCAGTCGCTGGGCGTGCTCTCGCTCTGCCCGGCGCCGACGGCAACTTTCAACAGTGAAGGCGGTTTCAAACCGTACCACGACTACACTTGGTCCGCCGCCGCCGAAGAAGAAATGAATGAACGGCTCAATCGTCTGCTGGAAGGACGCGGCAAAATGGAGTGAATACACCAACAGCTCGCAACGATGTAGAGTCGCGACCGTAAGGGAGCGGTTGGGAAAATCGCTCCCTTACGGTCGCGGCTCTACATCGTTGCGTGCGCGGCTCGGATAAGCGCTGGGTATCATTCCGCATTCGAGGCGGCGGCGCTCCACTCCGTCGAGCGCGTCCGAGGCAAGGAACGAGAATCGAGGGTGGAGTCCGTGTTCGTCTCGTCTTTGGCCGGTTGCGTGGCGAAAGCCTGGATCAGCAGCAACCCCGCCCCACACACCAAGCAGCAATCGGCGATGTTGAAGACCGGCCAATCGAAGAGATAGTTCCAGTGTAGAAAATCGCGGACGCCGTTGAACACGATGCGATCGTAGAAATTGCCGAGCGTGCCGGCCAGAATCAAGCCGAGCGCGGCACACAGCCAACGATCGCGCGCCGTGCTTCGGTGCGTGCTCCAGTAGATGATGGCGCCGGCGGCCAGCAAGCTGATGACGGCGAAACCGCTATTGGCCAGCGTCTTGTGATCGCGCAGAAAACCGAACAACGCCCCCTGATTGACATGGGGCACGCGCCTGCCGCTGTCGACACGATCGCCGCCCAACTCATCGCGCTCGAACTGAGCGACAAGTTGAAAACCGCCCTTATCCGTGCGAAAGACGACGTGTTCATGTTCAAGCTTCTCGCCCAACCACGCGAAGACGCCGTATTTGCTGGATTGGTCCAGCGCCAGGCCGGTCAGGGCCAGCACCCACAATAGTATGCGATAGGAACGTTCTGACATAAAGACCTTTATGAACTTTGTTGAAGCTTCCGTGCGCAGGCGACACAATGACGGGTGTAGGGCAACGCCTGCAAACGGGCCTTGGGGATCGTTCCCTGACATTCCTCGCAACGGCCGAACACACCTCGGCGAATGCGTTCCAGAGCGTCGTCGATTTCCTTCAGGGCACTCTCCTGATTTTCCAGCAGCTTGAGGGTGAAGTCCTGCTCGGAGTTATCCGTGCCGAGGTCCGCCAGATGCAAGGGAGCATTCGAGAGGCTGCCGCTGGCCTCGCCTCCGCGCGCTCGCAGGGCTTCGTCGGCGAGATGCGACACATCTCCCGACAGGCGATTACGCAGAGACAGCAGCGTTTCCTGATAGGATTCCAGTTCGGCCTTGGTCATCGCTTCCTCAAGGTGTGGTCCGAAACATCTCTCAGCGAAAGGCACAGTTTTACGATAACCCAGCCGTGGAAACCCGTCAAGGATGGCGATTCCCTCGCCGCTGTTCCGCCCTATAGCGATTGGAAGGGATGCGGACAAGAGCAGATCAGTTTTCGGTTTTCGGTTTTCAGTTTTCGGTGTGCAAGTCCATGAAATACCGAAAATCGAAAACTGAAAACCGAAAACCCGATCACTTTCCACCCGCAAAAATGGCTCGTCCGCCATCGACAGGAAGACTAACGCCGGTGATGAAGTCGTTGTCGATCAGCGAGAGGACGGCGCGAGCGACGTGGTCGGGAGAGCCTTCGTGCTGGACCAGCGTGGACTCGATGGACTCGCGGCGCTCCTGCTCCGGCAGGTCGGGCGGAAACAAGACCGGCCCCGGCTCGATGCAGTTGACGCGGATGCGCGGATTGCGCGTGCCCAGCTCTACGGCCAGGCAGCGCGTCATGGTGGGAATGGCGCCCTTGGAAGCGAAATAGGCGGCGTGATGAAGATAGGGACGGACGACGGCCCAGTCGCCTAGGGTGATAATGCAGCCGCCCTCCGGTTGTCGCACCATCGCCAGGCCGGCTTCGCGCGCGCAAAGAAATGTGCTGAGTACATTCACCTCGAAGTTGCAGCGCACGTCGGCGGCAGTCACCTCTTCCAGCCGCCCCTTGCCCCATAGACCGGCGCAATGGACGAAAACATCGAGCCGGCCGAAATGATCCAGCGTCTCTTGAAAGAGACCTCGAACGGCAGCTTCGTTGGTGAGGTCGCCTGGCAGGGCCAATGCCTCCACACCGTGCTGCCGAAAGGTCGTCACGGCTTCGAGGGCTTCGGCCTGGGACGTGTGGTAGTGGACCACGATGTTGTAACCGCGCTCGGCCAGCGCGGCCGCGACGTGCCAGCCGATGCGTTTCTTGCCGCTGCCGGTAACCAAGGCGACGCGAGTTTGGCTCATATCGGGTTTTCTCCGCTGTTCACGAGGACATCAGTTGCGAGAGGGCTGAGTTCCAGTCCGGCCATTCCTGGTGTGGAAAAAGACCACGCCAACGGGACGAATCCAGAGACAGATCGGCCTGCCGAGGTTCCGCCGCGGCGATGCTCGTCCGCGAGATCGGTTCGATTCCGCTCGCATCGCAGCCGAGGAAGGCCGCGAGGCGCTGCCCCATTTCCAGCCGGCTCAGTCGCTCCGGTCCTCCGATGTGGAGCAAGCCCAACGGACCGATCGGCGAGACGCCGGTCCCACCTGTCCCACTGACGATTGCCAAGAGCGCCCGAGCGGTGACGAGGAGGCTGAGCGGCGTTCGCCATTCATCGTGGAACAAGGGAATTCGCCTTCCCTCCCGCAGGGCCAGCAATTGCTGATCGAAAAACGACGACCTGCCCGTCAGGGTTGGACCGAACAGCAAGGGCACGCGCACGACCGTGTTGCGGGGGTAAGCGCGAACGGCTCGCTCCGCCTCGGCCTTCGTACGGCCATAGACTGACACGGGAGCCACGGCATCCTCCTCGCGATAGGGGGCGTGCTCGCCGTCGAATACCATGTCCGTGGATACGTGAATCAGGGGGATCTTTGCTCGGTCGGCCAGCTCGGCCAGGATGGCGCTGCCGCGTGTGTTGATCCGCTCCGCCCGCTGGGGATCGCGGTGACACTCCGACACGACAGCCAGAGCTGCCGTATGCACAACCCCATCCGGACGAGCGTCGCGGAAGGCGGATGCGATGGCGTCCGGCGCGGCCAGGTCGATCGGACGAAGTGGACAGCCGAACAATTCTCCCTGCCGACTGCCGCTCCAGGCGATGACCGTGTCACCCTGCCGGAGACATTCCCGCAGGATGTAACTACCCAGGCTTCCGCTCGCTCCGGTCAAGAGTAGACGCATGGGCACCTTTTTCCTGTGAAAGACCTTTTTTGAAAAAAATGTGAATTCTCTCTTTTTTTTCTTGCGACTGCCTTTGCTCGCCAGTATAGTGTTCGGAAGTAATGGAGTTGCCACATATCTTTTTGTGGGAGTTGCTGCTTGGCTACCCTTCTACGACTCGTCCCGCCCACTAATTATTCTCGTCCACGCCCCCGTGCTATTGTCCTTGCCGGATAGCTCAACGTCGAGTGTATCCGTGGGTTGACCCTTCATGTTCTTGAAGGGTGCGCGCCGGTCCCTGTCTCTTGGGCCGCGCTCCGTCTTCACCCCAGCCTGAGGAAGCTTGCATGGCTCGCACCGTCCGCCGTTCCGCATTTAGCCTCATCGAACTGCTCGTGGTCCTCGCCATCATCAGCATTCTCATGGGATTGCTGTTGCCGGCCGTCCAGAAGGTACGCGAAGCTGCCGCTCGCGCTCATTGTGCCAATAATCTCAAGCAAATTGGACTCGCCGCCCACACCTATGCCGACTCGCAGGGCGTCCTGCCGCCGGGCCAACTCGGACCCTACCCGGATGTCGGGCTCGGCCTGCCGCCGATCGACACGCAGTTCGTCGGCGTGTTCGTGTATCTGCTACCCTATATCGAGCAGAACAACCTTCACGAGTTCCTGGTTCAAGACCTGCCGAGCAATTACCTGAGTCCATCCGCCGTCTATCCGCCGTGGTGGAACTATCCCTCTGCCTCCGCCGCTGCTCAGTTTCGCATCAGCACTTTCCTCTGCCCCTCGGACAATCCGTATTCCAACACCGTCATGACCGACATCTTGACGCACACGTTCCGTCAAGGTCAATGGTTCGAGGTTTTCGTCGGCGGCATGAATGTCAGCGAAGGCGGGGCCGACCTCGGCCGGACCAGCTATGCCGGCGTCGCCGGCTACGGCGGCCGAATCAACAACGGAACGGTCGATCAATACGCCGGTCTATTTTGCAATCGTTCCGCGGTTCGCCTGACCCAGCTGACGGCATACGATGGCGCCAGCAACACCTTGATGTTCGGCGAATGGCTGGGCGATTTCCCCTATGGCCAGAGACGCTTTGCTCCTGCCTGGATCGGCGTCGGTTCGATGCCCACGGCTTACGGCACCGCGGCCGGATCGGAAACGACCCTGTTTGAGTTTAGCAGCAAACATACAGGCATGATTCAGTTCTGCATGGGCGACGGCTCGATTCGCGGCATCCGCAAAGGCATCATGCCCGGCACCACCGCCTACAACAACTACATCGCCTCTTCGGGCTGGCACGACGGTGTCGTCGTTGATGATAGCCAGATCAGCAATTGACAACCGCCATCGGCGAGCGGGGTCGCGTTAGCGCCCCGAGAATAACTCGGGGCGCTAACGCGACCCCGCTCGCCAAGCAATCACTCGGGGCGCTAACGCGACCCCGCTCGCCTTTCGCGCGTTGCCCTCTCCCGGCATTCCGGTACAATCGCATTTACCACCCACGTGCTGCATCACGCCCTCACCGGGAGAGCCGTCATCGTGAAATCTCTCTGTCTTTCGCTCCTCGTCCTTCTAGTCGTTGATGTCGTTCATGCGGAGGAAGCGTTTTCACTCCGCGATGGGGATCGCATTGTGCTGATCGGTAGCACGCTCATCGAACGCGAACAGCGATACGGCTACTGGGAGACGGCGCTGACGCGGCGGTATCCCGACAAATCGATTACCTTCCGCAATCTCGGCTGGAGCGGCGACACCGTGTTCGGCGACGCCCGCGCCGGCTTCGGCACCCAGGCCGACGGATTCAAGCATCTGAAAGATCATGTCCTTGCCCTCAAGCCGACGGTCCTCATCATCGGCTACGGCACGAACGAATCGTTCGAGGGGCGGCAAGGCTTGCCGCGCTTCGTCAAGGGACTGGAAACGCTGTTGGATACCTTCGCTCCGACGAAAGCACGGGTTGTTCTTCTCTCGCCGCCCAAGCAGGAAAAGCTCGCGCCGCCGCTGCCCGAGCCGACGGAGAACAATAAGAACCTGCGATTGTATGCCGATGCGATACGAGATGTGGCGAAGAGACGCGGCCATCGTTTTGTTGATCTGTATGAGCTGCTGGGCAGAGAGCCGAATCCTCTAACTCAGGATGGTATCCACATGACTGCCTGGGGTTACTGGCGTTCGGCCGTCCTGCTGGAGCGTGGGCTTGGCTTGCCGGACGCGAACTCACAGTACCAAGCGGCGCGAGTAACGAAGTCGGCCGATAATCCACGGCAAATTCAGGTGACGTTGAAGATCCTCCCTCTTCCATCGCCACCCCAAGAAGGCGCTCCGCCTGATTGCTGTTGTGCGGATCCGTTATCGGATGGTCCCGGACAGACCCTAGTGAGCCTCGACCCCGACCTTGCCCAAAGCGACAAACTGCGTCAGGCCATCGTCGCCAAGAATCGTCTTTATTTCTACCGTTGGCGTCCGGAAAACGAGACGTATCTGTTCGGTTTCCGCAAGTACGAGCAAGGCCAGAACGCCCGCGAGATCCCGCAGTTCGATCCTCTAATCGCCGAGAAGGAAAAGGAGATCGCCAAGCTGCGTGTGCCGGTGCCCCACACCTATGAGCTGAAAGCAGAAAAGAAACCATGAACGAGAACATTATCCTCTCGTTCCCACGCTCTGCGTGGGAACGCACGTCCGGACGCTCCGCGTCCCGTCCCGCGCAGCAGTCGGCCGCGACGCGGAGCGTCGCACACTTGCGTTCCCAAGCGGAGCGTGGGAACGAGGGAAGGTTCGCTCTTCGTTTAAGCTTCAGGCTCGGACTTTTCCTTCTTTGTGTTCTCTGTGACTCTGTGGTTAGCTCTTCCGTCTTCGCCCAGAAAGATGCCAAGGTGCCCGATCCAGATCCGGAGATCGAGCGCAACTCCTTGCAAGTCGCCGATGGTTTCGAGGTCAACCTGTTTGCCGCCGATCCGTTATTAGCCAAGCCGATTCAGATGAATTTCGACGCGGCGGGCCGGCTCTGGGTGGCGTGCAGCGAATCGTATCCGCAGATCAAACCCGGCCAGAAGGCCAACGATAAGATCATTATCCTCGAAGATACCGACGGCGACGGCAAGGCGGATAAAACCACGGTGTTTGCCGATGGCTTATTGATCCCGACCGGATTGGAACCCGGCGATGGCGGCGTCTACGTCGGCGCCAGCACGGATCTGTTACACCTGTCGCGGCCGGACGGCGACAAGGGACCGCTGCGCCGCCGTGTGATCCTTTCCGGCTTCGGCACGGAAGACACGCATCACATGGTCCACACGCTGCGCTGGGGCCACGACGGCATGCTGTATTTCAATCAATCCATCTATATTCACTCGCACATCGAAACGCCGTATGGCCCGCGCCGTCTGGGCGGCGGCGGCGTTTGGCAGTTTCGTCCGGAGACGCGCCGGCTCGAAGTGTTCGCGCGCGGCTGGTGGAACCCGTGGGGCCATCACTTCGATCGTTGGGGCCAATCGTTCGTCACCGACGGCGCCGGTACCGAGGGCGTCAATCCGGTGATCGTGGGAGCGAGCTACGAAGCCGCGCCGGGGGCGACGCAACTTTTGCACGGTCTCAATCCCGGCCATCCGAAATACTGCGGCTGCGAGATCCTCAGCGGCCGGCATATGCCCGAGGACTGGCGCGGCAACCTCATCACCAACGATTTCCGCGGCCATCGCGTCTGTCGTTTCACGCTAGCACCGGAAGGCTCCTACTACGCCGCTACGCTGCAAGCCGACCTGATCCGCAGCAATCACCCGGCGTTTCGGCCGGTGGATGTGAAGATGGGGCCGGATGGGGCCATCTACATCGCCGATTGGTACAATCCCATCATCCAACACGGCGAGGTCGATTTCCGCGATCCGCGTCGCGATGTTAGCCACGGCCGCATCTGGCGCATCACCGCCAAGGGCCGGCCGCTCGTGCCGCGACCGCAGCTCGTCAACGCCAAAACCTCGGATCTGCTCGAAGCGCTCAAAGCACCGGAGGATTGGACGCGCGTTCACGCCCGTCTTGTGCTCAAGGAGCGCGGCGCGTCGGTCCTGCCGGAGTTGAAGGCGTGGACGGCGAAACTTGAGCAAGATCCCCTCCTTCTCGAAGCGCTGTGGACCTATCAAGCTCTCAATGTAGTCGAGCCGAAGTTGTTGGCATCGCTGCTGCAAGCCAGCGATTATCGCATCCGTGCGGCCGCCGTGCGCGTCGTCTTGGCGTGGTACGATCGCCTGAGCGAGCCGTTGGAAATGCTGGCGCCGCGTATCGCGGATGAGCATCCGCAGGTTCGCTTGGAAGCGGTGCGAGCGCTCGGGCAGATCCACGATGTTCGCGCGGCCGAGCTAGCGCTCAAGGCGATGAACAAACCGATGGATAAATATCTTGAATACGGCTTGTGGCTGACGCTGCGCGACCTGGAATCGCAATGGCTGCCGGCCTTACAGGAGGGACGCTTTACGGTCGCCGATTCTCGGCAATTGCTGTTCGCGCTGGAATCGGCCGACTCGCGAGCGGTGCTGGGTTCGTTGGTTGAGTTGGTGCGCTCCGGCAAAGCTGGCGCGGACGCGACCGACGTTTTGGCGTTCCTCACCACGCTGGGCGGGCCGCAAGAACTCTCTCTGGTGTTCGATCGCGTCAGTCTGGCATCATCGCGGTCCATCGACGAACGAGCGCGGCTGCTGGAAGCGCTGGAACAAGCGATTCGACAGCGGAACGTCCGGCCGGCCGGTGATCTCACGCGTGTTCTGCCGCTCCTGAAAGAAGACAACGAGCGACTGCGAACGGCAGCCGTTCGCCTGGCCGGTCTATGGGGATTGGAGGCGGCGCGGCCGCAACTGCTTGAGATGTTTCGCGCCGACAAGTCTAGCGATGTCGTGCGCCAGGCTGCCGTGGATGGACTGGCAGCGCTCGGCGGAGGGGATAGCATCGAGGCGTTGGAGAAACTTGCCGGCGAGGATGGAATGACGCGGAGTCGCTTGGCCCTGATCGCTCTGGTACGGCTCGACGCCAAGGCGGCTGCTGGGCGCGCATCGGCAGTGTTGGCGAAGATCCGCAGCGAGGACCAAGCCGCCGGCATCTTCGAGGCGTTCCTGCAACGCAAAGGCGGAGCGGCCCTGCTGGCCTCCGCGCTGCGCGAACACAAATTGCCTCCCGACATCGCTCGCATCGGCCTGCGCACGGTACGCAGCACCGGCCGGCCAGATGAAGGGCTTGCCGAGGCGTTGACGAAAGCCGGCGGTTTAACGTTCGGGGCGCGCACGCTATCGTCGGAAGAGTTGCAAGCGATGATCGCCGACGTAACACGGCTCGGCGATCCAGTGCGCGGCGAAGCCCTTTTCCGTCGCAAGGACTTGGTGTGTTTGAAATGCCACGCCATCGGCGGCGCCGGCGGACAGGTAGGCCCTGATCTCAGCAGTATCGGTGCCAGCGCGCCCGTCGATTACCTCATCGATTCGCTGTTGCAACCGAACAAGGCCGTCAAGGAAAACTACCACTCCCTGCTCGTCACCACCACGAAGGGACAGCAATACAGCGGCATCAAGGTGCGCGAGTCGAACACCGAACTGGTCCTGCGAGACGCCGAGGACAGAGAAGTCGCCATTCCGATCAAGGACATCGATGAGCGCTCACCCGGTGGCTCGCTGATGCCGGATGGTTTGACCGATACGCTGACGCGCGGCGAGCTGCTCGACCTGGTGCGGTTCTTATCGGAGCTGGGCAAGGTCGGCCCCTATGCCATCGGCCCGCAGCGCGTGGTCCGCCGCTGGCAGGCGCTGGAACCGACTCGCGAGGCATGGACGTTTCTCCGCCTCGGAGGTGGTTTGTCCACCCCAGCGAAGGACGAACGCGGCCTGCAATGGAATCCGGTATACACCACCGTATCCGGCGAGCTGCCGCTGGCGGACGTACCACTGTTCTCGCTGGGCCAGGACAAACATCCCGTTTCACTGATTCGCTGTCAAGTCGATGTCACCACGGCAGGCACATTCATCGTCCGGCTCAACTCCACGAAGGGATTGAAACTGTGGGTCGATCAAAATCCCGTGGCCGTGAAGAAGGCGTTGGAGGTGAAGCTGCCGGTCGGGCAACATGGGTTGACATTCGTAGTCGATCGCGCGGTTCGCCGCGAGGGATTGCGTTGCGTGCTGGATGAGTTGACCGGCTCGCCGGCGAAAGGGCGGGTTGTCAGTGGGAAATGAGCGAGGACGAGAAAACTAAAAGTTGCCCCATCCCCAACGTAGGGGCAATACCTGGACCGCTAGCCATAATTTCCGCCATCGGCTCAAGCGGACAGGGCGATTGAACACATCGTAATCGCAGCGCACAATCGCCTCCAGCAATCCGCGATAGGTGCGCAGCATGACCAGAAACACCGACCGCCCAGCGGGGGTGAGGAAATCCGCCAGCGGCGCCGCTGCGTCGTAATATTCCCGGGCACGCTCAACCTGGAAACGCATCAAATCGCGGAACCGGCCATCGCGTCGGCCCTGTTCCAGATCCGCAACGGAGTAGCCGAACCGTTCGAGATCCTCACGCGGCAGATAAACCCGGCCTCGCCCGGCGTCCTCGCCGAGATCGCGAAGGATGTTGGTCAGTTGCAGAGCGATGCCGGCCGACTCCGCATAGGCCTTCGCCCGTTCCTCGCGGAATCCCCAGATATGAATACATGCCAGGCCGACCGCCGACGCCACCCGATAACAGTAACGATAGAGATCGGCAAAGGTGTCATAGCGATCCGT
Organism: Gemmataceae bacterium; assembly: GCA_035653735.1. Taxonomy (GTDB): domain Bacteria; phylum Planctomycetota; class Planctomycetia; order Gemmatales; family Gemmataceae; genus JAJPHU01. Next base: position 26,119 of record DASRBG010000017.1, read on the forward strand.
GTCCAGGTCCATGCCGACGCCGTCGAGCACATCGTCCAGATAACAGCGCGGGATGCCGTAATGTTCGACGGTGTGATGAAAGGCCGGATGCAAGGGATGATAATAAACGCCGGCCAGGGCGGCATCGAACTGCCGCCGCCAATCCTCCAGGGACTGGCTTTTCTCGGCCAGTGCTTCCGGACCATCGGTCAGATCGTCGGCGACGCGCATAAACGCATATAGGGCGCACATGGCCCGGCGCTGGGCCGTAGGCAAGAGACGAAAAGCGTGATAGAAATTGCCGGCCTGCCGCCGCGCCAAACGTTCGCACCAAGCGAAGGAGGCTGACAGGCTGACAGGGTGACAGGGTGACAGGGTGACAGGGTGACAAGGTGACAAGGTGACAACGGATTGTCTTCCGCGTTCCTTGTACTCCGGGTTGATACCGTTCCCTTGATGATTGTCGTTCACCTTGTCACCCTGTCACCTTGTCATCTTCCGGCGCAGGCGCCGCCAAATCGCGCTGGCTAGGAGCAGGCCCTTTTCCCAGTGAGCTAGGGCTGGCCGCCGTGCCCACACATTGTAACGTTGTTGTTCGATCTTGCGAAGAATGGCCAAGCCACCGTGAATGAAAAGCTCAATGTCCGACTGCATCGCTTCCGGCATGCGCAGGGCCAACGGCATGCCGCGATAAAACAGGTCGCGCGTCCGGTCCACCTCGAAACGCATCAGCTCCGCGAACGCGGGAGTGAATCGCCGTGCGGCCAGATCTTTATCACCGTAAGCGAAATGCACGCGGTCCTCGCGCGGCAGATATACGCGGCCGATGTCGAAATCGCGCGCCACGTCCTGCCAGAAATTCGCCAGTTGCAGCGCGGTGCAAATGTGATCCGACAGCGCGGCACGTTCATCATCGAACGCGCCGCACAAATGCAGGACAAGCCGGCCGACAGGATTGGCTGAGCAGCGACAGTATGCAAGCAGTTGATCGAACGTGTCATAGGTCTTGACTCGTTGATCTTGCTCGAACGCGGCAAGCAAATCGAGGAACGGTTGCGGCGGGATGTCGAAGCGATGGATGGTGTCCTGCAAGGCGACGAAGACAGGGTGGTGCGGCCGGCCCCGGTAGCAGTCGAGCAATTCCTCGCGCCACCAGCGGAGCAGCGACAGAGCATGCGCGCCGCCGCCGGACTCGTCGGCAAGGTCGTCGGCCCAACGGCAGTAGGCGTAAACCGTGTGAAAATGGCGAAGCAGATGCCGCGGCAGCAAGGCCGAGGCGACCGTGAAGTTCTCGTAATGCGTGCGTGCCAGCCGGCTGCAATAAACCTGGGCATCCGCGCGCGATGGCGGTGCATAGGCGCGCTGTGGACCAAAGCGGGCCAGATCTTCCGTGAAAGCGTTGCTCATGGACGGCATTATAGGCAATTATTTTTATGGTGCGACTTCCATACCGAGCAATGTCAGATCATCGGGCTGTTCGCCGGCGGTGAAGAGGTCGCGGGCTAATTGATCGATAAATTTTTGTATTGGCATGTGTCTATGACGCGCGGCGCAGGCAAGCAAACTGTCGGAACCGGGAGCATGGTCCTCGAAGCGGCCGGTGTCGATGCCGTCGCTGTACAGCAGTACTTTGTCGCCTGGATTCAGCGGATAACTGCGAGCCGGAAAGGCAGCATCCACCACGCCGAGCAATAATCCTTCCTGACGCCAATACACCGGCTCGCCCGAGCGGGGAACGTATAGCGGATAGGGATGTCCCGCGCGCGCGAAGCGAAACGTGCCGTCGTGATGGTTGTACAGCGCGTAGGCCATCGTCAGGAACGAGTGCTCCGACAGGTGTTGCTCGACCAAATCCTTGTTCAGCCGTTGCAGCACTTCCTCCGGCGGAACCAGGCGATAATCGTGGCGGAACACTTCCTTGGCCTTGACGCCCTTCTTGACGAAGATGGTCAAGAGACTGGCGGGAACGCCGTGGCCCATTGCATCGGCGACGTAGAGACCGACGTGATGTTCGTCGAGGCGGAACACATCGTAGAAGTCGCCGCCGACACGATCGCGCAGCAGATAATGGACGGCAAAACGGCATTGCGGCACATCGGGCAAACGGTGCGGTAGAAAACTCGATTGGATGCGCTGGGCCAATTGCAATTCATGATCGATCTGTTGATGGAGCTGCTGGAGGCATTTGTTGATGCGGTGCATCTCGGCGGATTTGCCGGCTAGTCGATCGTGAGCATCTTTTATGCGCAACAGTGCCTTGACCTGCGCCAACAACTCGCTGGCCGTGAACGGCCGAGTCAGATAAGCGTCCGCTCCCGCCTCGAAAGCGGCAATTCGCGCGGCAGGACTGCAATCGCTGTTGAGGACCAGCAAAGGCACGAACAGAGAACCCAGCCGTTCGCGCAGGCGGCGGCACGTATCGAGTACGGCGTCTTCGAGGACAATGAGTTGATAGCCGCTCGGCTGCTCCGGATCGGTATTGGCCAGCACGTGACCGGCCAACTCGCAGTCGCTGCCGGCCAGAAGATGGCGCATCTCGGCCAGGATGCTCGGCTCCGGAGCGCAGACCAGAATTCGCGGCGGTCCCTTGACGATCATCGTACCTCCCTGATTTCCGCCACTATACGATCCCCTCCCATTTACTACCAGCCCGCGGCGCGAGGCAGCGATCGTGAACGTCATTTCATCTTGCTTGAATACGATAGGACGTTATGATAGGCCCACGCGGGACATCTCTCGCCGATTCGCCAACCCGCAACCGACCAGGGAAGGACTCTCAGCTGCATGGAGGCAGCGTCATGATGCCAACCTTGAATCTCGTCGAGCGCGTTCTTGCTATGGGCCGGCGCTATCAGGAAGCCGGCCGTCATCGCGATGCCGTTGTGGTCCTCACGCGCCTATCGCGTTTCCGCTATCTGCCCGCCGAAGCCGCCGAGGAAACGCAGGCCCGACTAGCGGAAATCCACCTCAAGCGTCGCAAATACAAACAGGCGCGCCGCCACCTGACGGCAGCCTTGCGGCATCAACCCGACAATGCGCGTTACCACTATCTGCTCGCCACGGCCTTGACCGCCGAGGAAGGAGCGGACCTCGAACGCGCCGGCGAGCATTTTCGCCGTGCTCTCGAACTCGATCCCGGCCACGTCAAGTGCCTCGCCGATTACGGTCATCTTCTCCTGCGTCTGGGGCAAACCGAGGAGGGACTGGCTCGTTTGCACGAGGCGGCGGAGCGCGCGCCGGAAGATATCGAAGTGCTAGGCAAGCTGGTGAAGGGACTGCGCCTGACGGGACGCACTGAGGATGCGCGTACTGTGCTGCAATTGGCGATGTTCCGCAACGCGCGATCGCCGCGTTTCCGCAAGCTATGGAACGAATTCCGCTTTCAACAAGCCCGGCGTCAGCGCGAAGCCGAGCGCATTCAACAGGCTGAGAGCGAGACAGACGCCGAGCAGCCGGTGTTGCTGCCGTTCATCCGCGTCGTCAACGAACCGTCCGAAGCGAGCGCTTGCCCCACGATCCTGCGCCGCGAGGATGCAGCCGCTCCGGCGCGCTCCCTGCGTTCGACTCGTCGCGGCGAGCAACGGAATGTGCAGTAAAAAACAAAAGGGCATGCCTCCATGCTCGAAGATTAAAGAAGCATTAAGAAAAAATTAAAATTCGGGCATGTATTTGACAATTCGCCCAACGTCGGCTACACTTCTCCACAGCCGGAATAGAGAACAGGGTGCCGTAGCTTCAGAGATGAGCTTACGAGAATTACGCCCATGTTCTCCTCTTCGTTGAAAGCAAGTTTGAATTCTCCTGCGCCACGCGCCACGCGCCACGCGCCACGCGCCACGCGCCACGCGCCACGCGCCACGCGCCACGCGCCACGCGCCACGCGCCACGCGCCACGCGCCACGCGCCACGCG